>JAYTTV010000001.1:0-3235 GCA_043745075.1 Sphingomonadaceae bacterium
CCCATGAGCGACCTGTTCGCCGCAGCCGCGGCCTCGACCGACTATGACGCCAGCCACATCGAGGTCCTCGAGGGCCTCGAGCCGGTTCGCCGCCGCCCCGGCATGTACATCGGCGGGGTCGACGAGCGCGCGCTCCACCACCTCGCCTCGGAGGTCCTCGACAATGCGATGGACGAGGCGGTCGCCGGCCACGCCACCCGGATCGAGGTCACCCTCGACGCCGGCGACCGGCTGACGATCGTCGATAACGGCCGCGGCATCCCGGTCGACGAGCATCCGAAATACCCCGGCAAGTCGGCGCTCGAGGTCATCATGACGATGCTCCACTCGGGCGGGAAGTTCTCCGGCAAGGCGTATGCCACCAGCGGCGGGCTCCACGGGGTCGGCATTTCGGTGGTCAACGCTTTGTCGTCCGACCTGACGGTCGAGGTCGCGCGCAACAAGGCGTTGTTCCGCCAGACTTTTTCGCGCGGCCTGCCGACGTCGGGCCTCGACAGCGTCGGCGCGGTCAACGGGCGGCGCGGCACGTCGGTCGCCTTCACCCCCGACACCCAGATCTTCGGCGACGACGCCCACTTCAAGCCCGCCCGCCTGTACAAGCTCGCCCGCTCGAAGGCGTATCTGTTCCGCGGCGTCGAGATCCGCTGGAAGTGCAACCCCGACCTGATCACCGACGCGACCCCGGCGACGGCGACCTTCCAGTTCCCCGGCGGGCTCGCCGATCACCTGACCGAACAGCTCGGCGACCGCGAGCTTGTCGTCGGCGAGCTGTTCGCCGGGCGCGCCGACCTGCCCGAGGACCGCGGCTCGGTCGAATGGGCGGTGGCGTGGCCGATGTGGGGCGACGGCGCCACGAGCTACTACTGCAATACCGTCCCGACCCCCGACGGCGGCACCCATGAAGCCGGGCTTCGTGCTGCACTTGCGAAGGGAATTAAGGGCTTCGCCGGGCTGATCGGCCAGAAGAAAGCGACCGACCTCGCGCCCGAGGATGTCATGACCGGCGCTGAGCTGATGCTGTCGCTGTTCATCCGCGACCCGCAGTTCCAGAGCCAGACCAAGGACCGGCTGACCAGCCCCGAGGCGGCGCGGCTCGTCGAGACCGCGGTCCGCGACCATTTCGATCATTGGCTAACTGGTAACGAAGGCCGCGCGCGGACCCTGCTCGGGGTCCTGCTCGAACGGATGGATGACCGGCTGCGGCGCCGCGCCGACCTCGCCAACCAGCGCAAGACGGCGACCAACAAGCGCAACGTCCGCCTCCCCGGCAAGCTGACCGACTGCACCCGCAGCGACCCCGTCGGGACCGAGGTGTTCATCGTCGAGGGCGACTCGGCGGGTGGCTCGGCGAAGCAGGCGCGCGACCGGACGACCCAGGCGGTGCTGCCGATCCGCGGCAAGATCTTGAACGTCGCCAGCGCCAACACCGCCAAGATCCTCGCCAACACCGAGGTCGGCGACCTGATCCAGGCGCTCGGCTGCGGCACCCGCGACCGCTATGACGGGACGGCGCTGCGGTACGAGAAGGTCGTTATCATGACCGACGCCGATGTCGACGGCGCGCATATCGCGACGCTGCTGATGACCTTCTTCTTCCAGGAAATGCCCGGGCTGGTTCGTGACGGGCATCTGTACCTCGCCCAGCCGCCGCTCTACCGGCTCGCCCACGGCGGCACCGTCGCCTACGCCCGCGACGACGCCCACCGCGAGGAACTGATGCGGACGGTGTTCAAGGGCAAAACGAACCTCGAAATCGGCCGCTTCAAGGGACTCGGCGAGATGGCGTCGGCGCAGCTCAAGGAAACGACGATGGACCCGAGCAAGCGGACGCTGCTGCGGGTGACGATGCCCGCCGACTACGACGCGCGCGCCGACGTCAAGGACCTCGTCGAGCGGCTGATGGGCCGCCACCCCGAACACCGCTTCGCCTTCATCCAAGCGAGCGCACGGCAGGTCGAGGCCGAGGCGATCGACGCCTGAGCCACGGGTGCCAACCGCCCAATTCGCGGCGGAAGGTTACACAAATCCACACAGCGACCGGCTTTTTCGCTTTGAAATCGTCGCCCCGATGTACTTCCGTCATCCCCGCGCAGGCGGGGACCCATCACCACTGAAGGTTGGGCTGATGGGTCTCCGCCTGTGCGGGGATGACGATTTTGTATGGGGCGCCGGGGTGCACGGCGGAAGTCTACACGCTGGCAAATCGCGATTTGCAGGACGGAGCCGTGCCCCAAAGGTTACACAAGTCCACGCAACGACCGGCTTATTGAGGTCACGGACGAAGGTATGTCGCGGGTGGTGCTTCGCGGCGGAAGGTTACACAAGTCCACGGAACGACCAGCTTTGTCACGTCCGGGACGGGCGGCAGGCTGTCGGGTCCGCGAAAGGTCACATGAAGTTCAGGCTTTTGCACACTCATCAGAACGCCTCCGCTCCGATGGCGCGCGGACAAATGACGCCGCTACTGCGCATCGAACTGTTCGACCAACAATGAGAAAGAACACGACTCACGACTCGACAGGTAGACATACCCCAGTCGCCAGGGTGTAGGACAGCGCCACGCTTGCCGGATGACGCGCGAACTTAGCGATAGTTACATGACAGCGACGGCTGCTTCCGCCCCACATGCAGACATTCGGCACGTATTGAGCGATCCCCAAAGCGGTCGCCACATGCAACGGCGACTGCCCATGTTCATTGGTCTTGCCCATCCGTCGCGCCTTGTCCGCGAATAGAGACGGGGTGATCGTTACGGGCTAGAACGGACCTCGTGGGCACGGGGGAAGACATGTCGCGACCATCGAATATGACCGGGCCTGAGACGGATCGGTCGAGAGCCCGTGCCGCGTCTGGTCTGGCTTGGGGCGCTGCTGCTCGGCGTGCTGACGCTTCTGCAGGAGGCATCCGACATCTACATCGGGTCGGGCCGTGCAACGTCGGCCGATGCCGGCTTTCGACTGGCCGACAGCTGCGCGTCCGATCGATTCTGCGAGGTCGTTCGCCTTCGCCCCGACACCGCCGCGACCCGATCCGGGATCAAGACCGGCGATGCGGTTCGGCTCAACCGTTACTGGGAGCGGAAGCGTCGGGTCGATGCCGGTGAGCAAATCGGGCTTACCGTCCGTCACGAGCATCGGACGGAGCGGCATCTCATCCTGACCGCGACGGTCGGAAAGTCCATTTATTCACCGATCTTTATCATCAGCAGCGTGGCGCTCGTTGCCGTCTGGCTAGC
>JAYTTV010000002.1:0-3228 GCA_043745075.1 Sphingomonadaceae bacterium
TTGGCCGCAGTGATCCCGGCGACCTTGTCGACGAAGTCGCTCGCCTTGTAATCGATCGCGTGGTCGGCACCGAGGCCGCGCGCGGCGGCGCATTTTTCGGGCGACCCGGCGGTGACGATGACCTTCAAGCCGCGTGCCTTGGCGAGCAGGATCGCGGTCGTACCGATGCCGCTGGTGCCGCCGTGGATCAACACGGTCTCGCCCGCGGCCGCATGGCCGCGCTCGAACAGGTTCGACCAGACGGTGAAATAGGTTTCGGGTAGTCCGGCGGCGGCAATGTAGTCGAGGCCGTCCGGGATCGGCAGGCACTGGCCCGCCGGGGCGACGCAAAATTCGGCGTAGCCGCCACCGATGACGAGCGCGCAGACCCGGTCGCCGACCGCCCAGCGCCCGCCCGTTCCGCCGACGGCAACCACCTCGCCCGCGATCTCGAGGCCCATGATCGTCGGCGCAGCGGGCGGCATCGGGTACAGCCCCTGCCGCTGGAGGACGTCGGGGCGGTTGACCCCCGCGGCGTGAACCCGGACCAGCACCTCGCCGTCGCCGGGGACCGGCACCGGGCGGGTCACCGGCACCAGCACCTCGGGACCTCCCGGAGCCGAAGGATCGATCGCGGTCATCGTCGTGGGAATCGTCATGCGCGCGATATTGACTTGAGCGGGTGCCGGGTCAACGTCTGCGGCATGGATGAAGACCTCCCCCGCGCGAAGCCCGACGACGTCGTCGCCGCTTTGATCAAGCAGGACCTCGACCGCCTGTCGGTCGGCGAGCTCGCCGAACGCATCGTCGCCCTCGAAGCCGAGGTCGCGCGGACAAGGGCCAAGCGCGACGGCGCGTCGAAATTCCGCAGCGCCGCCGACTCGCTGTTCAAGCGCAGCTAGGCTGTCAGCGCGGCGATCAGCCGGGCGAACATCGCGATATTATCGGTCTGATGCGCGACGACACCGGCGGTGATGTCCTGCGTCGTCCCGTCGGGCATCTCGAGGATCGCCCGCACGCCGCCGCCGCCGAACAGCTCGATCTGCCGTGCCGCATCCTCCGATTGACGCTGGCACCAGTCGGCCAGCTCGGCATTTGAAGTCACGCAGCCGCCGCGACGATCTTGCGCGCGAGCCCATCGCCGCTGCCGAAGACGATCCACAGCGGGGCCCCCGCCGCCGCGCCGAGGACGGTCAGCACCGCGAGGCCGCCGCCGAACAGCGCGATCATCGCCGTCGCCCCGCCGACCGCGGCGCGTTCGGGGTTGCTGCGCTCATCCCATGCATTGCGCTTGATCGCGTCGCCGAGGCGCTGGATCAGCGGCCACGCCGCCTTGCCGTCGACCGTCGCCATCAACGCCGAGCGCGCCTTGCCAAAGCCGTCCTCCGAGTCGTCGCGGATCGCGAGCAGCCTGCTGGCCCACGCGGCGAGGGCGGTGCGCTGCTCAGGCGTCGCGCCCTCGGTCAGCTCGGTCGCCACGCGGTCTTCCATCGCTTCGCTCATCGGAATTCTCCCTCACCGAACGTCTACCATGTCGCGGGGGTTGCGCGAGACTGACGTTAACGTAAAGTCAGTGCCAAAGCCTCTGGGGAGATGGCATGGACTTCGACTTTTCCGACGACGCCAAGGCGTTGCGCGAGCAGGCTCGCAAGTTCTTCGACGAGCGTGCCGGGCCGGCGGTCGCACGCGCCGCGATGAACGGCGACGCCCCGTTCGACGCCGGCTTGTGGCAGACGGTCGTCGACCTCGGCTGGACCGCGGCGCGCGTCCCCGAAGCCCATGGCGGCGTCGGCATGACGTCCGAAGCCGCGTGCGTCCTCGCCGAGGAAGCCGGACGCAGCCTCGCGCCGATCCCGCTGGCGCAGGCGCTGGCGGCAACCGAGGCACTCATTGCGCTCGGCACCCCCGAGCAACAGGCGCGCTGGCTGCCGGGCATCGCCGACGGCTCGGTCGTCGCGGTCACCGGCTGGGCCGAGGGCGGCAACGCCTCCCCCGCCAAGGCATCGGCGAAGGTCGACGGCGACGCGATCACCGGCACCAAGTCGCCGATCGCCGACCTCGCCGCCGCGACGATGGCGATCGTAAGTGCCGCCGGCCCCGACGGCCCCGCGCTCTATATCGTCGACCTGAGCGGCGCAGGCGTCGGCGTCACCCCTGTCGACACGCTCGACCTCGTCCGCCGTCACGGCACGCTGACCTTGACCGGTGCCCCCGCCGACCCGCTCGGCGACGCGGGCGGCTACCACGACTGGCTCGACTGCGCCGCGATTCTCGGCAGCTTCGAGGCGATGGGGACCGCGACCGCGGCGATGGACATGGCGGTCGCCTATGCCAAGGAACGCACCGCCTTCGGCCAGAAGATCGGGCGTTATCAAGGCGTCAAGCACAAGTGCGCCGACATGTATATCAAGCTCGAACTCGCCCGCGCCCACGCCCTCCACGCAGCATGGGCGATGGAGGCCGACGCCCCCGAACTCCGCCAGGCAGCGAGCGCGGCACGGGTCGCCAGCCTCGACGCGCTCGCCTTCGCTGCCGAGGAGAACGTCCAGATCCACGGCGGCATCGGCTTCACGTGGGAGAGCGACTGCCAGTTCTACTACCGCCGCAACCGCGCGCTCGTTGCAGCGCTCGGGAGCCGCAATTTCTGGGCCGACCGGCTGGTGCGCTCGCTCGAGCAGCGCAACGCGGTCGCAGCGTAAGGGAGATCGACGATGGATTTCAACGACACCCCCGACGACGCCGAATACCGCGCCAAGGCGCGCGCTTGGCTTGCGACCGCCGCCGCCGACTACCGCGACCCGCCCGCTCGCCCCGTCAGCCGGGGTGAGAACGTCCCCGAATCGCGCAAGTGGCAGAAGGTCAAGCACGCCGCCGGCTATACCGGCATCACCTGGCCCAAGGCGTTCGGCGGGCAGGGCCTATCGCCGATGCACTCGATCATCTTCAACCAGGAACAGTCGAAGTATCACGCTCCGACCGAGCTGTTCGCGATCGGCCTCGGCATGTGCATCCCGACGGTCTTCACCCACGGCTCGCCTGCGCTGATCGAGCGCTACGTCGCCAAGGCGCTCGAGGGCGAGGAGGTATGGTGCCAGCTGTTCTCCGAGCCGAGCGCGGGGTCCGACCTCGCCGGCATCCGGACCAAGGCGGTCCGTGACGGCGATGACTGGGTCATCGACGGGCAGAAGGTGTGGACGACCAACGCGCACCTGTCCGACTTCGGCATCATCGTCACCCGGACCGATCCGT
>JAYTTV010000003.1:0-3224 GCA_043745075.1 Sphingomonadaceae bacterium
GGTCACTGGTGCCCTGGAATGGACTCGAACCATCACATCGTTACCAATACCAGCACCTGAAGCTGGCGCGTCTACCAATTCCGCCACCAGGGCACGGTGAGCCGAGTGGCGCGGCGTAGAGAGGGGGGCGGGGCTTGTCAACGGCGGAACGCCCAAGCGGGCAACGCCGGAACGCCCAAGCGGGCAACGACCTAACGCCCAATACATAGAGCGGCGCGGTCCGCTGGCGCACCGGCGTTGTCAACGGCCCGACGATGCGCCATGACCCGCCACTGTGCAGCAAGCGGGGACTCGCCTGACGATGGCCGTCAATCATTCTGCCCTGGTCGACCGTCTGGTCGTCGTCGTCGGCGGGTCGGGCTTCCTTGGGCGGTATCTCGTCCAGGAGCTCGTCAAGACGGGCGCGCGGGTCCGCGTCGTCGTCCGCACGCCCGAAAACGCCAACTTCCTCAAGCCCTTGGCGGCGCTCGGCCAGATCGAGATCGTCGCCGGGAACGTCACCAACGCCGCGAGCATGACCGCGGCGTTCGATAAGGCCGACGCCGGGGTCAACCTCGTCGGCATCCTCGACGAGCGCAGCGGCCAGAAGTTCGCAGGCGTCCAGGCCGAGGGTGCCGCCACCGTCGCGCGCGCCGCCGCTGCCGCCAATGTCATGTCCTTCGTCCAGGTCTCGGCGATCGGCGCCGACGCGGGGAGCAAGGCCGAATACGCCTCGACCAAGGCGGCGGGCGAGGCGGCGGTCACCGCCGCGCTGCCGCACGCGACGATCGTCCGCCCCTCGATCGTCTTCGGTCCCGAGGACCAGTTCATCAACCGCTTCGCCGCGATGGCGAGCGGCCCGCTCCCGGTCGTCCCCGTCGTCGCCGGCGACACGCGCTTCCAGCCGGTGTTCGTCGTCGACGTGGCAAAGGCGATCGTCGCCGCGCTCGCCGATCCGGCGCTGTACGGCGGCAAGACCTTCGAGCTCGGCGGGCCGAAGGTGTACGCGTTCCGCGACATCATCGCGTGGATCATGCGCGAGATCCGCAGCACCAAGTCGATGGTCGAGGTCCCCGGCTTCGCGGCGAAGCTGATGGGCCGCGCCGGGGATTTCGTCCCGCTCGTGCCGATGACGTCGGGGCAGTTCACGATGCTTCAGTCGGACAATGTCGCGCACGCCCCCGGCCTCGATGCGTTCGGCATCGCCGCGACCCCGCTCGAGGCGGTTGCGCCCGCGTATCTGGAACGCTACCGCACCGCCGGCCGCTTCCACCGCGATCCGGAGACAAAAGCTTGACCCTGTCGCTGATCGCCGCCGCCGCGAGCCTCGTTCCCGCAGCCACCGCCGCCGTCGCTGCCGCCGCCCCGGCGGCGACCGGCACCGGCCACAGCCTCACCGACATCATCATCCTCGGCATCGTCGAGGGCGTGACGGAGTTCCTCCCCGTGTCATCGACCGGGCACCTGATCCTTGCGGGCAAGCTGCTCGGCTACGATCCCGAGAGCTGGAAATTGTTTAACATCGTCATCCAGTTCGGCGCGATCCTTGCGATCGTCGTGCTGTACTGGCGGACCTTCATGACGGTGATCCGCGGCGTCTTCGCGCGCGACCCGATTTCGCTGCGCTTCGTCCGGAACATCCTGCTCGCGTTCATCCCCGCCGGGGTGATCGGCTTCCTCCTCCACAAGAAGATCGAGATGCTGCTCGGCCACGCCGAGGTCGTCGCGGTCGCGCTGATCGTCGGCGGCATCGCCATCCTGATCATCGAGCGGATGGCGAAGCGCGCCACGGTCAACGGCGTCGCCGACATCCCGGTGCCGACCGCGCTCGGCATCGGCCTCGCCCAGTGCCTCGCAATGATCCCCGGGGTCAGCCGGTCGGGCGCCACCATCATGGGCGCGCTGACGATGGGCGTCGAGCGCCGCACCGCCGCCGAGTTCAGCTTTTTCCTCGCGATCCCGACGATGCTCGGCGCGACCGTCCTCGAACTCGTCAGCAACCGCGCGCTGATCAACGCGGGCGAAATCCACGACATCGCGATCGGCTTCGTCGTCGCCTTCGTCGTCGCGGTGATCGTCGTCCGCGCCTTCGTCGCGGTGATCAGCCGGTATGGGTTCGCCCCGTTCGCGTATTACCGGATCGTGGCGGGGATCGCCGCGCTGGTCTGGCTCTACGCGGTCTGATCCGACGCCGTTCGAAGCGGGAAGTCCACGAAGTCCACACGAAACGCCTGTTTTCGTAACCGCTGCTTCGGCTGCTTCCGCCACACGCGCCGCCGGTTCGGCCTCGGCGGCTGCGGCCGCGAACGCCTGTTCGGCTTCGAGGGCTTCCGCCGCATCGAGCGCCGCTTCCGCCGCGCCGAGTTCGGCGTCCTCGGCGGCGATCTCGGCGTCTTCGGCGACCATCGCGGTGTCGAAGGCGGCGAGCGCCTCGGCATAGGCGTCATCGGTGCTTTCGGGCTTGGCGTCGCCATCGTCGTCGCACGCGCCGCCGCCGCCGCCATACAGCGGCTGGTGGAAACGGTTGTCGGCGAGGCGGCCGCGGTTGAGCAGCAGCCCCATCAACAACCGGTTGTCGAAGATCGTGCGCGTGCCGACGAGCTGGCCGCGCTGGTACACCTCCTGCCGCTGGCCGAAGATCGCGCGGTCGATCGCGACATCGGTCAATTCGGCCAGCGCGGTCGACCGCGCTGCCTCCCACGCATCGGAGAACGCCCATGCGCTCGGGTGCTGGCGGAGCCGGTACGCGCTCGACGGGTCCATGCCCGCCGACCGGCACGCGCTCTTGACGCTGCCGGTCGCCGCCAGCCGGTCGATGAAGATGCGCTGGCGATCGGGGGTCCAGCCGTCGTCGCGGTGGCGGCGGGCGGGGGCGAGGGTTTGTGATTCGTTTTTCATCGACGAGTTTATGGCGTTTTTGGTTTGTGTAGGAAAGTTATTTTACCAAATCCTACAAATACAGGGGAGGGGCGTCAGCGCGGCGGGTTGGAACGCGCGACGCGCCGCTGGGCAAGAGCAGCACCAGAAATATCGCACGATGGCTGCCAATATCGTTCAAGTGTCGGGCTGCTTTACACGTCTAAACCGTTACGGAGCTCAAACCATTGCGATCGTTAACCGCAGCCGGATGGCATGACTTATGCAGCAACTTTGCAGTGGCGACTTATCCGGTTGTCCATCGTGCAGGATTGACCATGAAATCAGTAGTTTTGTTCGCGGCCGCGTTAGCTTCCTTTGCAACGGCA
>JAYTTV010000004.1:0-12652 GCA_043745075.1 Sphingomonadaceae bacterium
ACGCCGTCACCGCCGCGATCGAAGCCGAGCCGCTGATCGAACTTCGCCGCGAACTCGTCGCCGCGCCACCGCCCGAGTGGAGCCAGGTCATCATCGCCACTGGGCCGCTGACCGCCGGACCGCTTGCCGAATGGATCGCCGAACGCACGGGCGAGGACGCGCTCGCCTTCTTCGACGCGATCGCGCCGATCGTCCATTTCGACTCGATCGACATGGACACCGCGTGGTTCCAGTCGCGCTGGGACAAGGGCGACAGCAAGGACTACATCAACTGCCCGCTCGACAAGGCCCAGTACGAGGCGTTCGTCGAAGCGATGCTGGCGGGCGAGAAAACCGAATATAAGCAATGGGAAGGCACGCCTTACTTCGACGGCTGCATGCCGATCGAGGTGATGGCCGAACGCGGGCTCAACACCCCGCGCTTCGGCCCGATGAAGCCGGTCGGGCTGACCAATCCGGCGACGGGGCGGCGGGCATGGGCGGTCGTCCAGCTTCGTCAGGACAATGCGCTGGGAACGCTGTGGAACATCGTCGGCTTCCAGACCAAGCTCAAGCACGCCGAGCAGGTCCGCGTTTTCCGCATGATCCCGGGGCTCGAAAAGGCCGAGTTCGCGCGGCTCGGCGGGCTCCACCGCAATACATTCATCAAGTCGCCAGTCCTGCTCGACGATCAGCTCAGGCTGCGCGCCGAGCCGCGGCTCCGCTTCGCCGGGCAGATCACCGGCTGCGAGGGCTATGTCGAGAGCGCCGCGGTCGGGTTGATCGCCGGGCGCATGGCAGCCGCCGAAGCGCGCGGCGACCGGCTCGACCCGCCGCCGCCGACGACCGCGATCGGCGCGTTGCTCAGCCACATCACCGGGGGCGCGGAGGCCGCCAGCTTCCAGCCGATGAACGTCAACTTCGGCCTGTTTCCGCCGATGGAGCCGCCGGTCCACAAGAGCCTGCGCAAGCCGGCGATGGCGGCACGGGCGCGCGCCGACCTCGCGGCGTGGCTCGGCGAGCCGGGCGAGCAGGCGGCGGCGTAGGCTACTGCGCCTCCGCCGGCTCATCAGGAGCCGCCGCGACCGCGCCGCCCGGGGGGCACACTGCCTTGGTCCGCGGCTTGCGCTTGACCGCGGTCGTCGCGAACTCCTCCGGGGTCAGGCGGCCGTCGTGCTTCGTGTCGGCGGCGTCGAACTTGGCGATCGCCTTGACCGAATATTCCTCGAAGCTGAGCTTGCCGTCGTGGTTGACGTCGAGCTTGGCGAACGCCTTCTTGCGGCTGACGAAATACTCGTCGCGGGTGATCGTCCCGTCCTTGTCCTTGTCATAGCGCGAGAAACGCTTGGCCTCGCGGTCGGCGGGGGTGACGTCGGACACCGGGGCGACCAGCGCGGCGGCCGCTGCGGCGGGGGTGATCTCGGCGGCTTCGGCGGCTGCGGGTGCGGAGAAATGCACCGCCGCGGCGCGTGGCGCGCTCTGCCGCCACAGCATCACCGCGCACACCGCCAATGCCGCGACCACGGTCGCCGCCAACCACTTCGGTACAATCATCGTCGCCCCCGACTACCCCAGCGCCCTCCTCGCACACGCCGCAGGATAAGTCAGCGCCCCGTCGCGACCCAGCGGAGCAGGCGCACCTGCCGCCCGATGCCGCCGGGGACGCCGGCCGGGCGATCGGCGAGCGCGCGCGCGACATCGGCGGCGGCGAACCCGGCCAGCGCGGCGAGCGGGCGCAGCGCGGGGGCGAGCCGCGCCGGGAACGCCTCGGCCGCGATCCGCCGGGCATCGTCGGGATCGACCGGCGGCGCCTTGACCCCCTCGCGCACGAGTTGCCCCAACGCCCACACCCGCCCGAGCGCCCGCGCCGACGGCTGCGCGACGCCGAGCGCGGTCGCGCACGCCCCGAACAGTGTCCCGCCGCGCCGGTCGAGATGATCGTCGAGCAATTTCCCCGCGAGCCGCTCCTCGATCAGCAGCGCGAGGAACGCATCCTCGATCGGCTCGAGCGCCTGCCCCTTGACCCCGAGCGGCAGCGTATGTTCGGCGATCGCCGCGAGCACCGGCTGCGCGGGCGGCGGCGCGGTATCGAGCTTGGTCAACGACTCACGCCACCACGCCAGCCGGATTTCGCCGAGCATCGCCTCGGTCGTCGTCGCCACCACCTGCGCCAACTCGAGATCGAGCGCGTGCAGGCCAAACAGCGCCGGGCGGACGGCGGCGGGTGAATAGAGCGTCGCCAGCCAGCGGTCGCGGTCGCGGCTGCGGACGAGGTCGGCGCAATAGTCTGCCGACACCGCTACCGCGTCGACTTTGCGACCGCGCGCTTCACCGCGTCAGCTTTTTGACAACGCGCTTCACCGCGTCAGGCGCTTGTACGTCAGCTTCGTCGGACGGTCGGCGGCATCGCCCATCCGCGCGTGCTTGTCGGCCTCGTATGCTTCGAAGTTGCCCTCGAACCATTCGACATGGCTGTCGCCCTCGAAGGCGAGGATGTGCGTCGCCAGCCGGTCGAGGAAGAAGCGGTCATGGCTGATGACCACGGCGCAACCGGCGAAGCTCTCCAGCGCCTCCTCGAGCGCGCGCAACGTCTCGACGTCGAGGTCGTTGGTCGGCTCGTCGAGCAGCAGGACGTTGCCGCCCTGGACGAGCATCTTCGCCATGTGGACGCGGTTGCGTTCACCGCCCGATAGCTGGCCGACCTTCTTCTGCTGGTCGGCGCCCTTGAAGTTGAACGCGCCGACATAGGCGCGGGTCAGCACCTCGTTCTTGCCGAAGTAGAACCTCTCCGCGCCGCCCGAGACTTCCTCCCAGACATTGTGCCCCGGATCGAGCGCGTCGCGCGACTGATCGACATAGCCGAGCTTGACGGTGTCGCCGATGCGGATCGAACCTTCGTCGGGCTGCTCTTGGCCCGTGATCATGCGGAACAGCGTCGTCTTGCCGGCGCCGTTGGGGCCGATCACGCCGACGATGCCGCCCGGCGGCAGGCTGAAGCTGAGGTTGTCGATCAGCACCCGGTCGCCGAAGCTCTTGGTCAGGTTCTTCGCCTCGATCACGGTATTGCCGAGGCGTTCGGGGATCTGGATGAGGATCTGCGCCGAGCCGAGGCGACGGTTCGCCTGCTTCTCGACGAGGTCGTCGAACGCCTGGATTCGCGCCTTCGACTTGGTCTGGCGCGCCTTCGGGCTCGACCGGATCCACTGGAGCTCGTCGCGGATGGCGCGCTCGCGGCTCTCGTCCTCGCGGCTCTCCTGCGACATCCGCTTGACCTTGGCTTCGAGCCACGCCGAGTAATTGCCCTCGAACGGGATGCCCTTGCCGCGGTCGAGTTCGAGCACCCACTTGACGACATTGTCGAGGAAGTAGCGGTCGTGGGTGACGAGGATGACGCAGCCGGCGTAGTCCTGAAGATGCTTTTCGAGCCACTGGACGCTCTCGGCGTCGAGGTGGTTGGTCGGCTCGTCGAGCAGCAGGATGTCGGGCTTTTCGAGCAGCAGCTTGCACAGCGCGACGCGGCGCTTTTCGCCGCCCGAAAGCTTGTCGACCATCGACTCGCCCGGCGGACAGCGCAGCGCGTCCATCGCGATCTCGAGCTGATTGTCGAGCGTCCAGCCGTCGACGGTGTCGATCTTCTCCTGGAGGATGCCCATTTCTTCCATCAGTGCGTCGAAGTCGGTCGTGTCGGTCGGCTCGCCCATTTCGGCGGCGACCGCATTGAAGCGCGCGACCATGTCGGCGACCTCGCGAACACCGTCCATGACGTTCTCGCGGACGGTCTTGGTCGGGTCGAGGTGCGGCTCCTGCGCGAGATAGCCGACGCGGACGCCCTCGGCAGGCCATGCCTCGCCCTGGAAGTCCTTGTCCTGCTGCGCGATGATCTTCATCAGCGTCGACTTGCCCGCGCCGTTCGGCCCGATCACCGCGATCTTCGCGCCGGGCAGGAAGCTCAGGTAAAGGTCCTTGAACACCGGCTTGCCGCCGGGATAGGCCTTCGTCAGGCCCTTCATGACGAACGCGTACTGGTAACCGGCCATGGCGGATCGAGGCTTTCGGAGTCGTGAAGATGGATGCGCAGCCTTTAGCCTATCGCCGGGCGATGCCGCAACGGGCGGCAGACGAGACGATTTGGCCACTATCCATAGTGTTAAGGATCAACTGGCGGAACTAGTGGTGGCTTGACCGGTTACTCATCGGTGAAGCGTCAGCGCGTGTTGCGTAGGTGTTGATGCAACGGAATTGAGATGGACAGAATGGTGTACCGGGAGATCGAGAACGGCGAACGGATCAGCGAGGCCGAATTCGCAGCGCTGCTGGCCCAGCTCGACGACACCCACGCCGCGTCGATCGACGACGGCTTTCAGCAATTGTGCCGGAACCTCGACGAGCTCCGCCGCCGCGACGAGCGCAAGAGCAACTAATCCCGGGCCACATGTCCGCCCAATCCATCGAACTGAAAACCTGTCGGGATGACGACTTCAGGCTTTTGGCGTGACGTGTCGTCGAGGTACATGACGAACGCCAGCACTGCGGCGACCGCGCTGAACAGTTCGTCCTTGATCGGCATGCCAACCGTCGCCGTAAAATAGATCGCCCGCGTCAGTTGCGGGTAGCGCAGCATCGGCACCTTGTTGACGGCGGCCAGTTCGCGGATCGCCTCGGCGATGACGTCGCGGCCCTTGGCGACGACCACCGGCGCGGCATCGCGACCCGGGACATAGCGCAGCGCGACCGCGAAGTGAGCCGGGTTCACCACCACCACGCTCGCCGTCGCCATCGCGGGCGCCAGCGAGCGTCTCGCCGCCTGCCGTGCTATCCGCCGCTGCGCCGCCTTGGTTTCGGGTGACCCCTCGCTCTCGCGGCTCTCCTCGCGGACCTCTTGCTTCGACATTTTGATCTTGGCGAGGTGGCGGGCAAGCTGCAGCGGCAGGTCGATCGCGGCGATGATCCACAGCGCGACCGCGAGCGCGATCAGCAGCGCCGACGTCGATGCGGCGATGCGCTCCGCCCCGGCGGCTGGCTCCCCAATGCCGAGTGCGACCAGACCGGGCAGTCGCGCCGCGATCACCGAGCCCCCCGCGCCGAAGATCAGCGCCGCCTTGAGCACCGCCTTGCCGAGTTCGCCGAGCGCGTGCGTGCCGAACATTCGCTGAAGGCCGGCGACCGGGTTGAGGCGGCTTAGCTTGAGCGCGAAGGCGTTGGCGGAAAAATGCGGCGCGGTCAGCAGCGGTCCGCAAACCGCCCCGGCGATGATCAGCACGGCGAAGATGGTCAGCGGGCCAGCCAGTCCCTTCGCGAGCAGCGATGGCGCCGCGCCGAGGTCGCTGCGCGCTGGATCGACGACCGACAGTCCGTCGCGCATCATGCGGCGGCACGCGATGACGAGATTGCTCGCCCCGATCATCGCCCAGACGACTCCGGCCCCGATGACGAGCGCGGTGCCGAGTTCGCGCGACTGAAACGTCTCGCCCTTTTCGGCGGACTCGCGGCGGCGCTTTTCCGTCGGCGCCTCGGTCTTCTGGTCGCTGTCGGGAGCGTCAGCCAAGCAATATGCCCTCGAGCCGCTCCTGCATCGTCGCCATCCCCGCCGCCATCGTGTCGATGATCGCGGGCATCGCCACCGCGAGCGCGGCGATTCCGGCCAGCATCAATGTGGGGAATCCGATCGCGAAGAGATTGAGCTGCGGCGCACTGCGGGCGGCGACCGCGAGGAGCAAATTGATAAGGAACAGCACCGCCGCGACGGGCAAGGCCAGCATCAGCCCCGACGCGAACGCGAGCGCGCCGACTCCGGCGACCTGCCCGGCCAGAGCGAAGGGGTTGGAGCCCGGGGGCAGCGAGCGGTAACTCGTCACGAGCACCTCGAACAGCCGCAGGTGCCCGTCGAGGCCGAAGAAGACGAGCCACGCGACGAGGCCGAGCAATGTCGCGATCACCGGGCTGGTCATGCCGCCCGGATCGAGGATGGTGGCGAAGCCGAGCCCCATCGACTGCGCGATGACCTCACCTGCGATCGACGCTCCGGCGAACGCGACCTGGAGCATGACCCCCGCGATCGCCCCTATCAGGATTTCACCGGCGACCGCGATCAGCCCACTCGCGCTGAACAGGTCGGCGGGCACCGCTACGGGCATGAAGCCGAGGACGAATACCCCGATCGCACCGCCGAGGCCGATCCGGACCCGAAGCGGCATCAGCATCGCGCCGATCCCCGGCAGGAGCGACAGCGCCGAGGCGGTGCGCAGGCTTGCGAACAGCAGCCGCCCGGCGGCGGCCTCGGGCGTCGCGAGCCACGCGGCGATCATCGCAGCAGCGCCGGAATCCGCTCATAGAGTTCGATCGTGAAGTCCGAGATTTCGCGCATCATCATCGATCCGAGGACCGCCAGCGTGACGAGGGTGACGAGCAGCTTGGGGACGAAGCTCAGCGTCGACTCGCTGATTCCGGTGGCGGCCTGGAGCAGGCCGACGACAAAGCCCGCGAGCAAGGCCGGCAGAACGACCGGGGCGACGAGCTGCGCCAGCAGCCACATCGTGCCGCGCAACGCGTCCATGACGATGCCGCCATCCATATCATTTCACTCCGACGAACGAGGACGCGAGCGAGCCGAGCACCAACGCCCAGCCGTCGACCATGACGAACAGCAGCAACTTGAAGGGCAGCGAGATCAAAGTCGGCGACACCATCATCATGCCGAGCGCCATCAGGATGCTGGCGACGACGAGGTCGATGACGAGGAAGGGCAGATAGATCAGGAATCCGATCTGGAACGCGGTCTTG
This sequence comes from Sphingomonadaceae bacterium, assembly GCA_043745075.1. Lineage (GTDB taxonomy): Bacteria > Pseudomonadota > Alphaproteobacteria > Sphingomonadales > Sphingomonadaceae > Polymorphobacter_B. Next base: position 6,760 of record JAYTTV010000004.1, read on the forward strand.
AGCTCGCTCGTGGCGAATGCCGGCAGTAATATCGTCATCGGGACGTCGACGGGTCGCACGAAGGGTCCGGAATGGGCGAGATTGGCGAACAGGCGCAGGTCCTTCTCGCGCGTCTGCTTGATCATGAAGTCGTGGAGCGCCGCGCCGCCGCGCTCGATCGCGCTCTCGGCGGGCAGCGTGCCCGCCGCGAACGGGGCATAGGCCTCGGCGTCGATCCGGGCGAAGGTCGGCTGCATCACGAAAAGCGTCAGGAACAGTGCGAGGCCGACCAGCACCTGGTTGGGCGGCGCCTGCCCCAGCCCGATCGCCTGCCGTAGGATTGCCAGCACGATGATGATCCGGGTAAAGCCGGTCATCATCAGCAACACCGACGGCAGAACCGTCAGCAGCGTCATCAGCAGCAATATCTGGAGCGGCAGCGCGAGCCCGCTCTTACCCCCAGCGAGCGCTGCGAGGCCGTCGGCGGCGGTCATCGGGTAGAGTGATCGAGCAGGGTAACCCCGCTCCGCGATGCGGCGATCAGCAGCCGCCGCCCGTCGAACTCGATGACGACCAGCCGCGATCCCGGGCCGAGACCGAGCGTCGCGAGCGGGCGCAGCAGCGGCGACGCAACGATCCCCGGCGGGCGAATCCAGCCGCGCTTCGCCGCGTACCAGAGCGCCGCGAGCAGCGCGATGATCAGCGGCAGCGCCACCGCCAGCCGCGTCAGATAATCCATCGCGGTCATGCCGGGACGATATCGAGGATGCGAACCCCGAAGCGGTCGCCGATCGTCACGACCTCGCCTTTCGCGAGCAGCCTGTCGTTGATCAGAATATCGATCTGCTCGTCGCTGCGCCGGTCGAGCGCGAAAGTCGCCCCCGGGCCGAGCCGCGAAAGGTCGGCGAGCGTCAGCCGTGCCGCGCCGACCTCGACCCGCAATCGCACCTCGACCGCGCCGAGGGCACCCAGCGCGAGCGCGGGCATCGTTTCGAGCTGGTCGAAGGCTCCGGGCATCAAGGCGTTCATGGCAGGTCCTCTGTTGGGGCGGGGGTAATGCCGGGGCTGCCGACGGCGACGATCGTGACGCGGTGCCCGCCGTCGTCGTCGGGCGTGATCGTCCCACGGGCGAGCGCGCGATCGCCGAGCCGCAGCGACACATCGCGCCGCGTCTCGATCGGCAGCACGTCGCCGACGCGGAAAGCGAGCACCTCGCCGAGCGGGACGACCCGGTCATGGAGCACCGCGCGAACCGCGAACGGCGTCGCGTCGAGCGCGGCGTGGAGGCGCGGGAACCAGTCACCGATGTCGGGGATGACGGGGACGATCGGCGCGGCCACTACTGCGCAGCCGAGGGAGAACGTAAGCTCCCCGGCGGCGAGCGAGACCGCGAACGCCGCGGCTTCCGGATCGACCGCATCGGCTTGCCAGCCACCTGCGCCTGGCCAAGCTCCGTCGGCGGCGGCAAGGATCGCTGCGGTCAGTTCCGCCACGATCGCGGCCCCGCCGGCTCCTGCCATCGTCGATCGCAAGAACGGCCCGCCGCAGCGGACGCTGACCAGCGCGCCGACGAAATCGAGCGGAATGGTCAGTGCCACGCGCCAGCCATCGCCCCGGACGAAGCTTGTCGCTGGCGACGACACGGTCGCGGCAGGGTCGCAGGCGGCCAGGACCGGCCTTCCTGCGACTTGAGCGAGGTGACGCCCGAGAAGATCGATGAAGGCAGTGGGATCGATCGCCGCTGGGACGACGACAAGCGGCTGAAGAACTGGCGGAAAGCGCCAAAGACTGACGTCTGCAGACCGCCTGTTGAGCGAACCCGGGCTCACTGGACGACCAGCGTGGTAAAGAAGACCTCGTCGATCCCGCCAACATGCGCATTGCGGCTGAGCACGTCGTTGATCGCGGCGCGGATCGTCGCGCGGAGCTTGGTCTTCGCCGCGCGGTCGGCGACATCTGCCTCGCCGACTTCGCCGAGGACCGCCAGCACCGCCGAAACGATCGCCATTTTGTGCTGGGTCAGCGCCGCCGTGACCTGCGGTCCACCAGTATTCGACACCGCGATCCGCAGCTGGAGATAGCGCCCGGTATCGGCGAGGTTCGATGTGAAGGCGTTGTCGAGCTCGACATACTCGATCGCGGTCGGCGCCTGAGCCACCGGAGCCGCAGCCGCCACACGTCCGAGCAGAAGGCCCGGCCGCAGTGCCGCGACGCCGACCAATGCACCCCCGCTGCCGACTGCCGCGCCGACGAAAGCGAAAACGACAATGACAACGCTCCCGAGGCTCTTCTTGGCTTTTGCGGGCTTGGGAATAGTCTCGGCCATGGGATCCTCAGGCGAAGCGGTCGCGGACGACCGGCTTGATCACCGGCGAACGGACCCGCATTGATGGTGTTTCGGGCTGTGGTGGCGTGGCCGGCCGATGCGGCGGAGCGTCGCCTCCGCGATGCCCTGCCCCACTCGCTCCGTCTGAGCCGCTCCCCGCCGCCGACGCCGTCCCGCCGCGAACCTCGATCGTCACCGCGTCGAGCCGGTTGCCCGTGGCAACGACCGCGCGCTCGAGGCCGTCGCTCGCCCCCGCGATCAGCGCCGCAGTGCCGCTGCGGTCGACCGCGAAATGGACGTGGAGCACGTCGCCCGCCGGGTGATCGCGCCGCGTCACCTCGGCCCCGACCGCGCCGAGCGAGGGTGTCTCGATGGCGAAATCGGCTGGCCGTGGGGGCGTGGGGACGGGCGACAGAGGCGCGGATCGATGCGTATCGCCGGCATAGCTTGGCGGCGGCGAAGGCGGAGACGCCGCGACAATCCCGTTGGTCGGCGGATCGTTGCGCTCGCGCGGCGCTAAGGACGACTGCCCAATGGGCTCGTCGCGTCGTAGTGCTGGCAGTGCCAGATGCGGCGGCGCGGCGACGGTGTCGGCGGCTCGACCGGTGACTGGGATAGCGGCGGCGGTTGGACCTGTGGTTGCAACGGTGGCCCCCGGGACGATGGCTGGAATTGCGGCGGTTGCAGTCGAAGCTCGGTCCGTTGGAGCTGAGAGTGGCGATTGCCCGGCGGCGGGCACGGGCACCGGCGACGCTGGAGCGATGGCGGCAGTGTCGAGCGACACCGCCCGCACTCCAATCTCACGCGGTCCCGGCAGGGTCGACGGGACGACCGGCCGCGCCATCGCCACGACGGGGGCCACGACCGTCGCGACTGGGGCGAGCGGCTCGATATCGCGCGCGTGCTCGCCGCAAAACGCAATCGGCGCGACCGCAGCGACAGTCTCCGGCGCTCCTGCAATCGCGGTAAGCAACGCGGTGGCGGCTGGCGCACGCTCTTCTCCAAGGGAGGGGGGAAAGTCGATCGCGGACATGACCTCGCGTTCATCCGCCCCCGCGACCTTCTTTGGCGCTGTCGCAACAGCATCGGTCGGGTCCGTGGTATCCGAGCCCTCCTGATCGGGCACCGCGGCCGCTTTGGGAGCGAGCGGTGGCAGGAGTGACTGATTTAGCGTGGCCACCGCCGGGATCGGAGGATCGGACGGCTTTTGCCTCCGGATAACAGTCGACGTGGTTACCGTGCCGGCATGCCGCCGGGTCGGAGGAGGCGCCGCGTCCACGACAGCTTGAGCGACAACCGGAGCGACCGCATGCGGCGGCGCTGGAGTTGCCGATCGTGCCGCCCCCGCCAGCGATGCCTCGCCCTCGCCCTCTCCCGCTGCCGCCTCCGGCGCCGGCATCCCGTCCGCCGTCACCGCCCCGGCCGCAACCGGAACCGCGACGGCACGCACGAGGGGAAGCAGGTCGACCGGCACCATCAAGTGACTAACGTCGATTGTCGCGGCGACCTTAGCCGTTGCTGGCGTGGCGGGCGGCGCCGACCCTCCCGGCAACTCGGGCGCGGGCATCGTGAAGCCGCCGGGGGCGGTCGCGGCGGCGACGGCGGCGACCGGCGGCAGACCGACGCGGTCGAGGCTCACGGCGATCATAATCCGCCTGCCTTCGTATCGTCGGTCGCGCGGTCGACGGCGCGGGCGACAGCATCGACCCCGGCGCGGCGATGGCGAAAGTCGCCCTGCAAAACGGCGCGTCGCGCTTCGGCGTCGACGAGCCGCACCGCCTGCGTGATCTCGGCGGCGTACAACGCGGCCCTCGTCGCGGCGGCGGCCTTGATCGCATAGCCTTCGGCGAACCCATATTGCCCGCGGAATTCGGCGCGGAGTTCGCCGAGCCGTGCGGCAGTCGCCGCGGTCGCCGCCGCCGCCGTCGCCGCCCGTGCGAGCGCGCTCGCCACAACACGCAGCCGGACACGGCGGATCGCCAGCAACCGCGCGAGCCGATCGTGCCGCGTCGTCACAGGACCTCGCCAAGCAGCGCGACCGATGTGGCGAAGTCGACCTGCTCGTCGGCCGCCTGGCAGCGGAACGCATCCATCGACCCGCGCGCCGCCATCGCCGCGTCGAGCTCGCGGTCGGCTCCGGGCGAATAGGCGCCCATCAGCACGAGGTCGCGATTATCCTCGACGAGGCGGTGCGCGCGGCGGAAGCGCGTTGCGGCAGCGCGGTGCGCTAGACTGGCGATGTCGTTCATCACCCGGCTGATCGACGCCGCAAGGTCGATCGCCGGGTAGATACCGCTTTGCGCCTCGGCGCGCGACAGGACGATATGCCCGTCGAGCACCCCGCGCGCGGCGTCGACGACGGGGTCGTTCATGTCGTCGCCGTCAGCGAGCACGGTGTAGATCGCGGTGATCGACCCGCCGCTGACGGCGTCGTTACCTGCGCGCTCGACCAGCCGCGGCAGCAGCGCGATCGCCGACGGCGGATAGCCGCGCGAGCCTGCGGACTCACCGAGGGCAAGGCCGATCTCGCGCTGGGCATGCGCGACGCGGGTCAGGCTGTCGACGATCAGGACGACGTCCCTCCCCTGCCCGCGAAACCATTCGGCGATCGCGTGCGCGCGCATCACCCCGCGCACCCGGAGCAGCGGCGCGTCGTCAGCGGGGACCGCGACGACGACGGTCCGCGCGCGCGCCGCGTCGCCAACCTGGCGCTCGAGGAAATCGGCGATCTCGCGCCCGCGCTCGCCGATCAGCGCGACGACGACGATGTCGGCAGCGGTGAAGCGCGCGATCTGGCCGAGCAGGACCGACTTGCCGACCCCGCTCCCCGCCATGATCCCGACGCGCTGGCCGCGTCCGAGCGTCAGCAGCGCGTTGATCGCGCGGACGCCGACATCAAGCACGGCGGTAATCCCGGTCTTGGCGAGCGGATTGCCGACCGGCGGTTCGAGCGGCACCCTGGCCATCCGCGGCAGCGGCGGCCCGCCGTCGAGCAGGCGTCCGCCGCCGTCGATGACCCGCCCGAGCAAGGCGGGGCCGACGCTTGCGCGTGCCTCGCCCCGCAGCGGCATTACCGCCCCGCCCGGCAGCAACGGCCCGAGCGCGGCCAGGCCCATCAGCACACTGCGCCGGTCGCGGAAGCCGATGACTTCGGCGGCGACCGCGGCGGGACCGACCGCGCAGACCGTGCCGACAGCGAGGTCGATGCCCGCAGCTTCGAGCGTCAGCCCGTCATACGCAACGATCCGCCCGCCCATGACCGGCCCGGGTGGCCGGACGACCGGCGCGCTGGCGGCCAGATCCGCGAGGACAGTCGATATGGTCATGCCAGCCCCTCGACAATCACCGCGAGCCGCGCGTCGAGGCCGTCGCGGACGACGAAGCCGGGCCCGTCGATCACCACGGTGCCGCGCGTCAATGTCGGGTTGGCGACGACCGGAAGATCGAGGGAAATTGCTCCGATATCGTCGGGGTGTAGCCGCACGACGATGCCGTCGCGGGTCTCGACACTCACCAGCGCGGTATCGACCAGCCGCGAGATCACCGCGGGGTTGACCAACAACTCGGCCGCGACGACCGACTCCGCCA
>JAYTTV010000005.1:0-12642 GCA_043745075.1 Sphingomonadaceae bacterium
TCGGGCGAGTAGAGCGCGAGCAGGATCGACCGCGTCGCCGCCTGATGCCCCGCCGCGCCGAGTGCGTCGCTATAGACCTTCTTCGCCGCCGCCTTGGCATCGGGATCGGCGAGCGCGTTCGCGACCCGATTGAGGTCCTCGACCTGCCGCACCGAGTCGAGCATCGGCGTCTTCGCCACGGGCAGCGTGGCGATCCTGGCCGCGACCTCGGGGGGCAGCGCCGTGACCCGCGCCGGGTGCAACTGATGATCGAGCCAGCGCGCGGTTCCGTCATGCGCGATCGCCGCCGCGTCGCTCGCATCGGCCCCCCACGTCAGCCGGTCGAGCAACGCCGCCTGAGCCGGGACGAGGCGAGGCGCGGGGCTCGCGGCAACGGGGGCGGCGGCTGCAACCAGCAGCGCCAGTCCCGGGTAAGGCAAAAACAGTTGGTAGCGCATCGCCACGTCTCCAATCGCGCGGCAGCAATGCACTCGTGGCCGTTAAGCTGTCCTGAACGCCCGCGGCGATTCGTCCGGTTGGCATTGACCGGCGGGGGCGATCGGGGAGAGTGTGGCGCATTCGGGGTCGGGGGGCTGGATGACGCGCTTACTAGCTTGGTTGGCGATCGCGGCACTGGGCACGGCGGTTCCTGCAGCCGCCACTCCGCCGCTCGAGGCCTACGGCCATCTGCCGAGCGTCGACATGATCGAGATTTCTCCCGACGGCAGCAAGCTCGCGCTGTTCGTCGGGGATGAGCACGACCGCCAGATACAGATTCGCAGCACTGCCGATATGAAGCTGCTGCACGGGGCGCGGGCGGGCGATACCAAGCTCCGCGCCTTGCTCTGGGCGGGTGAGAACCACCTGCTGATCGCCACCTCGACGACGGCGTGGGTCTATAATCTGAGCGGCAATAAGCGCGAATATCTCCAGCTCGTCGACTATGACCTCGCCAAGAACCGGCCGCGACAGATGCTTGACGGCGTCGTGACGGGTGTCACCCGGCTGATGAACACTGCCGCCGCATTGCCGGTCGTCCGAATGATCGACGGCAAGCCGATCGCCTATACCGAAGGCATCTCGTTTCCCGACCGGCGCGGCGTGCTGACGATGATCCGGACCGATCTCGACACCGGTTATTCGCGGCAGGTCGCGTTGGGCGCGGTCGAGACCCGCGGCTGGGTGGTCGATCGCGCGGGCCAGCTCGTGGCGCGGGTCGATTACGACGACAAGCCGGGCCAGTGGACGCTGTCGACCGGGAAGGACGGCCACCTCGTGCGCTCGATGCGCGAGATCGATCCGATCGACGTGCCGTCGGTGCGCGGTTTCGGGCGCGATCCCGGCACCATCCTCGTCAGCATTCCGGGCGAGGAGATCGAGCGGTATCGCGAAGTCGCCCTCGGCGCCGATCATGCATCCGAACCGGTCGCGGTGCTCGACGACGGCGAACCGATCCACGATCCGCGGACCGGCGTGCTGATCGGCATCCGGCGCGAGTCGGGTCCCGGGGTCAGCTATACCTTCTTCGCGCCCGAGGATGCCCGTCTCTGGGCGCAGGTGACTCGGGCGTTCCCGAATGCGGTTGTCGAGCTCGCCTCGTGGTCGGACGACCACCGCAAGATCATCCTCAAGGTCGAGGGCGGACGTTTCGGCGCGGCCTTCTTCCTGCTCGATACCGCCACCCACCACGCCAGCTGGATTGCCGACGAATATCGCGAGATCTCGGTCGACGATATCCTCGAGCGGCGGCTCATCTCCTATCCCGCCGCCGACGGGCTCAGCATCCCCGCGTATCTGACGCTGCCCGCGGCGCACGCCGCGGCCAAGCTGCCGCTCGTCGTGCTGGTCCACGGCGGTCCGGGCGCGCGCGACGCTGCCGGGTTCGACTGGTGGTCGCAGGCGCTCGCGTCGCGTGGCTATGCCGTGCTCCAGCCCGAGTTTCGCGGTTCGACCGGTTTCGGCGAGCATTTTCATACCGCGGGCTTCGGCGAATGGGGCCGCAAGATGCAGACCGATCTGTCGGACGGGGTGAAGTTCCTTGCCGCCGCCGGGACGATCGATCCGGCGCGGGTGTGCATCGCCGGCGGGAGCTACGGGGGCTATGCCGCGCTCGCCGGGGTCACGTTGCAGTCAGGAATTTACGCCTGCGCGATTTCGCTCGCGGGGCCGTCCGACCTCCGTCCGATGCTGGCGACCGCGGAGACGGTCAATGGCGGCGCCGGCCACGTCCTGCGCTTCTGGCAGCGTTTCATGGGGGCGCAGTCGCGAAGCGACCCCGCGCTCGACCTGATCTCTCCGGCGAGGCAGGCGGCGAAGGTGACCGTGCCGGTGCTGCTGATCCACGGGATCGACGATACGGTCGTTCTTTTCGCCCAGAGCAAGACCATGGCAGCGGCATTGACCCGCGCGGGCCGCCCGACCGAGGTCGTCCCGCTCAAGGGCGAGGACCACTGGTTGTCACGCACCGAAACGCGCACCGCGATGCTCAAGGCGACGGTCGATTTCCTCAACGTCAACCTGCCCGCCGGGACGCCGTAGCGGCCCGGCGGGAGGTCGCCGAGCCTAGAACTTCACCCGCGCGCCGATCTTGTAGAAGCGGCCGACGATGCCCTGCTGCGACCACGTCGGGTTGTAGTTGGTGCCCGCATAGTTCGCCGGGTTGAGCGGCGGCTTGCGGTCGCCGACGTTGAGGACGTTGGCGTAGAAGGTGAACTGGTCGTTGACCTTGAAGGCGCCGACGAGGTCGACGTCGACGAAGCTCTTGGTCGAGCAGAAGTCGGGCGAATATAGCGCGTCGGCACACGTCGTCGCGCCGGCCCCGTTCTGGTCCTCGGCGACCGAGCGGTAGCCGTCGACGTAATAGACCGTCGCCGACACCGTCACCGGCCCGGCCTCGACCGTGTTCTGCCAGTTGCCGCGCCACTTCGGCGTCCCCGCGCCCGACGACAGGATGTACGGTGCCTGCGTCCCGACATAATGGAGCGTCGTGCCGTCGCCCGGCGAGAAGTCGAACTTGAAGATGTCGGTGACTTCGACCTGGCTGGTGAAGCGCATGCCGTTGTTGAACTTGAAATTCGCGGTCGCGGCGAGGTCGATGCCCGAGGTCTTGAGCGACGCCGCGTTGACGAACGGCGAGTCGACCTCGATGACGCGTCGCGTCGCGCCGGGCAGGTCGGGGTCGGGCGCGTCCTGGATGACCTTGTAACCCGCCGGGATCGGCGTTCCGGCATAATAGGCGTTGATCGCGTCGTTGGCGTTCGGGCCGCCGGTGATGACCCCGGTCTTGCGGATGTTGTAATAGTCCGCGGTCAGGCTCAGCCACGGCACCGGCTGGAACACCGCGCCGGCGGTGAAGCTTTCCGACTTCTCGGGCTTGATGTCCGGGTTCGACACGGTGTTGAAGCCGATCGAGTAGCGCTGGACATAGGCGTTGTTGCCATGCTCGGCGATGACGCTTGCCGGCGGCGCAGTCGTGGTGAAGCCGATGACCGACCCCTGGCTGCCTTCGGCGAAGCTTGGCGCGCGGAAGCCCTTCGAATAGGTGCCGCGGATCGCCAACTGGCGGAACGGCGTGAACTTCGCCCCGACCTTAGGCGAGAAGTTGTTGAACCCTTCCGAATAATGCTCGTAGCGGCCCGAGACGTTGACCTCGAGCTGGGTCAGGATCGGCGCGTTGAGTTCGAAATACGCCGACTCAACGGTGCGGTGGCCCTTCGCCGAATACTGGTTGAGGTTGATCGTCGTCAGGTCGGGGTTGGCGTTCGGATCGTTGACCGCCTCGTAACGGAACGCTCCGCCGACGCCCAGCTGGACCGCGCCGCCAGGAAGCTGGAACAGCTCCTTGGTGATGACGCCCTGAAGCTGGTCGAGATCGCTCGTCGCGCGGGTGGTGACGTTCGGCGACAAAGCCGCCCGGATGGCATTCGAGTTGAGCCCGGGATTGACGAAATTATAGCTGCCGGTGTTGATCGCGTCGGTCAGTGCGGCGATGTTGAGGTAGCCGCGCGAGGTCAGATCGAGCCAGCTATGCGCTGCCGTCACATCGGCGGTGTACGTCCAGCCGGTGCCGAACGCGCCGTGAATCCCCGCAGCACCGCGGACGACATGGCTGTAGGTCGTCGACCCGCCGGGGACGTCGCCGAAGGTGTAATACAGCAGCGCCGCCTGGCCGGTCGCGGCGTACGGATTGTTCGGGTTGAGCGTGCCGTTGCTGAGCAATGCGGGCAGCGCGATCGTCTGCGTGTTGATCGGGTTCGACGAACGGACCGACTGCGGCGAGTTCGGGCTGTCGACCTTGCTCTCGTAATAGGTCGCGGTGGCATAGGCCTCGGCATCGCCGCCGACGCGGACGGTGACGTGCGCGGTGGCACCGAGGCGGCGCTGCGATGGCTGGTCGGTCAGATACTGGCCAACCGCATTCTGCTCGCAATAGCTGCCGCCGGCGGTCGTGTCCGACGGTGCATTGACGTGGGCGATCGTGCCGGTGCCGCAGCCGGCGGGGTTGAGGACGCGATACGGCTGGGTCGGATCGGCGATGCCGGTCAGGATGTTGCCGGGGGTGCCGTAGGTCGCCGGGCGGACAACCGCGCTCGTCGTCGCGCCGGGGCCGTTCGCGCCGGGGTTGTTGTTGAAGCCGCCGATCGAGGTCAGGTCGTTGGTGTTGTACGGGAAGCCGCGCTGGTTGGCGTAGATCGCCTCGTCGGCCTGATATTCGAAATTGAGGTAGGCGTTATAGCCGTCGTTGCTGAGGTCGCCGTGGCCGACGGTCAGCGCGATCCGTCGGTTGCCGCCGTCGAAACGGCTCGACGTTCCGGCCTCGGCGGTCGCCTCGACGCCGACGATCTGCTTCTTGAGGATGATGTTGACGACGCCGCCGATCGCGTCGGCACCGTAGTTCGACGACGCGCCGTCCTTGAGCACTTCGACGCGGTCGACGATGCTCTGCGGGATGCTATTGAGGTCGACGAATGCGCGCTGGCCGTCGTCGGCGAGCGGATAGTTCGCGGTACGCAGGCCGTCGATCAGGACGAGCGTCGAGTTGACCGACAGGCCGCGCAGCGACACGCCCGACGAACCCTGGCCGAAGCCGCCGGTAAACGCGGTCGGGATCGAGCCGCTGCTGTCGGCCGAGATCGACCGCACGGCGTCGGCGATCGTCGTGATGCCGGCGTTCTGCAGGTGCTCGGTCGTCAGAACGGTAACCGGCGACGGGGTTTCGTTGTTGGCGCGGCGGAAGACGCTGCCGGTAACGACGATATCGGGTGTCTCGGCGTCGGGTGCGGCGGGCGTGGCAGCAGTAGCTGCCTGGGGTGTCGTTTGAGCGAAAGCAGACATTGGCGCGATGGATGCGGCAGCAATGACTGCGAATAGGGAGCTTCGAATAGCCGAGCTGAATAACAATGACTGGCGTACCAAAACGCGATCAAGCACCATCTTTACACTCCCGTCGGAATTAAACTTGTTATTTGACCATCGATTATCGAGCCCCCTGCGATGCCGTCTGAGGATTATTGGGTTGATGAAAGACCGGAAAGTGACAATATGCCGCACCTGCCACAAGGAGTAGTCGCGTGACATAAATGCAACGGCAGCGAGTTTTGGTAACGAACACGAAATAACTGAGCGTGGTTTGCATCTTACTACTATTGCATAAGACGCCAGCACCCTTATCCGTGCACTGAACAGCGGAACCTATTGTCTATGACCTATCGCGCGACGCTTGCCGCCGTCATTGCCCTTGCCGTCGCGCCCGCCGCATGGGCCGCCAACAGCGCTCCCCAGCCGTCGCCGATGATCGACACGATCCCGGACTCGCGCGATGTCGCCTTTCCCGGCACGATCAAGCTCGATGTCGATGCGAGCGACACGGCGCGCGGGATCTTCCGCGTGCATGAGACCGTCCCCGTCACGGCGGGCCCGCTCGTCCTGCTCTATCCCGAATGGCTCCCCGGGGACCACGCGCCCGAGGGGCCGATCGACAAGCTCGCCGGGCTGACGATCACTGCGAATGGCAAGCCCGTCGCGTGGGTTCGCGACCGCGTCGACGTCTATGCCTTCCACCTGACCGTGCCGCCGGGTGTCGCGTCGATCGACCTGAGCTACCAGTTCCTGTCGGCGACCGCCGATCCGCAGGGGCGGAGCGTGATGACGCCCGACCTGCTCAACCTCGAATGGAATACCGTCGTGCTGTATCCAGCGGGGTATTTCGCGCGCCGGATCATGGTCGACGCGAGCGCGACCTATCCCGCTGGCTGGACCTCGGCGACCGCGCTGCGGCAGACCGCGGTGGCGACCGGCGCCGTCCAGTATCCGACCGTCGACCTCGATACGCTCATCGACTCCCCGGTTTTCGCGGGCCGCTATGCGCGGATCGAGCAGCTCTCGCCCGACGTCACGCTCAACTTCTTCGCCGACCGTCCGGCGCAGCTGGTGGCGACGCTGCAGCAGATCGCCGCGCACCGCAACCTCGTCGTCCAGGCGAACAAGCTCTACGGCGCGCAGCACTACGACCATTACAACTTCCTGTTCGCGATCAGCGACCGGCTGGGCGGCGTCGGGCTCGAACATCACCGCTCGTCTGAGGATGGTGTTGCCGGCGATTACTTCATGAAGTGGAGCGACACCGTCGGCGACCACGACCTGCTGCCGCACGAATACACCCATAGCTGGAACGGCAAGTTCCGCCGCCCCGCCGACCTGTGGACGCCCGAATTCCGCACCCCGATGCGCAACAGCCTGTTGTGGGTCTATGAAGGCCAGACGCAGTTCTGGGGCAATATCCTCGCCGCGCGGTCGGGGCTGGTCGACCATGACGACGCGATGGGTGCGCTCGCCGAGGTCGCCGCACGCTACTCGACGCTGCCGGGCCGTAAGTGGCGTCCGCTCGTCGACACGACCAACGAGGAGATCGTGTCGCAGCGCCGCCCGGTCGGCTGGGCGAGCTGGCAGCGGACCGAGGATTATTATTCGGAGGGCCAGCTCATCTGGCTCGAGGCCGACTCGATCATCCGCGAGCAGTCGCACGGCCGCAAGTCGATGGACGATTTCGCCAAGGCGTTCTTCGGCATCCGCGACCGCGACTGGGGCGAGGTGACGTACACTTACGATGATGTCATCAAGACGCTGAACGGGGTCGTGCCGTACGACTGGGCGGGGTTCCTTCACGCCCGGGTCGATGCCGTAGCCCCGGTCGCGCCGCTCGCCGGGATCGAGCGCGGCGGCTACCGCCTCGCCTTCACCGACACCCCGACGCATTTCTGGAAGTCGGTCGAGGGCGAGCGCAAGACCGTCGACCTGACCTATTCGCTCGGGATGGTCGTCGGCAAGGAAGACATCGTCGGCGCGGTCGAATGGGATGGCCCCGCGTTCAACGCCGGCCTGACCGTCGGCGCGAAGATCGTCGCGGTCGATGGCGACGCTTACTCCGACGACCGGCTCAAGGAAGCGGTGACGAGCGCGAAGGGCGGGACCGCGCCGATCCGCCTGCTGGTCAAGTCGAACGACGCCTTCCGAGAAATCTCGGTCCAGTGGAATGGCGGCCTGCGCTACCCCCGGCTCGAACGGACCGGCAAGGGACCGTCGACGCTCGACGCGCTCTACGCGGCGCATTGACGGCGCGGCCGCTGACGGCGGTCGTGGACAATGTGCATGCGGGCTGGCACCGCGTGCGGTGTGCAAGCGAAAGCCGTCTCCCCGATGCGTCTGTTCCTGATCCTGACGTGTAGCGCGTCGTTCGCGACGCCGCTGCTCGCGGACGCGGCTGCGCCCGACACTGCAGAGATCGTCGTCACCGGCCTGCCGGTCGCGAAGGGCGACACCGCCTACGACATCGTCAGCCTCGGGCACGACCAGTTGACCACGAGCGCATCGAGCCGGATCGAGGATGTGCTCCGCGACGTCGCCGGTTTCCAGCAGTACCGCCGCACCGACAGCCGCACCGCCAACCCGACGAGCCAGGGCGCGACGCTGCGCTCGCTCGGGGGCAACGCCTCGTCGCGCGCGCTGGTGACGCTCGACGGAGCGCCGGTCGCCGACCCGTTCGCAGGCTACATCCCGTGGTTCGCGCTCGCCCCCGAACGCTTGGGCAATGTTCGCGTGACGCGCGGCGCGGGCGCGGGGGCGTTCGGCAGCGGTGCGCTGGCGGGAACGATCGAGTTGAACAGCGCCGACCCCGCGACCCTGCCGGGGAGGCAGGCCGAGATCGACTATGGCAGCCGCAATTCGCTCACCGCGAGCGCGGTCGGCAGCACCAAGGTCGGCACCGGCGCGGTAACGCTGTTCGGACGCTACGACCGCGGCGACGGCTATGTCATCATCCCCGCCAACCAAGCGGGCCCGGCGGATATCCCGGCGCGCTACGCCCAGGGCAGCTTCGGCTTCAACGCGAGCATCCCGGTTGGCGACGACACCAAGCTGCTCGTCGACGCGCTCGGCTTCGAGGACCACCGCGTCCGCGGCATCGACGGCAACACCAGCGCGGTCCGCGGCGTCGACACCAGCGTCCGCCTCCTCGGCACGGGGCGCTGGCAATGGCAGGCGCTCGCGTATCTGCAGGCACAGACCTTCGCCAACGACGTCGTCGCGCTCGATGCCGCACGCGCGGTCGCGACCCCGTCGCTCGATCAGTACAACACCCCCGCGACCGGGGTCGGCGGAAAGCTCGAACTCCGCCCGCCGATCGGGCATGGCATTGAACTGCGCCTCGGCGTCGATCTCCGCGACGACACCGGTCAGACCGAGGAGCGTTCGCGCTATCTGCTCGGACGCTACACAAGGCCGCGCGAGGGCGGCGGCCACAACCAGGTCGCGGGCGGCTATGCCGAAGTCTCGGCGACCCCGCTCGGCGATGTCACGCTGACCGCGGGCGGGCGCATCGACCATTGGCGGATCGCTGGCGGCTTCCTCCACGAGATCGATGCACAGACCTTCGCGACGACGATCGACGAGCGCCCCGCCGACCGCGACGGCTGGGAGCCGACCGGGCGCGGCGGCCTCGCGTGGGACGCGGCCGACGGCCTCAAGCTGCGCGCGGCGGCGTATCTCGGCTACCGCCTGCCGACGTTGAACGAGCTCTACCGCCCGTTCCGCGTCGGCGCAGATGCCACCGCGAGCAACAGCGCGCTCGGTCTCGAACGCCTCAAGGGGGCCGAGGTCGGTGCCGACTTCCACCCGTCCAGCGCGGTCCGCCTCGGCATCACCGCGTTCAGCAATCGCCTCGAAGGCGCGATCGGCAACGTCACCGCTGGGGTCGGCCCGGGCACCTATCCCGAGGTCGGCTTCGTCGCGGCGGGGGGCACCTACCGCGTCCGCCGCAACCTCGACGCGATCGTCGCGCAGGGGATCGAGGCAGAGGCGCATCTGGTGGAGGGTGTGTGGCGGCTCGATGCATCATACGCCCACACCCATGCGCGCGTCCGCGGATCGGGACTCGCGGCGGCGCTCAACGGCCTGCCGCCCGCGCTGACCCCGGCGAATCAGGCGAGCGCAACGATCGGCTGGGTGCCGCGGCCGAATGCGCTGGTCGCGCTGACCGGGCGCTATTCGGGGGCGCAAAACGAGGATGATCTCGGCACCCGCCGCCTGTCCGACGCAGCGACGCTCGACGCGGTCATCGACGTGCCGGTGGCGCGCGGCATCGTCGTGACGCTGCGCGGGGAAAACCTCACCGACACGCTGATCGAGTCGGGCGAGTCGACGACGGGGATCATCGACCGGGGAACGCCACGGACGCTGACGATCGGCGTGCGGTTCAGCCGCTAGGGCAGCGCTTTGCCCTGTCCTACACGGGTGCGAATGACATAGGGTCCGGCGTTCGAGTCGGTGCGTAGCTTGCCGACGCCGCGCTCTTTCTCACTGCTGGAATTGCCTTCGATGCGCGCGGTAGGCCGCGGCTGCCATCCGAAATCGCGAATTTTGCCTCGCAACACCCGCTCGCAACCGTGAAAGGCCGGTCGTTCAGTGGACTTGTGTGACCTTCCGCAGCTGGCGGGGTCAGGCCGATAGCCGAAACGCCGAGACGGACTTGGCGACCGCGGCGCTTCCGAATGGCGAAAAGCTGGTCGTTCCGTGGACTTGTGTAACCTTTCGCCCCAGCTCCCGCCCGCCTAGAACCGCGCGCGGATGCCGGCAAGCCAGCGCCGCGGAGCACCCGGTCCAAGGCTGCGCGGGTCGGTCGCGCCGGGGGCCTCGGTCAGCGCGACGTCGGCGGTCGGCGACAGCGTGCCGAAGGTCGCATAGCGCGTGTCGAGGACATTGGTCAGCTCGCCGAACAGCGTCAGCGGGCCGCCGACGGCGACGCTCGCCCGCAGGTTGACGACCGCGAACGCAGCCGTGGGCGCGAGCAATCCCGCCTCGTCGCCGAACAGCCGCTGCCCCGACTGCGCCTGCACGTCGCCCCCCGCGGTGAAGCCGTGGCCGTCATAGTCGACCGACACGACGCCGCGATGGCGCGGGATGCCAGGGATGCGGTCGCCGGGCCGGACCATGATCAGGCCGTTGGCGTCGGCTTCGGGGTTCTCGGGGCTGTTGAGGATCAGCGCGGTCTGGAAGGTCGCGTCGGTCAGGGCATAGCCGGCGTGGATCCGCCAGCCGCCGTGCGTCGCGGTGATGCCGGCATCGATTCCCTGCCGCCGCGTTGCACCGATGTTGCGGAAATAGGCGCGGCCGGTGACCCCGGCGGCGACGTACTGGATGTCGTCGTCGCTCGCGGTGCGGTACGCCGCCAGCCGCCAGTCGAGCGACCAGCCGAGCCGCGCTCGACCCGCCGCGCTCGCCTCGAAGGTCCGCGCGACGACCTGCCTGAGCGCGGGGTCGCCGACGAAGAAGTTGGTCAGGCTGCACGGCGCGGCGGGGTCGGCGCAGGCGAGTTCGGCGGGGGTCGGGGCGCGATTGGTCTCGGCATAGCCCGCGCGCAGCCGCACGCCGCCGCGGGTGTAGTCGAGCGCGATGGCCGGATTGAAGCGGTCGAAGCGGTGGCGGCCATCGAGCGCGGTGCCGATCTGGTCGTCGAGCCCGATCCGCGCCTCGTTCCAGCGCAGCCCGAGTTCGGCGAACAACCCCTCGACCAATGGCGCGCGCTCGTTGACGAACACCCCCGTATACCGCGTCCGCGCAATCAGCCCGACCGGCGTGATCGTACCGTCGGGCTGGTCGATCACCGTGCCGAGCCCGCTGACTTGGCGCGACGGGTCGAGCGTCCCGAGCACCGAGGTCGCGGCGAAGTTGGTCCGGCTGCGGTCGTGGCTGAAGCCGATCACGAGCTCGGCGTCGCCCGCGCCGAAGTGCCGCCGGTCCTTCAATTGGACGAGCACGCCGGCGGCGTCGGTGGTGGTGTTGCTGAGGTTGAGCACGCCGAAGGTCGTCGCCGGTGCCCCGGCGATCCCGCGGCCGTCGCTGCCGATCAGCGGATCGCCGTCGAGGCACAGCGCGCCCGTCGTGTCGGGGCATAGGGCAATGTCGGCGGTATCGCCGTTGCTGGTGCGCTGGCGGAGGGTCTGGACGTACAGGCTCGCCTCGATCCGGGTTGCCGTCGACAGCGCCAGCCACGGATGGAGGCTGACCCGGTCGTAGCGGTTGCGCGTCGAGTCGGGGTAGGTGAACACCGCCCGGCGGTCGGCGGCGAGGAGCTCGACCGGGCTCGCGCCGTTGCCGGTCAGGTCGGTGTCGGCGCCGATCAGCTTGAGGTGGACCCCGCCGCCGCCGCCGTCCCAGCCGATGTCGCCGAAGCCGTTGTACAGGGTCGACGGCGAGTGTCGCCGCCAGCCGCCGTCGTGCCGTGCGGTCAATGCCGCATAGGCGCTGAATTCGCCGCTCTGGCCGCCCGCCTCGATCGATGCCTCGCCGCGGTTCGAATCGCCGCCGGCGAGCGACAGCCGGACACCGGGAGCGCTGCGGCCGGTCTTGGTCGCGACGATGATCGCGCCGCCGAGCGCGTTGAGTCCGTAGACCGGGTTCGCCGTTTCGACCGACACCCGGTCGATCGATACTTCGGGGAGCAGGTCGAAATTGACCGTCTCGCCGAACGGCTGGTTGAAGCGGCCGCCGTCGAGATAGACCGCGAGCCCCTGCGCCCCGCCCTGGAGCGGCGACGCGACAAAGCCGCGATAGACGAGCTCGGGCTGCCACGGATTGCCCAGCGCATCGGCGAGCGAGAGTCCCGCGACGTCGCGGTTGAGCGCAGCCAGCAGATTGGGGGTTCCACCCCGCGCCAGTGCAGCGGCGTCGAGCGACAGGCTCGCATCGCGGTCGATCCCCGGCGCGGTGACGACGATCGGCGGCAGCTCCGCGAGCGTCTCGGCCCGCGCCGCCGGCGCGAGCAGTGCCGCGACCGACCAAAAGGCAAGCGAACCCCGGACGTTGAGTGTTTGTCTCATCGCCTCCAGAGTGCCGCCGGGTGAACCGCAATCATAGGATATTCGGGCGCGACGCTACCGTTTCCTGCCGCCGTTAAGGCGTGTCGCCGACGTCGAAGTGATCGGTGATCGGGACGGGCTCGTCGGCGCCGAAGGCGGGGAGATCGGTGCGGTCGAGCAACGCCTTCACCGCCGCCGCGTCGCGGTTGGTCAGTTGACCGGCAGCGTCGAATTCGGCGGCTATCAGGAAGCCGGTCTCGATCGCCGTATAGGCGGGGTCCCAGTGGACGTTCTCGGGGACGTGGCAATGGCC
>JAYTTV010000006.1:0-12594 GCA_043745075.1 Sphingomonadaceae bacterium
AAGCGCTTCCACCCGCTCCTGGACGAGCGCCGAACACGCGCCCGGGGCGATTACGGTGAACTCCTCGCCACCGTAACGGCAGACGATATCGCCCGTCCGGAAGTGCGACTGGATCAGGCCGGCGACTGCGGCCAACAGGATATCGCCCGCTTCATGGCCATGCCCGTCATTGAACCGTTTGAAGTGGTCGACGTCGCACATGACGATCGACAGCGGCGCGCCGCTTCGTTCCGCGCGGCCCGACTCGAGTGCCAGCGCTTCTTCCATATAGCGCCGGTTGAACAGCTTGGTCAGAGGATCGCGGATCGATTGCTCACGCAAGCGTGAGCGCAGATTGTCGTTGACCAGCGCCAGCGCGATACTCTCCATGAGCACGCCCAGCCGGTAGCGGCTCTCGCCCGCGATGGGCCCCTCGATATAGATCAAGCCCAACACCTCGCCGCCTGCGAGAATTGGCTCGCAACGCCGCTCGGCCGCGCAATTCGCTGCGTGGGTGCAGACGATGTCTGCGCCCGGCTTCGCGACCAGGTGGGTCTTACCGCGCCGCAGCCCCCAGCAGTCTCCCGGAGGAAACATCTCCGGCGAAGACTGTGGATTGCCCCAGCTCGATATCCTGAAGAGCATGTTGCGCGAATGATTGTGCACGTAGAGAGCGCCGGCAACGTCAGGCAGCAATTGAGGGATGAAGGTGGCAAGAACCGCCGCCAGTTCACCGTCATGTTGAAGCGCCTGCAGCCTCTGTGCCATTTCACTCAGCATCTCGACCGAGTCCTGACGCTCTTGCTGGGTGTCGATCGCGGTCACGAGACTAGCGGCCATGTCGTTATAAGCCGAGGCCAGCCGTCTGAACTCGACGCTCCGGACGACCGTGGAAGCGCGGGCACTCCTGTCGCCCGCGCCAAAACGGGTCACCACGTCAAGCAGATCTGCCAGCGGCCGCGATATGCTGGTGCGGATCAGCCACACCAAGCCGCCGATCAAAAGCACCAGAAAAGGGAAGCCATAGATGAGCAGCGCCCTTGCCTGCGCAACTTCGGTCCGGGCTTTGCCGGTTCGGAGCGCGAGAAGCCGGCGTTCTTCGTGCCGCATCGCCTCGACCTGCTGAACGATCGCGGTCATCAAAATCCTGCCATGCATACGCGCGTTTACGTCGGGAAGGCTGCCAAGCGGATCCGCCCGCGTCCGCTCGGCCGCGCGCGCCAAGATGTCGCCCTTCTCGGCGACGAGACTCGCGAGCCGAATCGCGCGCACCTCCTGGACGGGATTGTCGAGGACGAGTGTGGTCAGCTGAGCCGTCAATACGTGCGAGTCCGCTAAATCAGCTTCGAAACCTGCAAGATAGCGTGTGTCGCGGTTCATCACATATCCGCGCAGACCCGACTCCGCCTTGCTCAGCCGAAGCTCGATCCCGTCGAGGCTGGCGATAACCTCTTGAGTATGTCCGACCCAGTCGAACGCGTCCTGAGAACGCGAACTGCTTTGCAGGAGAACCAGACCGAAGATCAGCGCTGCGCTAGCTGTAACCGCGGCGACACCGTAGATGCGCACGCCGAGCACGCCAAAATTTTTCATGCGTGTGCCGCCCTATTATAGGGGGAAACATGATGTTGAATCGCATCAACATTATTAATGTCTGTCAACATTGGTATGCAACACCCTCGACTAGACGGAAGGTGTAGGACCAACTTATTAATATTGCGGCAATTATATACTTGAGTTAGCGGAGACTCGCATGATACAGAGTGAGGGACAGGCCGGCGCAAGGATTAGCATGGGCAGGCTCCGCACGATTATTCGCGCGGAGCTGCTTGAGTGGTTTGACGACCCTCGCGTAACCGACGGAAGCCTTCTTGAAAGCGAGGCATCGACTCTAGCTGCTCAAATCGTTGATCGTGTCGCCAGCGAGGTTGGAGCTGAAAGGCAAGAAGAGACACGATAATGTGAACTTCGTGCATGCTTCTTTTGATGTCGTCAAAATCTTTCTGTCTGTATACGTACACGCTCTTTAGGTCCATTTGCGGTATTGGAACGCGGCGTGAACCATCAGGGTTGTATGGATCAAGGTTATCCACAAGTTCGGCCATTTTTACGGCATGACGAACCGCATGCTTTGGGTCTTGAAGCAATATTGCGTCCACTACGTGAGGCGAAATACCAGAATTGTAATGAACAATTCTATTCCGAATTTTAGATTCTTTCGCGAAGAGAATCAGGCCGACCGATAAAGCGTCCAGCGCATACACGGGCAAAATGTGCGACGCCTTTTCTTCGAGCTTTTCTCGCTGCTTGCTGGTGTTTCTAAGCGAAAAGAATTCCTCGATCACTGGGCTTGCCGACGATCGAACAAGCGTCGCCAAAATCTGACCTAGCAAGGCTTCCACCCCGCTCCAAAACGTAATTATTTCTACCATTTGAAGTGCCAGCGCCGGGCGCTGTGTCACGCACCCAGGTTGCATGATAATGGTCGCATTGCGGTTAACCGACGAAAGAGGCTGAGGCATGGTCGCGGCAAATCCCCAAAACGACACCTACTCGGAAGCCGAGACGGTGGCTCGGAGAGAAGCCGCGCTAAAGCGCGCGCTCGCGACTCCCCCCAAGCCGCACAAGGCTAGCAAGGTGAAGGGTCGCGAGTCCAAAGCAGTTTAGCGGCGGCGCCCCGGCCTGCCGATCGTCGGCGGGACGCGGTAGTGCTTAGGCGGCGAGCCGATCAACCCGCCGATAGGTGAGGCGCTTGCCAACGCTGCCTGCCAGCGCCAGCGCGGCGCGCTCGCCGTCCGTGATCTTGCGGGTGTTGTAACGGAAGTCGAATTCGGCGGTGTAGCGCGCAAGGTGCGCCTCGCTCATGTGGTGATAGGTGCCGATCACGCCGCGCTTGAAGATCGAGAAGAAGTTTTCGACGGTGTTGCTGTGCTTGAACCCGCCGGTAGTGACGTACTCGCTCGCGCTGTGGTTGACCTTGCCGTGACCGTTAAACTCGCGACCGACGCGGGTATAGACCGGGCTTTCGTCGGTCATCAGGTACGATGTGCGGACGACGTTGGTAACGATCAGCGGGCGGAGCTGCTTCGCGGTGACGTTGGCAACGTGGAAGCTGCGGACGTGACCATCTCGCTCGACCAGCGACACAACGGCCTGCTTGGCGCGGGGAGCGCGGAACGCGCGGTTGCGAGCCTTGCCGCCGACATAGGTTTCATCGGCTTCTACGACCTTGTCAGGGCCACCGAGCGGCGCGGGGTTCGTCGGGGTCATGGCCTCGCGGACGCGGTGGCAAAGGAACCACGCGGTCTTGTACGTCACGCCGAGCATGCGCTCCATCTGCTTGGCGCTGACGCCCTTCTTCGACGCTGCCATTAGATGAAACGCGAGCAGCCACTTGTGCAGCGGAACGTGGCTACGCTCCATGACAGAGCCGGTGCGAACGGTGAACTTGTCGCGGCAATCGTTGCAAAGGAACATCCCGGCCTGCGTCTTACCAGCCATGCGACGGACGTTGACCGAACCGCAATGCTGGCACGTCGGTTCGCCAGCCCAACGCGACGCTTCAATGTGAGCGCGGGCAGCGTCTTCGTCGTGGAAAATCTTGTCGGTGATAATCGTCATGGCGGCGTCCCTCTGTGGAACCCTTATGCGCCAGTCGCCGTGCTAAGTAAAGTATATAATTGCCAATATTGCCGTACATGCGGTTCGATAGCCCCCGCGCTGATGCATTCTGATTTGGCCGCAAGCCGACGATCGACATGCCTCCCAGAACGCCGAGGCCGTCGAACATCCAGCCATCCCTCAAGCGTGGCCGGCTATCGCGACGGACCGGGGATGACGGCTCCGCATGAACCCGCTACCAACAGTTCATGGGGCCGACACCGATTATCTGCGCGCTGATCGGCTATATTCTCGGTGCGATTCCATTCGGGCTGCTGCTGACGCGCGCATTCGGTGCGGGCGACCTCCGCGCGATCGGCTCGGGCAATATCGGCGCGACCAATGTGCTGCGGACTGGGCGCAAGGGGCTGGCGGCGGCGACGTTGCTGCTCGACGGCGGCAAGGGGGCAGTCGCGGTGCTGCTCGCGCGGCACTTCACAGGCAGTGAGCACATCGCCGCGATCGCCGGCTTTGCCGCGTTCGGCGGGCATCTGTTTCCGTTCTGGCTCAATTTCCGCGGCGGCAAAGGAGTCGCGACGATGCTTGGCGTCAGCCTCGCGGGGTGGTGGCCCGCGGGGGTCGCGGCGCTGCTGGTCTGGCTGATCGGCGCGGTGGTTACGCGCTTCTCGTCGGTCGGCGGGATGATGGCGGCGGTGGGAAGCGCGGTCCTGTTCACCGTCGCCCGGACGACGGTGCCGCTCGATGCGACATGGACGCTCGCGGCATGGGCGATGACGGCGCTGCTGATGCTCAAGCACGGCGACAATATCCGGCGTTTGCGCGCGGGGACAGAAAGCAAAATCGGCGCGAAGAGTCCGCCGGTCGACCCCGACCCGCCGTTTGGTCACAACGGCGGTCCAGCGCTCGACGACACTCACGGTACCCGGTGAGCGACGTCGTCGCCCGCCTCCGCCTGATCCGCAGCGACAACATCGGTCCCGTCACCTACCGCCAGCTCATCCGCCGCTTCGGCACCCCGCAGGCCGCGCTCGAAGCCCTGCCCGACCTCGTCCGGCGCGGCGGCGGATCGGCGCGGATCGCGACTATCGCCGACGCCGAAACCGAGCTGTCGGCGGTCGCGAAGTTCGGCGGGCAGTTCGTCTTCATCGGCACCGACCTCTACCCATGGCTCCTCGCCCAGACCGAGACCGCGCCCCCCGCGATCGCAGTCAAGGGCGACCTCGGCCTGCTCGAACGCCCGTGCGTGGCGATGGTCGGCGCGCGCAATTCGAGCGCGGCGGCCGTACGTTTCGCCCGCGAACTTGCCACCGAATTGTCGCGCGCCGACCTTGTCGTCGTCTCGGGGCTCGCGCGCGGGATCGACTCGGCGGCGCATCAGGGATCGCTCGACGGCGGCACGATCGGGGTCATCGCCGGCGGCCTCGACATCGTCTATCCGCCTGAGAATGCGGGCCTCCAGTCGGCGATCGCGGAGTCGGGACTCGTTGTCGCCGAACAGCCACTGGGCACCAGTCCACAGGCACGCCACTTCCCCCGCCGCAACCGGATCATCGCCGGGCTGTGCGCCGGGACGATCGTCGTCGAGGGCGCATTGAAGTCGGGCTCGCTGATCACCGCGCGGATCGCCGCCGAGGCCGGGCGCGAGGTCATGGCGGTCCCTGGATCACCGCTCGACCCGCGCGCGCAGGGGTGCAACCAGCTGATCCGCGAGGGCGCGACACTGATCCAGACCGCCGCCGATGTCCTCGAAGCGCTCGGCACCGTCGGCGGCCAGATCGGCGGCCGCCTGCTGTCACCCGGCACCGCATGGGACCCGGGCCCGGGCCCGGTCGCGCTCGACGCCGACGACTTCACGCGCGACCACATCATCGGGCTGCTGTCGCCGACCCCGGTCGCGATCGACGAACTCGTCCGCCAGAGCGGCTGCGCAGCGGCGACGGTCGCGGGGGTGCTGCTCGACCTGGAGCTATGCGGGGGACTGGTGCGCCATGCGGGAGGACGGGTGGCGGGGGTCTAGCTCTGCTGGAGCAGCGCGCCGTAATCCTGTGCACCATGCACCACGGCCAGGATCGTGACTTCGCTTCGGCCGACCGTGAAAGCAATCAACGTCCGTTTCCGATACGCCAATATGCGAAGTGCCGGCCGAATGTCGTCGCGCTTTGTGCCCCGCATCGGAAAGTCTTCGAGGCTGTCGCACCGTGCAACGACTCGCTTGATGAAACGGGTAGCAATTGCCAGCGAGGTTTCGTCTGCGACGTAGCTCGATAACGCGGCCAGATCGGCCAAAGCGGCGGCTGTATAGACAACGCGATGCGTCACTTCCGATCGGCGACGCCGTGCCGATCGGCGATATGTGCGAGAACCTGTTCGGACGTATAGGTGTGCGTCGGATCGGCCTGCCATGCCGCATACGCAGGGACGACCTTCTCGCGCAGCCACTTCTCGACCCGCAGATCTGGCCCCATCAACGCTTCGAGGCCGTCCAAGACGACCTCACTCGGGCTATTGTATTCCCCGGTCGCGACCTTGCTGCGAACCTTCTCCGCCAGCTCGTTAGGCAGCGTGATGATGAATTCCTGGGTCGCCATGCTGCCATCCTCCGGGATCGAAACCCGAACATAGACCTTCAGCGCCCCGTTCTCAACGCGGATAGCACCATTGCTGTCCTACAGCCCCACTTTCGATGTACGATCGAGCCTTCGAGTCGCCACCGGGCGGCGCTCGCGCTCTTTCTCATCGTCAGCCGTCTGCTTCACGACCGTCCCACACCGTGCGGACGTTTCACCCACCGCTGCTCAATGCGCTGGTGGTTGCAATTCAACGTCCAGAACCCTGAACTTCGTGTGACCTTCCGCGCCGCGAAACGGGTCCGTGACGATCACGCTCACCAAAGGATCGTGTCCGTATTTGTACGCTCCCCTTGCCACCGGCCCCATATAACGCGTAGGGGCCGCCGCGTTTGGCCCGGGAGAACATTGCATGGACGTCGTGATCGTCGAGTCACCCGCGAAGGCCAAAACGATCAACAAGTACCTCGGGTCGAACTACGTCGTGCTGGCGAGTTACGGCCATGTCCGCGACCTGCCGCCGCGCGACGGTTCGGTCGAGACCGAGAACGGGTTCGCGATGCACTGGGAATTGTACGGTGACAAAGCCAAGCAGCTCAAGGCGATCTCGGACGAGGTCAAGAAGGCCGACCACGTTATCCTCGCGACTGACCCCGACCGCGAGGGCGAGGCGATCGCGTGGCATTTGCTCGAATGGATCAAGGGCAAGAAGGGCCTGATGCCGAAGGGCGGCGCGACGCGGGTCACCTTCAACGAGATCACCAAGACCGCGATCCTCGCCGCGATGGGCCGCCCGCGCGAAGTCGACGGCGACCTCGTCGATGCGTATCGGGCACGGCGCGCGCTCGACTATCTCGTCGGCTTCAACCTGTCGCCGGTGCTGTGGCGCAAGCTGCCCGGCGCCAAGTCGGCGGGGCGCGTCCAGTCGGTCGCGCTGCGCATCGTCGTCGACCGCGAGCGCGAGATCGAGACCTTCGTCAACCGCGAATACTGGACCGTCGAGGCGACGCTCGCGACCGTCGCCGGGGCGTCGTTCGTCGCCCGGCTGACCCACTGGAACGGCAAGAAGCTCGACCGCTTCGACCTGTCCGAAGTCGTCGCGGCGCAGCAGGCGCGCGCCGACGTCGAGGCCGGCAAGTTCACCATCAGCGCGGTCGAGACCAAGCCCGCGACGCGCAACCCCTACCCACCGTTCACGACCTCGACGCTCCAGCAGGAGGCGGCGCGCAAGCTCGGCTTCACCGCCAGCCACACGATGCGCGTCGCCCAGTCGCTCTATGAGGACGGCCACATCACCTACATGCGGACCGACGGCGTCCAGGTCGCGGGCGAGGCGATTGAGCAGGCGCGGGCGGTGATCGCCGAAGACTTCGGCGGCGGCGAGAACGTTTTGCCCGCTAAGCCGCGCCACTATGCGACCAAGGCGAAGAACGCGCAGGAAGCGCATGAGGCGATCCGCCCCACCGACCTGACGCGGCGTCCGGGCAGCGGCATCTCGGGCGACAACGGCAAGCTGTATGCACTGATCTGGAAGCGGACGATCGCATCGCAGATGGCATCGGCGAAGATGGAGCGGACCGCCGTCGACCTGACCGACGCCGCCGGCAAGGCGACGCTTCGTGCATCCGGACAGGTTATCCTCCACCCCGGCTTCCTCGCGGTCTACACCGAGGACCGCGACGATGCCCCCGTAGATGGGGAAGACGCGGACGACACGCGCCGCCTGCCCAAGCTGGTCCAGGGCGAGAAGCCGCAGGTCACCGCTGCGCGCGCCGACCAGCACTTCACCGAGCCGCCGCCGCGTTATTCGGAAGCCTCGTTGGTCA
This sequence comes from Sphingomonadaceae bacterium, assembly GCA_043745075.1. Lineage (GTDB taxonomy): Bacteria > Pseudomonadota > Alphaproteobacteria > Sphingomonadales > Sphingomonadaceae > Polymorphobacter_B. The sequence goes on from JAYTTV010000006.1 coordinate 7,994, forward strand.
AGCGCCTCGAGGAATTGGGCATCGGCCGCCCGTCGACCTACGCCTCGATCCTCCAGACATTGCGCGACCGGCTGTATGTCCGGATGGAGAAGAACCGCTTCTTCGCCGAGGAAAAGGGGCGGCTGGTGACGGCGTTTCTCGAACGCTATTTCGAGAAGTATGTCAGCTACGACTTTACCGCTGAGCTCGAGACACGGCTCGACGAGGTCTCGGCAGGCGACCTCGATTACCTCACCGTCCTCAGCGACTTCTGGAAGGACTTCTCGCCGAAGACGAAGGAAGTCCTCGAGATCCGTCCGTCCGACGTCACCGTCGCGCTCGACGAGTTCCTGTCGCCGTTCCTGTTTCCGCCGAAGGAAGACGGCTCCGACCCGCGGCTGTGCCCGACGTGCGGCACCGGGCGGCTCGGGCTCAAGACCGGCAAGTTCGGCGCTTTCGTGTCGTGCTCGAACTACCCCGACTGCCGCTACACCCGCCAGTTCGGCGAGGGCGGCGAGCTCAAGGAGTCGACCGGGCCGGTCGTGCTCGGCGACGATCCGACGACCGGGCAGCCGGTCAGCCTGCGCTCGGGCCGCTTCGGCGCATACGTCCAGCTCGGCGAGGACGGGGCCAAGGGCGACCCCAAGCCGCCGCGCGCATCAATCCCCAAGGACATGCCGGTGACCGGCGAGGAGCATCTCGACACCGCGCTCAAGCTGTTGTCGCTGCCCCGCGAAGTCGGCCTCCACCCCGAGACCGGCAGCCCGATCACCGCGAGCATCGGCCGCTATGGCCCCTACCTCGCCCACGCTGGCAAATACGCCCGGCTGACGTCGAGCGCGGAGGTGTTCGAGACCGGAATGAACTCGGCGGTAGCCAAGCTTGCCGACGCCGCCGCCAACCCCGGCCGCGCCCGCAATGCCCCGCAAGCGCTGCGCGAGGTCGGACCGCACCCGGTATCGGGCAGTGTCATCAAGCTGATGGAGGGGCGCTTCGGTCCGTACCTCACCGACGGCACGACCAACGCCAACGTGCCGAAGGGCGAGGACGGCATGGCGCTGACGCTCGATGCCGCAGCGGCGTTGATCGACGCGCGCGCGGCGATGCCGGCGAAGGGTAAGAAGCCGGTCAAGAAGGCGGCGGCGAAGAAGCCGGCGGCCAAGCCCGCAGCGAATAAACCCGCGCCGAAACCCCGGGCCAAGGCGGCGTCGTAACGAGGGTCAGCGCAGCACGGCCTCGGGGTCGGCCAGCCTGACGTCGTGCATCTGGTCGAGATAGGCTTCGCAATAGCCTTTGTGCGAGGCACCGACGATCGCCAGCAGGCGCGCACTCGGATAGCGGCCGAGGATTTCGCGGATGTTCGCCACCATGCGCAGGTTGCGCGTCTCCCAGTAGCCGACATAGTTTCGGCCGAACTGCTGAGGCGACGGCTCGACCAGCGCCGCGCCGAAATCCGAGCGTTAGGCGAGTTGCGGGGCGTCGCGCGTGTTCATCGCCCGGTAGAGCGCAAGGATGCCGCCCGGGAGCGCGATGCCGGCCTCCAGCCGCTTGTCGGCCGCCGCGCGCTCGGCCGTCGCGGGGTTGGCCCACGCCCGGGCGATCGCGGCCTCGGCGGCCTTTTGCGTCGCCGGATCGGTGTCGTCGGGCGTATCCGCCGAATGGTCGTCGACGCTCCACACCCGTTCGAGCCCAAGTCGAGCAGCGAGGGCGGCGGCGATCAGCCCGGTCTCGTTATGGCGATCGGCAAACTTGCTCAGGATTGTGACGAGGTCGGCGTCGATCCCGTCGCCGATGCGGCGGTCGCCGGGCGGGAGGCGGAGCCATTGCACCAGCGCCGAGCCGCGCTCACCCGCGGCAAGAAACACCGCCGCCAGCCGCCGGCGTTGCGCCGACGTCGGCGAGGCGGGCCACGCTGCGAGCAACCGCTCGGCCTCGGCATTTGCCGCCGGCACGTCGAGCCCGACCGCCCGTCCCGCCGCCGCCGGATCGAAGCAGTAGGTCTTCACCGTCTCCGCATAGCGCGATGGGTAGCGGCGCAGCGCATCGCACTGCAGGCCGGACAGATCCTCGGTGGCGATGAGGGTCGGTCGCCACGCCGCCAGCCGGTCGAGCAGCAGCGCCAATAGTGCCGGCGAGAACTCCTTGCCGAGACCCGAAAGGTGGGTCGTGCCGAGCACCAGCACTTCGTTCGGCGCGCCCGCCGGCGGCCCCTTCAGCGTGCCCGGCCGGAACGACGGGTGATAGTCCTTCGCCTGCGCAGCTACCGCCACCGCCACGAAGACCACGGCGGCGGCGAATGAGCGAAGGCGAAGCATGGCGACTATCTCCAAAGGCAATTCAAGCCAGGCGTATTGCGATAACAACACACTCACCGTCAAGCACGTCGAAAGTGCCGCCGCGAGCTCGGCCTTGCGCGGTGACCGTCGCCGCCCCACAACGATCCCGTGCCCCGTCGCCCTCCGCCACCTCCGCCCGGCCTGCCGACCGCCGAGCAGATCCTCGGCTTCATCGCCGCCAGCCCGACGCCGGTCGGCAAGCGCGAGATCGCGCGCGCCTTTGGCCTCCACGCGCAGGACAAGATCGCGCTGAAAAGCCTTATGCGCGACATGACCGACGCGGGGCAGCTCGACGTCGGCCCCAAGCGTCAGGTCCACAAGGGCGGCGGCCTGCCCAAGGTCACCGTCCTCCGCGTCATCGAGGCAGGCGACGGGCCGCCGGTCGCGACGCCCGACCGCTGGGACCATCCGGGGGTCCCCCCGAAAGTCCGCATCATCGAGGGCAAGCGTCGCGGCGCGCTCGGCCTCGGCGATCGCGTGCTGGCGCGGATCGAGGAGACCGGTGGCGGCTACACCGGCTTCCCGATGAAGCTGCTTGCCAAGACCGAGGAGTTCGTCCTCGGCATCCTCCGCAAGGACGCTGCCGGCTATCGCCTCGTGCCGGTCGACAAGAAGGCGCGGATCGACTTTGCCGTGCTCGACACCGGCGAGGCGGAGGTCGGCGACCTCGTCCTCGCCGAGCCGTCGGGGCGCGCGCCGCACCAGTCGGCGCGTGTCGTCGAAGTCCTCGGCGACCCGTTTGCGCCGCGCAGCTTCTCGCTGATCGCGATCCACGCCAAGGGGCTGCCGCACCGCTTCTCCGACGCCGCCACCGAGCAGGCGGAGAAGGCGGCGCACCAACCGCTGGGAGAACGCGAAGACCTCCGCCACCTGCCGATCCTGACGATCGACCCCGCCGACGCACGCGACCACGACGACGCGGTCTGGGCCGCGCCGCGAGAGGATGGCGGGTGGGACGCGATCGTCGCGATCGCCGACGTCAGCTTCTACGTCCGCGAAGGCACGTCGCTCGACCGCGCCGCCCGCGAACGCGGCAATTCGGTCTATTTCCCCGATCGCGTCGTCCCGATGCTGCCCGAAGTCCTGTCGGCCGACGCCTGCTCGCTGGTCGAGCACAAGGACCGCGCGGTCCTCGCGTGCCACCTGACGATCACCCCCGAAGGCACCCTAGCCGCACACCGCTTCACCCGCGCCGTCGTCCGCTGCACGACCAACATCGCCTACGAAGAGGCGCAGGCGACGATCGACGCGGAGGCGGGCGAGCATCTGGCGACGCTGCAACCATTGTGGGGCGCGTGGAGGGCGCTGGCCAAGGCACGCGATGCCCGTGCCCCGCTCGACCTCGACCTGCCCGAGCGCCGCGTCGAACTCGATCCGACCGGCACGATCACCGCGATCGTCACCCGCGAACGCCTCGACGCGCATCGGCTGATCGAGGACTTCATGATCGCCGCCAACGTCGCCGCCGCGCAGGCGCTCGAGGCGAAGCGGACGGTATGCATGTACCGCGTCCACGAGGCTCCGGGGCGCGAGAAACTCGTCGCGCTCAAGGATTACCTCGAAACCCTCGGCATTCCCTTCGCCCTCGGCCAAGTGATCGCGCCGAAGACGTTCAACAAATTGCTCGCGGCGGTGAAGGACGCGACCTATTCGCAGCAGGTCAGCGAGCAGGTGCTGCGGACGCAGACGCAAGCCTATTACAGCCCGGAGAACAAAGGCCATTTCGGCCTCGCGCTGCGCAGCTACGGCCATTTCACCTCGCCGATCCGCCGCTACGCCGACCTCGTCGTCCACCGCGCGCTCGTCCGCGCGTACAAGCTCGGCGACGACGGATTGAGCGACGCCGAGGCGGCGCTGATGGCGCGGACCGGCGAGCATATCTCGATGACCGAGCGCCGGGCTATGGAGGCCGAGCGCGAAACCGTCGACCGCTACGTCGCCGCCTATCTGTCGAAGCGCGTCGGCGAAACGCTGGCAACCCGGATCACCGGGGTCGCCAAGTTCGGCTTTTTCGCCACAGTCGAGGGCATCGGCGGCGACGGGCTGGTCCCGGTGTCGACGCTCGGCGCCGAATATTTCGTGTTCAACGAGGACGCGCGCACGCTCGAAGGCAGCAGCAGCGGCACGCGATATGCCGCCGGACAAAAGCTCGATCTGCGGCTCGCCGAGGCCAACCCGATCACCGGCGCGCTCCGCTTCGAGCTGCCGCTCGGCGAGGGCGAAAGCCCCGGCCCGCGCAACGACCGCGTCCGCACCGGCCGTCGCGCCGGACAAAGCCGGATACCC
>JAYTTV010000007.1:0-40434 GCA_043745075.1 Sphingomonadaceae bacterium
TCCGCGGCTCGCGCTGCGGCGAGCTCGTCGCCCGGCAGGTGGTCGAGACCGGGACGTCATCCTTCTACTCGGCGATCCGCGACGCTACCCCCGAGCCCGTCCTGCAGGCGATCGCCGGGCGCATCGCCGCCGACGAATTCGCGCATTACCGATTGTTCCGGACGCACTTCACCCGCTACCATGCCGCCGCGCCGGTCCCGCTCCGGACGCGACTCAAGGTCGCCGTGACGCGCTTCAGCGAGGCGGGCGACGACGAGCTCGGCTGGGCATGGTTCGCCGCGAACGTCCTGCCGCACGACCGGAACGCGCAATACCACCGCCGCTACACCCGCGAATACGGCATCCGCGCGCTCCGCCTGTATCGCCGCCGCCACGTCGACAATGGGATGCGGATGTTGCTGCGCGCGGTCGCGCTGAGCCCGAACGGGGCGCTGTTCCGCATGGCCTCGGCGGCGATGTGGGGCCTCCTCCGGCTGCGGGTCGCTACCGCCGCAGGATGACGTACCACGCGCCGCCGCCGCCGTGGCGCGGATGCGCGGGACGGAGCGCGGCGACATAGGGGCGCAGGTCCGACGACTGGAGCCAGTCGCGCAGCGAGGCGCGGATCACCCCGCGCGGGCGGCCAAGGTCATTGTCGGGATCGTCGGTCTCGCGCGCGCCCTTGCCCGTAATGACGAGCATGACGCGCGCACCGCCGGTCGCCGCCTCAACGATCATCCGCGTCAGCAATGCATGGGCGCGGTCGCGCGAATAGCCGTGGAGGTCGACGGTCAGGTCAGGGGCGAGCCGCCCGGTCCGCATCTTGCGGTCCCAGCCGCCGTCGAGCGTCGCCGCGTCGACCGCGATCCGGTTCGCGGCGGGGGTGCGCTTCGGCGGCGCAGGCGGTGGTGGTGGCTGGTCGACGATGACGCGCGGGGCAGGGCCGACGATCGGACGGACGCGCCCCGGCAGCGGGCGGATCGACGCCGCGACCCGCGCCCATAATTCGCTCTCGTCAGGGTGCAGGCGGCGCGCCATGCACCAGCCTTTCGGCGGCGGCGCGCGGCAGGAGCAGGGTCACCGACCCGGTCGCCGACAGCCCGCCCGCGGTCGCGCGCGCCGCGGCCCCGGCGCCCCAGAAGATGTCGAGGCGGTTCGGTCCCTTGATCGCGCCGCCGGTGTCCTGCGCGATGACGATTTCGCGGAACGACGCGCCGTCGACCGTCGTATCGAGCCAGACAGGGCCGCCGAGGACGACGAACTTAGGGTCGGCGGCGACGCTCGCGCGCGGGGTTAGCGGCACCCCGATCGCGCCGGTCGGGCCGAGGTCGGCGGGGGTCGTCAGGACGCGGAAGAAGACATAGCTGCGGTTGGCGCGCATCAGCTCGCGCCCGTCGGCGGGGTGGGCGCGCATCCAGCCGATGATGCCGTCCATCGTCGCCTGTCCGGGGGCAAGGACGCCGCGATCGCGCAGCAATTTCCCGATCGCGGTGTAGGCGTGACCGTTCTGGCCGTCGTAGCCGATGCGGAGGACGCTGCCGTCAGGGAGCCGCAGCCGTCCCGATCCCTGGATTTCGAGAAAGAACGCCTCGTACGGATCGGCCGCCCATGCGAGTTCGAGGCTTCGTCCGGCGAGCGCACCGTCGTCGATCGCGGCGCGGTCGAAATATGGGACGAAGGTCTTGCCCGCGATCCGCCCGCGGACGTGCTTGCCGGTCAGGCTGGTGTCGAATGCGCCGAGGTCGAGGTCGATCAAATCTGGCGGGCGGCGGTAGAGCGGCACCGCGAAGCCCGGCGCGGGCGTGCGCGACCCCGCGAGCTCGGGCTCGAAATAGCCGGTGTCGAGGCCGCGGCCGTCACCGGCGACGACGGGGCGGAAGGCAGTGGCGAAGAACGTGCGCGGGTCGGTCGTGGTTGCGGCTGCGGCGCAGGCGGCGGTCCAGTCACCGGGCTGCGTCATGCCACTCGCGTCGGTGCGCTTGAGCAAGGCCGGGCACGACCGGCGGAAGGCGGCAAGCGCGGGTGCGAGGTCGGCTGTCGCGAACCCCGGGCGGCTGGCAAGCGGGGCCGCAAGGGTAATCGCGGCGCGCGGAATCTCAGCCTTGGCGGCGGCCACCGGCGGCGGCGTCGGCGCGACCTTCACACCGCCCGCGCATCCGGCGAGGACCAGACCAGCGACCACGGCAAGCGCCCACGGCGGGGCGAGCCGGAACGTCACCCGCTTACGCGTGGACGTCGGTGGCGATCAGCAACCACGCCGGATCGTAGGTGCCGACATGGCGGCTGAACGTCCAGACGTCGTGAGTCTCGGCATCCGCGCTCGACCCGGCGGCGACGATGTCGGCGTCGAAGCGGACGGTGACCTCGGCCATCTGACCGACCATCTGCGCCGCGGTAATCGCCGCCGCGTCGATGCGGACAAGCTTGTTCGCCAAGGCGGTGCCGCCGCGCTGCTCGATCGCGCGCTGGAAGTGCGTCGCGACTTCGTCCGAGACGAGCTTGTCCATCGCCGCAGCGTCACCCGACCAATAGGCCTCGAGGATCATGCGGTATGCGGCCTGTGCGCCGGTGACGAACTTCTCGGGATCGAAGCTCGGGTCAGCATCGGCCACCGCCTGCAAGGCAGGCGCGAGGTCGGCGGCAGTGCCGGCGGGGACGGTGATCAGACGCCGCGCGGGGGCCTCGATGCGGCTCGCGGCGACGGGGACGACCGCGGGGCTGCCCGGGCGGAAGGCATCGCCGACCGGCTTCTCGCTGCCCGTCCGCTTGCCGAGGACGCTGACGAGGCGCAGGCCGATGAAGCCGGCGAGCATGGCCAACAGCACGATCTCGATCCAGGTTCCGCTGTCCGACATTGGTCTTCGCCTCTGGTAACGTACCGAACCATAGCAACGCACGGCGCGCCGGTCCATCGGTGTGACATAGGTGCACGCACCCGCGGTACAACCAGCCCCGCGACGCTTGCGCTGTCAGCCCGCTCCAACGCTTGCGCCCCCGGTTAGTGCCTGATAGCGGGGCGGTCCGGTATTTTCCCAAACGAGAGACAAGACATGGTCGACGAGACCGAAGACTTCATGGGCGCGAGCGGTGGCAACGGCGTCGACGCCGCAGCGCTGACGCAGCCGCAGGTCAGCATCCTGACCCAGTACACCAAGGACATGTCGTTCGAGAACCCGAACGCGCCGGCGTCGCTCCAGATGGAGACCCAGCCGCGAATCGAGATCAACGTCAACGTCAACGCGCGCCGCGCAGGGGACGACCTGTACGAGGTCGAGCTCAAGATCGAGGCGCGCGCGCACAACAACGACCAGACCGCGTTCGTCGTCGACCTGCTGTACGGCGGACTGTTCGCGATCCGCAACCTCCCCGAGGAAGCGCTCGAGCCGTTCCTCGTCGTCGAGGCGCCGCGCATCCTGTTCCCGTTCGCGCGCCGCATCGTCGCCGACGCCACCCGCGACGGCGGCTTCCCGCCGCTCCTGCTCGAACCGATCGACTTCGGGTCGCTGTATATGGCGCAGCAGGCACAGCTCGCCGAGGGCACCCCCGCGATGGGGAATGCCTAAGCCAAGGCGCGGCCAGCCGGCAGCGAAGCGAACGCCCTTGCGGTCATTAGCCGCCGGCGGACTCGCGCCGAGCCGGACGGCGGGGCGGCGGGACCATCCCGCCGAACCCGGCCGACGACGGCGCGGCTTTGCCGCGACGCTCTTGTCTCCTTCTTCCTTCCCCCACATCGCCCCGCGTAGCCGGAGAGTGGGATGAACCTCGTCCGCGCCACCGGCACGATCGGCGGCCTGACCCTCATCAGCCGCATCCTCGGCTTCGCCCGCGACGTCCTGTTCGCGCGCTTCGTCGGCGCGGGGCTCGCGTCGGACTGCTTTCTCATCGCTTTCCGCCTGCCGAACCTGTTCCGCGCGTTGTTCGCCGAAGGGGCCTTCTCCGCAGCGTTTGTGCCGATGTTCAGCCGCACGCTCGGCCCCGGGCGCGGCGACGGCACCGGGGGCGATCTCGCCGCCGGGCGGGTGTTCGCCGAACAGGTGCTGTCTGTCCTGCTTCCCGTCCTCGCTGTGTTCACGATCCTGATGGTCGCGCTTGCCGGGCCGGTGGTGTGGGCGATGACCGGCGGCTTCCCCGACGCGTCACCGGAGAAATACCGGCTCGCGGTCGAGTTCACCCGGATCACCTTCCCCTATCTGCTGCTCATCAGCCTCGTCTCGCTGCTCGGTGGCATCCTCAATTCGATCGGGCGTTTCTGGGTCAACGCCGCCGCGCCGATCCTGCTCAACCTTGCGCTGATCGCCGGGCTGACGCTGTTTCACGGCGCGACCCCGGTCGAAAGCGCGCGGGTCCAGTCGGCGGCGGTGACGGTCGCGGGCATCCTCCAGTTCGTCTGGCTGCTGTGGGCGTGCCACCGCGCCGGGATCAACCTGCGGCTGACATGGCCGCGGCTGACCCCGCCGGTCCGGGCATTGCTCCGCGTGATCGGCCCCGCCGCGCTCGGCTCGGGGGCGGTCCAGTTCAACCTGCTGATCTCGACCGCGCTCGCCGCGCGCTTCCTCGGCGAAGGCGCGATCAGCTATCTTTATTACGCCGACCGGCTCAACCAGCTCCCGCTCGGGCTGATCGGTATCGGCATCGGCACCGTCCTGCTGCCGACCCTGTCGCGGCAGCTTGCAGGCGGGCTCGAGGCGCAGGCGATGCACACACAGAACCGCGCGATCGAGCTGGTGCTGTTGCTGACCCTCCCCGCCGCCGCCGCGCTCGTCGTCAGCGCCGGGCCGATCATCCACACCCTGCTCGAACATGGGCGCTTCACCGCGACCGATTCGGTCGCCACCGCCGGCGCGCTCGCGACCTTCTCGCTCGGGCTCCCCGCCTATGTCCTGATCAAGGTCCTGACCCCGGGGTTCTACGCGCGGTCGGACACCAAGACGCCGGTGCGGATCGCGGTCGCGTCGATGCTGGTCAACTTCGCCGGCAACGTCGCGCTGATCTGGCCGCTCGGCATTATCGGCATCGCGCTGTCGACCGCGATCGCGGCGTGGGTCAACGCCGGGCTGCTCTACCTCACCCTCCACCGCCGCCGCCATTTCAGCGTCGACCACCGCCTGCGCAAGAACGCGTGGCGGCTGATTGCGGCGAGCGGCGTGATGGCGTGCGTGCTGCTGGTCGCCGACCGCCTCGTCGCGCCATGGATGGACGGCAGCCTCGTCGAACGCGGCGTTGCGCTCGCGCTGTTGATCGCGGGCGGCGGGATCGCCTATGTCGCGGCGGCGTACCTCCTCCGCGCCTTCTCGATCGCCGACCTCAAGAGCCAGCTTCGCAGGGCCCCCAAATGAACCGCGTCTTTTCCGGCATCCAGCCGACCGGCAATCTCCACCTCGGCAACTACCTCGGCGCGCTGCGTAACTGGGTGGCGATGCAGGACGGGACCGGCGGGCACCCGGTGTACGAGTGCATCTATTGCATCGTCGATCTCCACGCGATCACGATGCCGCACGACGCGGGCGGGCTCGCCAATGCGACGCGGTCGATGGCGGCGGGGATTCTTGCCGCCGGGATCGACCCGGCGCGGACGATCCTGTTCGCCCAGAGCGCGGTCGCGGTCCACGCCGAGCTCGCGTGGGTGCTGATGAGCATCGCCCGCACCGGCTGGCTCGACCGCATGATCCAGTTCAAGGAGAAACGCGGCAAGGACGCCGAGGGGCCGAGCGTCGGGCTGTACGTTTACCCCGTCCTCCAGGCCGCCGACATCCTTGGCTACCGCGCGAGCCACGTTCCCGTCGGCGACGACCAGAAGCAGCATCTCGAACTCGCGCGCGACATCGCGATCAAGTTCAACGCGACCTACGGCGAGGGGCTGCTCGTGCCGCCGCAGCCGGTGATCGGCGGCGCGAAGGGTGAGGCGGCGCGGATCATGAGCCTGCGCGACGGCACCGCGAAGATGTCGAAGTCCGACCCGTCCGACGCGAGCCGGATCGACCTGATCGACACCGCCGACGCGATCATCGCCAAGATCAAGCGCGCGAAATCCGACGCCGACGTCCTCCCCGACACCGCCGCCGGGCTCGAGGGCCGCCCCGAAGCGCGCAACCTCGTCGGCATCTACGCGGCGCTGGCGGGAATGACCGTCGACGCGGTGCTGGCCGAATATGGCGGCAAGGGCTTCGGCGCGTTCAAGCCCGCGCTCGCCGAGCTGACAGTGGCGAAGCTCGCGCCGATCAACGCCGAGTACGTCCGCCTGATCGCCGACCCGGGGCATTTGGATGCGGTGCTCCGCGACGGAGCAGCGCGGGCGCGGGCGATCGCCGAGCCGGTGCTGGCGCAGGTTTATGCGGCAGTCGGGTTCTTGAGGTAGTCCTTCCCCTCTCCCTAAATGAGAGAGGGGAGCAGATCCCTCCCCAAATGGGCGATGGGAACACCCCCATCCTTCGATCGTGCTTGGCAAATCCGCGCCGCGCCCCCATCTTCGAGGGACGGGAACCCCGGCCTGCGTATCAGGGTTCACCGCTTGTTCACCGGTCGCAGATTACGAACGGTTCATCATTCGTTTCGAGGGTAGCTATATGCGTCTCACCGCTCCTTTGCGCTTTGCAACCTTGGCGCCCCTGGTGGCGCTGACCCTCGTTGGCGCCTGCGCCGAGCCGTTCGAGGCGCGGGTCGCGCGCTTCCAGCAGCTTCCTGCCCCGTCGGGCCAGACCTTCACGATCCAGTCGCGTGACGCGCGCAAGGCGGGCGGGCTTGAATTCGCCACCTACGCCAATCTCGTCACGCAGCGGCTGGAGGCGGTCGGCTATCGCCCAGCCGCCGATCCGCGCGCCGCGACGCTCGTCGTCAACTTCGACTACGCCGTGGGCATGCCGCGCGAGCGCATCGAATCGACCCCGGGCTTCGGCTATGGCGGGTTCGGCCCGTACGGCGGGTTCGGCTACGGCGGTTTCGGTCGTCGCGGCTTCGGCTATGGCGGGTTCGGCTACGGCGGCTTTGGCTATGGCGGGTTCGGTTATGGCGGCTTCGGCGGCTATGGCTACGGCCCCGAGATTTATTCGGTGACCCAGTACAACAGCTATGTCGACATGCGGATCAACCGAGTCGCCGACAATGTCAGCGTCTTCGAAGGCCGCGCCGAGACCGTCGCGACGACGAACGACCTGACCAAGCTGGTGCCGAACTTGATCGCCGCGATGTTCACCAATTTCCCGGGCAATTCGGGCCAGACGGTCAAGGTCCGCGTCGATACGTCGAAGCACCCCGGGTAAGTCCCGCGTTCCGGATGCGCGCCAATGCGTCGGCGCGGTTCGGGACCGGCGCGGCCGATGTGCGGGGTGTGTGCGGCAGGCGCGATCAGGCCTCGCCGCGCATCATCTTGCGGTAGCCGTCGGCGATGACTCGGTGACAATGCAGCGCGAGTTCCTTGCGATTGGCGAAGTCGGTGACGCGGACCGCAGGGAAAAAACGTAATTCCGCCCGTACCTTACCGAGCGACATGAAGCTCAGCATGTGCGGCGCGAGCGCGGTGTCGCCGATCCACGCGATGTCGGGCAGCCGCTCGCGCGTGATCGGGATGCCGTTGAGCCGCGTATAGGCGATGGCGACCGGCTGGATGATGAAGTCCTCGCACCCCGGGCCCTCGATCGCGGCGAACAACGCCGACTTGAACGGCAGTACCGTCACGCCGTCGCTATTGGTTCCTTCAGGGAACAGGATCACATTTTCGCCCGCTGCAAGGCGTTCGACTATGGCATTTCGCGCTTCCCCGGTCTTTTGTCGGCGGTCGCGCTCGACATAGACAGTCCGGCTCAGCGTCGACAGCCAGCCGACCGGGCCGTAACTCGCGACTTCGGATTTCGCCACGAACGCCGCGAGGATATTGCTCCCCATCACCGGGATATCGGCCCAGCTGACATGGTTGGCGACGAACAGCACCCCGCCGCGCCGCTCCTGGCGGCCGTGGACGACGACATGGATGCCGAGCGAGCGGGTCAGGGCGCGGTGGAACAGCCATGGCAGTCGCGGGCGGTTGTTCGGGGAAATTCGGCGCATCGCCAGCTCGAACGGTACCAGCGCCGCCGCCGCCGCGCCGATTCCGGCAAACGCCCGCGTCCGCCCGAAGCCACGCCCGCGTACCGGCCGGACCCGAGGCGCGCGCACCGCCGGGCTCGTCACGTCTTGGTGGCGAGGGGCTTAGGGAGCGGCACGCCGTAAAGCTCCATGCGGTGATCGATGAGGCGGAAACCGAGCTGCTCGGCGATCTTGCGCTGGAGCTCCTCGAGCTCGGCGTCATGAAATTCAATGACCTGGCCGCTGTCTATGTCGATCAGATGATCGTGGTGTTCCTCGCCCGCCGCTTCGTAGCGCGAGCGCCCATTGCGGAAGTCGTGACGCTCGAGGATGCCGTATTCCTCGAACAGCCGGACCGTGCGGTAGACTGTCGCGATGGAGATGCCCGGGTCGATCGCCGCCGAACGGCGGTGAAGCTCCTCGACGTCGGGGTGATCGACCGCATCCGACAGGACATGCGCGATCGTCCGGCGTTGCTCGGTGATCCGCAGCCCCTTCGCCGCGCACAACGCCTCGATATCGATCCTGCCGCTCATCGGGTCACGTCCTGCTGCCGCCGCACCCTAGGAAGGCCGGGGCGCAGCGGCAAGCCGTGGCTTTAGCGGCCGCGCGCGATGTTGCGCTTGGTGCCGAGCCCGATCTTCTTCGCCAGGCTCCGGCGCTGGGCGGCATAGTCGGGGGCGACCATGGGATAATCGGCGGGCAGCGACCATTTGGCGCGATAGGCGTCGGGGGTCATGCCGTAGCGGGTCATCAGGTGGCGCTTGAGCATTTTCAGCTTCTTACCGTCTTCGAGGCAGACGATGTGGTCGGGCTTGACCGAAGAGCGAACCGAAACGGCGGGCTCGAGCTTTGGGGTTTCGACCCGCGCCGGGCTACCGAGGGCCGCGAGCGAAGCATAGACGCTGCTGATCGCAGTCGCGAGATCGGAAACGGCGACGGTGTTGTTGGCGACGTGCGACGAGACGATGTCGGCGGTCAGCGTCAGCAGCTCGGCGTGTGCCGCATGGGTATCGTTCATGGTAAGCCCTTAACTATTTGTGGAGGATGATTGTCGCGCCATATGAGGGGAGCGTCATTTTTTGACAAGCGACTCGATAGAAATATGTGAGTTAATTTATCCAGCCAGATCACAGCGCAAGGTGATCGCGTCGAACTTCACGTCGCCGGGGCCACGGTAATAGTCACGCCGCCGCCCAATCGCGACGAAGCCGCTGCGTCGATACAGTCCAAGAGCGGCACTGTTGGCTTCGCGGACTTCGAGAAACAATGCATCGGCACCGCGGATTTGGGCATCCCGTCGGGCCGCATTCAGCAACTCGCTGCCGTAGCCTTTGCCGCGACATGCCGGCGGAACGCCGATCAACAGAAGCTCTGCCTCGGGTCCGACGCGGCGGCACAGGGTGAAGCCGACCGGTTCGCCACCAGCTTCGGCGAGACGGGCCCAGGCGATCCCGGTGCCGAACGAGCCAAGGACCTGCGGCCCCGACCACGCTTCGCCGTAGTGCGGATCGAAGGCGGCGGTCATCACCGCCATGATCGGCGCGATATCGCCGCCGTCGGCGAGGCGCAGGGTCGCGGTCACGCCGAGATCGCGTCGGGGGCGCGAAGATAAAGTGGTACCGGCGGGAGCGACCATGCGCGGCGGGGCAGGCGGCGAAGGCTCTCGGCACGCGGCGGCGCGAGGTCGAGACACGTCGCGCCGGCGTTCAGGGCCGCGCCCGGGCCGGCGCACGCGGTTCCCGGCGGCAGGGCGAGCGGACCCGCCGCCGGCTCGCTGTCCCCGCTAAACGCGCGGTCGAATGTCTGCCAATAAAGCTGGCCGCGGCCGGCGTCCGCCACTGCGGTGACTTCTGCCAGCGAGAGGTCAGCGGCAAATGCTGCGCCGGCGATCAGGGCGAGCGAGCCGACGCCGGTGACGGGCACGCCCCACGCCAGTCCGAGCGCGCGCGCGGCGGCGATGCCGATCCGCAGGCCGGTGAAGCTGCCCGGACCGATGTCGACAACGATGCCGGAAATCCGCGCGTGGTCGCTGCCGACGACTGCAGCGACAGCAGGCATCAGCGCCTCGGCGTGGCCGCGCCCGACCTCGCGATGCTCCTCGGCGACGATGCAGTCATCGTCGAGCAACGCTACCGAGAGCGCGAACGCGGTTTCGATGACGAGCAGCATCAGTGAATTTGTGCCGCCTCGTCGAAAGTCAGCCGCGGCGAGCGGGCGAATAGTTTCTCGGTCGTGCCGTGGCCGATCGAGCAAATGAAATTGGCCTCGACCTTGGTCCCGGCGAAGAACGCCGCGTCGACCTTGGCCTTGTCGAACCCCGACATCGGCCCGCAGTCGAGCCCGAGCGAGCGCGCGGCGAGGATGAAATATGCACCCTGCAGGCTCGAATTGCGGAACGCCGTCTCGTGGATCGCGTCGGGCTTGCCGGCAAACCACGACCGCGCGTCGGCGTGCGGGAAAAGCTGCGGCAGCTTTTCGTAGAATTCCATGTCCATGCCGACGATCGCGGTCACCGGCGCGGTGCGAACCTTGGGCGCGTTGGCTGCGCTGACGCACGTCGCCAATGTCTCACGCGCCTCGACTGAGCGGCAGAATACGAAGCGTGCGGGGGACGAATTCGCCGCCGTCGGCCCGAGCTTCGCGAGTTCGTACAGCGTGTGCAGCGCCTCGTCGCTGACGGGCGTATCGGCCCAGCTGTAAAAAGTCCGGGCGGTCCGGAACAGCGTGTCGAGCGCGGCGTCGTCGAGCATCATACCGCGCGAACCTCGACGACTTCGGGGACGTAGTACTTGAGCAGCGACTCGATCCCGCCCTTGAGCGTCGCGGTCGACGACGGGCAGCCCGAGCAAGCCCCCTGCATCTGGAGCGAGACGACGCCGCGGTTGAAGCCGCGATAGATGATGTCGCCGCCGTCGTTCGCGACCTGCGGGCGGATGCGGGTGTCGAGCAGGTCGATGATCTGCGCGACGATGTCGGCGTCTGCGGGGTCGTCGTCGATCGCCGCGGCGGCAGTCGCTTCGCCCGCTATGATCGGCGCGCCGCTGCTGAAATGATCGACGAGAACGCCGAGGACCTGCGTCTTGAGCGAGGACCAGTCGGCCGACCCCTCGGCCTTGTTGACCGAGACGAAGTCCGACCCGAAGAACACGCCCTCGACGTCGCCGAGCCCGAACAATGCGGCGGCGAGCGGCGACGCGGCGGCGTCCTCGGGCGTGGTGAAGCCGATCGTCCCCGACGGCATGACGGGGCGTCCCGGCAGGAACTTCAGCGTCTGCGGGTTCGGCGTGCGCTCGGTCTCGATGTACATGGTCAGTCTCCGGGATCACCGCGCATGTGGCGCGCCACGCCCGTCAGATCAAGTCGGACCGAAACGGTCTGGCGCGTGGTCACGCCAGTTCGGCGAGGCGCGCGTCGTTAAGGCTGCCGGGAACGATCATCACGAGGCACGGCAACGTCCCCGCGCGCTCGCCTGAAAAGAACGCCACGAGCGGCCCCGGCGCCCCCTTCGGCGCCGCGCCCAGCACGAGCGCGCGGATCGACGGGTCGGCGGCGACGGTCTCGAGCACCGCCGCGGTCGGCTCGCCCTGCCGCACGATCATCCCCGGCCGCTGCCCCGACAGCGTGAACAATTCGTCGGCAACGCCTGCGAGCAGCGCCTCGGCGTTGGCCTTGGCCTCGGCCTCGATCAGCTCCTGGACCCCGCCCCACTGCATGAATTCGGTGACCGGCATCGTGTGGAGCAGGGTGACGCGGCCATCGACGTGCGCCGCGCGCAAGGCAGCGAAGCGCATCGCCACCCGGCTCTCGGGCGTGTCGTCGACGACGACGAGGAAGGTCCGGACGTTATCCACGTTCTGCAGTCTAGGCGCTTGCCGCCCCCGGACAAGCCCGCCCCGGCGCGAACGGTCCGGCCCCTACTCCATCAACTTCTTCTGCAGGTACGTCATCGTCAGCGCGGTCGTATGTGCCGCCTGCTTGAGATCCGCCCCCGCGCCGTGCCCGCCCTCGGTGTTCTCGTAATAATAGAAATGATAGCCCATCTCCTCCATCCGCGCGGCGAACTTGCGCGCGTGCTGCGGGCCGACGCGGTCGTCCTTCGTCGTGGTGAAGATGAACGGCTCGGGGTATTTCACCCCCGCGCGCAGGTTCGCGTACGGCGAGGTCTTCTGCCAGAACGCCATCACCGCCGGGTCGGTGTCGACGTTGCCGTATTCGCCCTGCCACGACGCCCCGGCGGCGATCTGGCCGATGCGGATCATGTCGAGCAGCGGCACCTGGATGACGACCGCGTTCCACAACTCGGGGTGCTGGGTGAACTGCACCCCCATCAGCAGCCCGCCGTTCGACCCGCCCTCGATGCCGAGGCGGCGCGGCGACGTGATCTTTTTCGCAATGAGGTCGCGGGCGACACTGGCGAAGTCGTCGTAGATGATCTGGCGCTTCACGCCGAGCCCCGCCTCGTGCCACGCCGGGCCGAATTCGCCGCCGCCGCGGATATTGGCGAGGACATACGCGCCGCCGCGTTCGAGCCACAGCTTGCCCATCGCGCCATTGTAATCGGGGGTCTCGCTGACCTGGAACCCGCCGTACGCGTACAGCAGGGTCGGGGTCGAGCCGTCGTATTTCAGGTCCTTCCGGTGGACGACGAAGTACGGAATCTTGGTCCCATCGGTCGACGTCGCCTCGAACTGCTCGACGACGTCGCGCGACGCGTCGAACTTGGCGGGCAGCGTCTTGACCGTCGCGATCGAGCCTGTCGCGGCGTCGGCGAGCGCGAGCGACGACGGGTTAAGGAAGCCGCTCATCCGGACGAACGCGCGGTTCGAGCGTCGGTCGGCGTCGCCGAGATCGACCGCGAGGTTGTCGGGGACGTCGAGCTTCGCCCGCGTCCAGCGCCCGCCCGCCGCCGGGGTGAACACCCATGCCCGCCCGCGAACATTGTCGAGCGTCGTGACGACGAGCGTATCGCGCGTCGCGGCGACATCGCCGAGCGCATCGCGCGGCCCGGGTGCCCAGATCAGGCTCGGCTTCAATGCATCGGGCGCGGCCTCGACCGTGGCGAGATCGAGCTGCGCGAGCGACCCCGACGGCAATGTCTTCCCGCCCGAAGTCCACGCCTCGTCGAGCTTGACCACGACGCGCCCGGCAACGAGGTCGGCGACGCTCGCCTTCGCCGGGATGGCGAGGCGCTTCGTCCCCGTCGGGGTGACGACGAAGGTCTCGTAGTGGAAGAAGTCGATCGCGCGCTGGATGATCGTCAGCTGGCGCCCCTGCCCGTCGTGGAGGACGACCGGGTTGACCTCGACGTCGGCCTTGGTCCCGCGATAGACCTCGACCGCGGACGATAGTGGCTGGCCGCGCGTCAGCCGCTTGACGATGTACGGATAGCCCGAGCTGGTCAGGTCGCCGGGGGTCCATTCGCTCGCGACGAGCAGATGGTCAGCGTCCTCCCACGCGACGGCGTGCTTGGCGCGCGGCAGGTCGAAGCCGCCCGCGACGAATTTGCCGGTGTCGAGGTCGAATTCGCGGACGACGACCGCGTCCTCGCCGCCGTCGGACAGCGAGATCAGGCAGCGCCGCTCGTCGGGTTCGAGGCAGCGCTCGCCGTGCCACACCCAGCTCTTGCCCTCGGCCTTGCCGAGCGCGTCGATGTCGATGACGGTCTTCCAGTCGGGCGCGTCGGTCCGGTAGCTGGCGAGGGTCGTCATCCGCCAGATGCCGCGGAGATGATCGGGGTCCTGCCAGAAATTATAGATCGCGCCATGGGTGAAGGTCGGCAGCGGGATCCGGTCCTTCGCCCCGGCGATCGCGAGCGCCTCGTCGTACAATGTCTTGTAGCGCGGGTCGGCCTCCAGGACGCCGGTGCTGTAGGCATTGCGCGCATTGACCCACGCCATCGCGCGCGGCGAGTCGACGCTTTCGAGCCAGAGGTAGGGGTCGGTGGAGGTGGCGGCGGGTGCTGGAGCGGCGGCGGCCGTCGTGGCAGCGTGTGCGGCGGGCTGGCCGAGGGCGGCGATCGTCGAGGCGGCGAGCAGGGTTCGGATCACGGAGTTCCTATCGGACTTGCGGATACGAACAACGTAGGCGACGGCGCGGGCGATCGACAATCCCTGCGGCGACGTGATCGACGACGCGCGGCGCTGTCCTACAGGGCCGGCAATGGGGTATCATCGGTGGTTCGAGTCGGCGCGTACTCGCCGGCACCGCGTTCTTTCTCATTGTTGGAGTCGTTGTCGCACGCGGTGCCCGCGGGCTGTCGCAGAAGAACCATATTCGTCGTCGTTGCCCCGGGAAGCCGCGTGATCGGACCGCAAAAGCCGGTCGTTGCGTGGATTTGTGTGACCTTTGAATGCGGCGGATCGCCGGAATCTCTGTCAGCGCGAAACCGTGTTTGTTCAAATCGTCATCCCCGCGGAGTGGGTGGTGGCAGCTCGCGCGGCAATCGCGGCGCGCGTGAATGTGAAAAACCCGGTCGTTGCGTGGATTTGTGTGACCTTTGGGCTACGGGGCCGCCCGTGATCCTCCCCATCTTCGAGGGGGACCATGCCCTTGCATGGTGGAGGGGCGGTCGTACGGGCGCGGGTGGTGAGCATGCCGCCCCGCCCCTCCACCGCGAAGACGCGGTCCCCCTCGAAGACGGGGAGGATCATAGTCCGCGCGCCGCTACACCTCCGGAAGCACGCGTGAATGTGAAAAACCCGGTCGGTGCGTGGATTTGTGTGACCTTCCGGCCGCGCGATCGCCTCCGCTCCCCCACTAGAACGCCGCGCGGACACCCCCGAAGAATGCCCGCCGGGCCCCGTATTGCGGCGCCCCCACGCCGACCCCCGACCCGTCGCGGATCGCATAGCTATGGTCGAAGGCGTTGGTCACGTCGAAGCGGATCGACAGGCCCTTGAGCGCGTCGATCGACTGGCTGACGCCGAAATTGACCTGGACGTACGACGGCAGCTTGCCGCCGTTGGGGATGATCCCCGCCGGGTCGCCCGCGCGCAGGCCGTCGCCGTAGATGAAGTCCGCCGACGGGGTCAGCTTGCCGATGCCGTCGCCGAACGCATACGAACCGCCGCCCGACGCGCTCCAGTTCTGCGAGTGGTCGGTGTAGATATAATGGTTCTGGATGTAGGCGAGCTCGGCCGGGGCGAAGAAGAACTGGCTCGAGACGATGTTCTTGCCCTTCTCCTGCCCGCGCGTCGCGTTGCCGTACAGCGACAATGCGCCGCGCCGGTACGTCGTCGTAAGCTCGATGCCCCACGCATAGCCGCGCTGATAGTTGAACGGCGACAGGACGAGCGATTCGCCGAACTGGCCCTCGTCGAGCAGGTTGGTCTTGATCTTGTAATAGCCGTCGAGACCGACCGTCAGCCCGGGGAGGATGGTCTGGAGGACACCGGCGTCGAAATAATGCTCGCGCTCGGATTTGACCGCGGCCGAGAAGGCGATCTCGGGCTGCTTGGTCGTGCCGTTGAACTGAGCGACCGTCGTTGTGCCGATCAGCTCCTGCGGCGGCGGGGTGAAGTTGCGGGCATAGCCGGCATGGAAGGTCGTCCCCGTCGTCGGCGTGTAGACGAGGTTGATCCGCGGGCTGAGCTGGTTCTCGCTGGTATAGGCGTCGACCGCGTCGAACCTCGCCCCGGCGTTGAGGGTCAGCTCGGGCGTCAGGCTCCATTCGTCCTGAAGGTAGACGCCGTAAAGCTGGCCGGTTTTGCCCCCGGCGACGGTGATCGGGAAAGCGGTGTCGCTGGTCTGGTTGCCTTCGCTATCGGTCGGGAGGACGCGCGAGGTGACGTTCGACCGGGTCCGCTCATTCTGGAAGAAGACGCCGCCGCGGAGCGTATGCGCCTCGGATAATTTGTAGCTGGCGTCGGCCTGGACCCCGTACACCAGGCTCGACAGCCGCGACTGGTCGGAGAAGCCGTTGAAGATGATGTCGCCCCCCGCTGGATCGGGGAAGAAACTGGTCCGCGAATAGCGCACGAACGGCGCGACGAGGACGTTGAGCGCGTCGCCCGAATATTGGTACGAGACGACGCCGTAGTGGGTGACCTCGCGCTGGTTTTGGTCGAGCGCCGACGAATCGAACGTCGTCTGTCCGTTGAGCTGATACGCTCCGACCTGCCCGGGGTTGTTGGGGATCTGGAACTTGCCGATCGCGGTCCCGCCAAACGCGCTGATCCGGCTGGTGTCGGACAGGATCTGCGACAGATAGAGGAAGCCGCGATACTGCTCGGTCCGGTCGTGGATCGCGCTCCGCAACCGCGTCGGGTTCTCGATGCCGAGGTCGTCGCGCAGGTAGCTGCCCGAGACGAAATAGTTGAGGCCGCCGGTGGCGTTCTTGAGGGTGAAGCTCGGCTCGATCCGCCCGTTCGACCCGCCGTAAAAATCGACGTCGCCGTCGAGGTCGAACGTCCCCGACTGGGTCGCGATGTTGACCACTCCGGCGGTCCGGTAGCCGTATTGCGCGGGCAGGGTGCCGGTCAGCAGGTTGACCGACTTGGCGATGCGCGTGTCGATCGTCTGGCCGAACCCGGCGATGCTTTCGGGGATGATGACGCCGTTGAGCCGGTACTGGACGTTGCCATGCTCGTTGCGGACGTGGATTTCGTCGTCGCTGTCCTGGCTGACCCCGGGGGCCTGCTGGAGGAGCTGAGAAATCCCCCGGTCCTGCCCGCCGGGCTGGGCGTCGATCGTCGCGCGGTCGAAGCTATAGTCGCTCGCGCCGAGGCTGGGCAGGATCGCATCACGGGCCGCATCGAGCTTGCGCGCGGTGACGACGATCTCGTCAGAGGGAGCGGGTGAAGCGGGAGGCTGATCGGCGGCTGCAGCGGCTGCGGGGAGGAGAAAAGTCGCGGCGAGGAGTGACGCGGTCAGGCCAGGAATATTTCGCACGAGCAACTCCGTGTAACAATATAATATCACATCTAACCGAGCGTGCGACGGCTGGCTAGACCATTTATCGTTCATCAAGGCTACCGCCATCGGTCATTTCGAACCTGCCCAAAAGCCTGACCTCGAACCCGAGGCGTTGCCGGTCCCGCCCCATGCGCCTATGTCCGCAGCAACAGTGAACGGGCGCTGAAGCGCCTGCATCCGGCCGGGAGAGACTTCGATGGCAACGACCACGACCGAAAATTTCATGGGCCTCGACGGCTTCGAGTTCGTCGAGTTCACCGGGCCCGACCCGCAGGCGCTGGCGGCGCTGTTCGAGGCGATGGGCTTCACCCACGTCGCGACCCACCGGTCGAAGGACGTCCGGCGATACGCGCAGGGGTCGATCAACTTCCTGCTCAACATGGACACCGCCGGTCAGGCGGCCGAGTTCCGCAACGCCCATGGCCCCTCGGCCAACGCGATGGCGTTCCGGGTCGGCGATGCGGCACAGGCCTTCGCCGAGGCGGTGTCGCGCGGCGCGACGCCGGTGACCGGGCCGGTCGGGCCGATGGAGCTCAACATCCCGGCGATCGAGGGGATCGGCGGGTCCAACCTCTACCTCGTCGACCGGACCGGCGAGCACGAGATCTACGACGTCGACTTCAAGCCGGTCCCCGGCGCCGGGGTCGACGACCGCTCGGTCGGGCTGCACACGCTCGACCACCTCACCCACAACGTCAACCGCGGGCGGATGGCGCACTGGGCCGACTTCTACGAGCGCATCTTCGGCTTCCGCCAGATCCGCTACTTCGACATCGAGGGCCAGTCGACCGGGCTGTTCTCGAAGGCGATGACCGCCCCCGACGACAAGATCCGCATCCCGCTGAACGAAAGCCAGGACGAGCATAGCCAGATCGAGGAGTTCCTCCGCGCCTATAAGGGCGAGGGCATCCAGCACCTCGCGCTCGCCACCGACGACATCTTCGCGACGGTGGACAAGCTCCGCGCCAACGGCATCCGCTTCCAGGTGTCGCCCGACACCTACTTCGACCTGATCGACAAGCGCCTTCCCGGTCACAACCACTCGGTCGAGGAGATGCGGTCGCGCAGCATCCTGATCGACGGCGCCCCCGAGACCGGCGGCGGCCTCCTCCTCCAGATCTTCACCGAGAATATGGTCGGGCCGATCTTCTTCGAGATCATCCAGCGCAAGGGCAACGACGGCTTTGGCGAGGGCAATTTCAAGGCGCTGTTCGAAAGCCTCGAGCTCGACCAGGTCCGTCGCGGCGTGATCCCGGGCAAGCCGGCGGCGGAGGCAGCGGAGGCGCAGGCGTGACCCCGACCGTCCCCGCCGACCTCGAAGCCCGGATGCTCGCCGCCGCACCCGACATCGAAATGAGCTTCCGCAAGATGTTCGGCGGCATCATGGGCTATGCCGCCGGGGTCGTGTTCGCGTCGCTGTCGGACGTCGGTCTCGCCCTCAAGTTCGCCGGCGGGGAGCGTGACCGCGCGCTGGCGCTGCCCGGCGCGGTGCCGTTGCGCTACGAACCCGACGCGCCGCCGAGCGAGTCGTACGTCGTCATGCCGGCGCTGGTGGTCGATGACGCGGCGGCGCTCCACGACTGGATTTCGGTCAGCGTCGCGGGGCTGAAGCCGAAGCCGCGCAAGGCATGATGCTGACCGGCTTCGGCAACCACTTCGCCACCGAAGCGGTCCCCGGGGCGCTGCCGGTGGGGCGCAACAGCCCGCAGCGCCCGGCGTTCGGCCTTTATGCCGAGCAGCTGAGCGGCACCGCCTTTACCGCCCCCCGGCACGAGAATCGTCGGTCGTGGCTCTACCGGTTGCGCCCGAGCGCCTCGCATCCACCCTTCGTCCGCTACACCGGCGCACCCGACTTTGCCCCCGGGACGGTCGACGATCCGCTGGCCCCAAACCGGCTGCGCTGGGACCCGCTGGCGATGCCCGATGACCCGCTCGACCTCATCGACTCGATGACGACGATGGTCGCCAACCGCGACCCCGCCAGTCTCGAGGGGGTCGCCGTCCACCTCTACCGCGCGGCGAAGGACATGGACGCCCGCGCCTTCGTCGATGCCGATGGCGAGTTGCTGTTCGTGCCGCAGGCCGGGCGGCTGACGTTGCTGACCGAGCTCGGCCGGATCGACGTCGCGCCGGGCCAGATCGCCCTCGTCCCCCGCGGCGTCCGCTTCCGTGCCCTCCTCCCCGACGGCACCGCGCAGGGCTATGTCGCCGAGAACCACGGCAGCCTGTTCCGCCTCCCCGACCTCGGCCCGATCGGGGCGAACGGCCTCGCCAACCCGCGCGACTTCGAAACCCCGGAGGCGTGGTTCGAGGACCGCGACGAGCCGTTCGAGCTGATCCAGAAGTCGCTCGGCAGCTTGTGGACGACGCAGCTCGACCATAGCCCGCTCGACGTCGTCGCATGGCACGGCAACCTCGTCCCGTGGCGCTACGACCTCGCCCGCTTCAACACGATGGGCAGCGTCAGCTTCGACCACCCCGACCCGTCGATCTACACCGTGCTGACCTCGCCGTCGGGGGTGCCGGGTCGGGCCAACGCCGACTTCGTTGTGTTCCCGCCGCGCTGGCTCGTCGCCGAGGATACCTTCCGCCCGCCATGGTTCCACCGCAACGTCATGAGCGAGTGCATGGGGCTGATCACCGGAGCCTATGATGCCAAGGCCGAAGGCTTCGCGCCGGGCGGGCTGTCGCTCCACAATCTGATGGCGGGCCACGGCCCCGACCTGTCGACGTGGCAGGCCGCAAGCGCCGCCGAACTCGCCCCGCGCAAGCTCGACGCGACGATGGCGTTCATGGTCGAAAGCTGCTGGCCGTTCCGCCCGACCCGCTTCGCCCTCGACCGCGCCCAGCCCGACTATGACGCCGCCTGGGCCGGCTTTCCAAAGGCCAAACTGCCATGAAGCTCGCCTCGCTGAAGCACGGCCGCGACGGGCGGCTGGTCGTGGTGTCCGACGACCTCGCGTGGTGCGCCGCGCCGCCGCCGGCGTGGCCGACGCTCCAGTCGGCGCTCGACGACTGGCATCATGCCGAGCCGGTGCTGCGCGGGGTTGCCGAAAGCCTCGCCCACGATGCCGTCCCGCACAGCCGCTTCCACGAGCGCGAGGCCGCCGCGCCGCTGCCCCGGGCGTACCAATGGGCCGATGGCTCGGCGTACGTGAACCACGTCGCCTTGGTCCGCCAGGCGCGCGGCGCCGAGATGCCCGCGACCTTCTGGACCGATCCGTTGATGTACCAGGGCGGTTCAGACCAGTTCATCGCGCCGCGCGACCCGATTCCGTTCGTCGACGATGCGTGGGGGCTCGATCTCGAGGCCGAGGTCGTCGTCGTCACCGGCGACGTGCCGCGCGGGGCGAGTCGCGACGAGGCGCTCGCGGCGATCCGCCTCGTCGGGCTGGTCAACGATGTCTCGCTCCGCGGCTTGATCGCGCCCGAACTCGCCAAGGGCTTCGGCTTCGTCCAGTCGAAACCGGCCAGCGCGTTGTCGCCGGTCTTCGTCACCCCCGACGCGCTCGGCGACCGCTGGCGCGACGGCAAGCTCCACGGCGTGCTGTCGGTCGACCTCGACGGCGCGGCCTTCGGGCGCGCCGACGCGGGCGAGGACATGACCTTCGACTTCGGCACGCTGATCGCCCACCTCGCCAAGACCCGGGCGATCGGCGCGGGCAGCATCATCGGCTCGGGCACCGTCAGCAATCGCGGGATCGACGGCGGCCCGGGACTGCCGGTCGCGGCGGGCGGGCGCGGCTATAGCTGCATTGCCGAAGTTCGCGTCGTCGAGACGATCACCGGCGGCGCGGCGGCGACGCCGTTCCTCCGCCCCGGCAATGTCGTCCGCATCGAGATGCTCGACGAGCGGCATCATTCGATTTTCGGGGCGATCGAGCAGGCGGTCGTCGCGGACTGAACCCCTCCAGTTCGGTTAAGTTGACAGAGTTGACAAAATCGGACGCTTTGTTTCGACGTGAAGGCTCGCCGAAGTCGCGGACAAGGCCGTTGATCTACCGACGCTTCGAGCGGATGGAAATCTCGCTGCGCCGCTCGGACAAGCGGCTTAAGTTGACAGAGTTGACGAAATCTACCGTTTTTCAGCGACCCGCGCGTTACCGCAGATGACGGATTCGCCGCACGGCACGATCGAGCAGGCGCTCTGTGGTGGCCGACAATAAGAAAGCGCACGTCCCGCCGCCCAGTGGCGACTCGAAACCCCTACGATACCCCCGCAAACCGGGTGTAGGACAGCGAATTCAGTGCGCAGGCGAAGCCGGAGTTGCCGCCGCGATGCCGTCGAGCGTCGCCATCGCATCGTCGGGAAGGTCGATCGCCGCCACCGCGAGATTCTCGCGCAAGTGCCCGACCGACGACGTCCCCGGGATCAGCAGGATGTTCGGCGAGCGCCGCAGCAGCCACGCGAGCGCAACCTGCATCGGCGTGACGCCAAGATCGGACGCGACACCGTCGAGCGCGGTCGACTGGAGCGGTGAGAAGCCGCCGAGCGGGAAGAACGGGACGTACGCCGTCCCCGCCGCCGCGAGCTCGTCGATCAGCGGATCGTCGGCGCGGTTGGCGACATTGTACAGGTTCTGGACGCAGACGATCTCGGCGATACCGCGACCCTCGGCGACCTGCGCGGGCGTCGCGTTGCTCAGGCCAAGATGGCGGATCAGGCCCTGTCGCTGGAGGTCGGCGAGGACGGTCAACGGCTCCTCGATCGACCCTTCGGCGGGACCGAGATGGCTGAACATCAGCCGCAGATTGGCGACGTCGAGGACATCGACCCCGAGATTGCGGAGGTTATCGTGAACCGCGCTGGTGAGTTCGGCCGCAGAGAACGCCGGCGCCCACGACGCGTCGTCGCCACGCCGCGCGCCGAGCTTGGTGACGATCGTCAGCCCGTCGCGGTACGGCGACAGCGCCTCGCGGATGACCCGGTTGGTGATGTGCGGGCCGTAGAAGTCGCTGGTATCGATGTGGTCGACCCCGCTCTCGACCGCCTCGCGCAGCACGGCGATCGCGGCGGCGCGGTCCTTCGGCGGCCCGAACACCCCAGGACCGGCAAGCTGCATCGCGCCGTAGCCGAGGCGGTGGACGGTCCGCGTGCCGAGCGCGAAGGTTCCGGCGGTAGCGATGCTGGTCATGCCGAGGATATAGGCCGCTCGGCCCCGCCCGCAACCGACGGGGAGCCGTGTGAGGCATCGGCTTGCCGGGCGGCGAAGCGCGCGATCAGCCAGCTGCGGAACAGCGCGATCGCCGGGTCGGACAGGTCCTCGGGGCGCAGCTTGAGGTAATAGCCGAAGCCGTCCTCGATCACCGAATCATACGGCATGACCAGCCGCCCGTCGGCGATCTCGGCGGCGAACATGTCGACGTCGGCGAGCGCGACCCCGTCGGCCGCCATCGCATAGCTGACCGCGAGCAGGGCGGTGTCGAAGGCGAGGCCGCGGTCGACGTCGAGCGCGATCCGGCACTGGCGCGCATAGATGCCCCACAACAGCCCGCGCGGCTCGCCGTCGAGCTTGACGTGGAGGAGCGGGTTGTCGGCGAGGAATTCGGGCAGCGACTTTCCCTCGGCGCGCGCCGCCGTCGCGGGGGCGCAGACCGGCGCGACGCGGACCATCCACAACAGGTCGGTGACGCGGTCGTCGACGTTCGGCACGTCGAAAACGATCGCCATGTCGGTCTCGGTCGCCGGCAGCCCGGTGACGTGCGCGCTCGAGATGTCGATGCGGATGTCGGGATGCTCGGCGTGGAACTCGCGGATCAGCGGCAGTGCGATCTGATGGAGGAACGACGGCGGAATATGGATGCGGATCGGGCGGGTGTGCGGGGCATTGTCCGACAGCGCCGCGATCGTCTTCTCGATCCGGTCGAACGACGTCATCACCTCGGGCAGCAGCGCCTCGCCCGCCGCGGTGAGGACCAGCCGCGGCCCCGACCGGTCGAACAACTTGCGCCCGAGCAGTTCCTCGAGGCTGATGATGTGGCGGCTGACCGCGCTCTGCGAGACGTGGAGCGCCTGCGCCCCCGCGGTGAAGCTCAGCCGCTGCCCGACCGCGTCGAACGCCCGCAACGCGTTCAACGGCAGCCAGCGGCGATTGACGGGAGCAGGCTTCGAAATGCGGTCCTCCGGGCGATGGCGTGACGCGACGCATCAAGGGTTAGCGGGGTCTGCGGCGCAAGCCTAGATCGAGCGTGCGACCCTACTCGCCCCGCCGCGCCAGCCCCCTCCCGATTTCGGCATGTCGCCATGCGCAAATGCGATTTAAGCGCGCTCCTTTTTTGTGTCAGTCCTCGACGATGCGAGGAGATCGACGTTGGATATGAGCACGATCGCGCGGGCGTTCGACGCGCGCGTCGCGGGCCATTCGCTGCCACAGGCGCTTTACCTCGACGATGCGGCGTTCGCGTTCGACCTCGACGCGATCTTCGCGCGGTCGTGGCTATTCGCCGGGTTCGAGGCCGAGGTGCGCGGGCGCGGCGATTATCTCGCGCTGACGATCGGCGAGTGGCCGGTGCTGATCGTTCGCGGCAAGGACGGCGAGCTTCGCGCGTTTCACAACAGCTGCCGTCATCGCGGGTCGCTGCTGTGCAAGCCCGGGACCGGAACCGTCGCCCGGCTGACCTGCCCGTACCACCGCTGGACCTATGCGCTCGACGGGGCGCTGCTCGCCGCCGGGCGGATGGGCGAGGATTTCGACAAGACGCTTTATTCGCTCGGCCCGGTCCATCTCGAAACTGTGGCCGGGGCGATGTTCATCTGCCTCGCCGCCGACCCGCCGCGCTTCGACAATCTGCGCCGCGACCTGACGCCGTTGCTCAGCCCGCATCGGCTCGACCGCGCCAAGGTCGCGTTCCAATCGACCCTCGTCGAGAACGCCAACTGGAAGCTGGTGATGGAGAACGGCCGCGAATGCTATCATTGCGCGACCGGCCACCCCGAACTGTCGCGGACCTTCCCGGTTGGGGCGTCGGCGCATTTCGCCTTCGAAGGCGACAAGACCGCAGTGTTCGAGGCGCGGATGGCCGAACTCGGGCTGCCGGTCGGCCCGGCGGAGGAAGACTGGTGGCAGGCGATCCGCTTCCCGCTCAACCCCGACCAGATGTCGATGACGATCGACGGCCAGCTCAGCGTCCGCAAGCTGATGTGCGAGGCTGGCGGCGGCGACATCGGCTCGATGCGCTGGGCGGTCGAGCCGAACAGCTTCTGCCATTCGACCGGCGACTATACCTTCGCCTTCGCCGCGATGCCGGTGGGGCCGTCGGAAACGCATGTCGTGTCGAAGTGGCTGGTCCATGAGGATGCGGTCGAAGGGGTCGATTACGACGTCGCCGCGCTCGCCGACCTGTGGACGCGGACCAATTTGCAGGACAAGGAACTCGCCGAGAATAATGCGGCGGGGGTGCGCTCGCCGGGCTACCGGCCGGGGCCGTATTCGGAGGAGGCCGAGTCGCTGACGATCCGCTTCGTCGATTGGTATTGCGCGACTGCGCAGCGGTATCTGGCGGAGGCGGCGTGAGCGACGACCGGACCTATCGCCCCGAGACGCTCGCGGTCCATGCCGGCTACGATCCCGCGACCGCGTCGAACAGCGCCAAGCCGCCGATCTACATGACGTCGACCTTCGCCTATGCCTCAGCGCAGGCGGCGAAGGACATCCACGAGGCGTATTTCGAGAATACCGGTCCCGCGGTTGGCGGCCCGGGGCACATCTATTCGCGGCTCGGCCACCCGGGGCTCGACATGGTCGAGGCGCGGCTGGCGGCACTCGACGGAGCCGAAGCCGCGGCGGTGTTCAACGCCGGCATGGCGACGCACAGCGCGATCGCGCTCGCCCATCTCCGCCCCGGCGACAGCATCGTCCACAGCCGCCCGATCTACGGCGGCACCGACGGGTTGTACCACCTGCTGATGCCGCAGATGGGAGTGCATCCGTTTGCCTTCACCGACGGCTGCGACGAGGCAGATATCCACGCCGCGGTCTATGCCGCGCGCGCCGCCGGGCCGCTCAAGCTGATCGTCATCGAGACCCCGGCGAACCCGACCGCGGCGCTCGTCGACATCGCGCTCGTCGTCCGGATCGCGGCCGAGCTGACCCCGCGCCCGCTGGTGGTGATCGACAACACGCTGCTTGGCCCGATCTTCCAGCGCCCGATCGCGCTCGGCGTCGACCTGTGCATGACCTCGCTGACCAAATATTGCGGCGGGCACAGCGACCTGCTCGCGGGCGGGGTGACCGGGAGCAAGGCGCTGATCGCGCCGCTGAAGTTGTTGCGGACGACGCTCGGCAGCCAGCTCGATCCGTTCACTTCGTGGCTGCTGCTGCGGTCGATGGAGACGGTCGGGCTGCGCAGCGAACGCGCGATGACCAACGCGAAGGCGATCGCCGAATATCTCCGCGACCACCCCAAGGTGTCGAGTGTGACCTACCTCGGCTTCACCGCGCCGGGGTCGCCGCAGCGCGCGGTGTACGACCGCCAGTGCACCGCGGCGGGGTCGACCTTCGCCTTCCGCGTCCATGGCGGCGAGGCGGCGGCGTTCCGTTTCCTCGACAAGCTCCGCCTGCTGCGCTTCGCGGTCAGCCTCGGCGGGTCGGAGACCTTGATCACCCACCCGGCGACGACGACGCATTATTCGGTGCCGCAGGCGTCGCGCGACAGCGTCGGGATCGACGGCTCGACGCTCCGCCTGTCGGTCGGGATCGAGCATGTCGACGACCTGATCGGCGACCTCGCGCAGGCGCTCGACGCGGCATGACGGTCGACGCGTTCGATCTCACCGGCAAGATCGCTCCGCCGGAAGCGCGCTACGATGTCGTCGTCGTGGGCGCGGGCAGCGCGGGCACCGCTGCTGCGATCGCGGCAGCGGAGGGCGGGCGCTCAGTTCTCCTCGTCGACGAGAACCCGGTGCCGCCGGGGATGATGGGGACGGACGTGCCATTGTTCTACGGCGGGCGGATGACCGCGGCAGCGGCGAACCCGGCGCGGATGATCGAGGCGATCTTCGCCGCCAACCCGCTGCTCGAAACCGCCTTCGAGGTGGGGGTCGAGGTGTTGCTCGGGACCTGCGCATGGGGGCTGTACCGCAACGGCCCGGCGATGCGGACGCTGCCGGGACCGATGCTCGGCCTCGCCGATGCGGACCGCGCATGGATGGTCGGTTATGGTGAACTGGTCCTCGCGACCGGCGCGCGCGACGTCGTCCTCGGCTTTGCTGGCTGGGACCGCCCCGGGGTGATGGGCGCGCAGGCGTTCCATGCGCTGCTGACGCGGTACGAGGCGCTGGCGACGCGGCGCGTGCTGATCCTCGGCTCGGACCGGCTTGCGCTCGAGACCGCCTTGCTCGCGCGCGCGCACCTGATCGAAGTCGCTGGCATCGTCGAGGTGGGCGACACCGTTCGCGGCCCGGCCGACCTGCTCGCGCAGGTCGTTGCGGCCGGAATCACGCTTCATACCGGCACCGTCATCGCCCGCGCCGAGGGCGGTATCGACGGAGTCGAGCGCGCGGTCCTGCTCCGCGATAGCGTCGAGTTCGTCGTCGCGTGCGACACGATTCTCCTCGCGATCGGCACCGAACCCGCGACCGAGCTGCTCGACGCGAGCGGTCCCGCCGACGCCGCAATCCGTCTCGTCGGCGACTGCGCCGGCCCCGGTCCCGACCGCGGCGCGATCGGCGCTTGGTCGCGCGCGATCGCCGCGATCGCCCCGCCCGAAACGATCGTGTGCCAGTGCGAGGAGGTCAGCCGCGCCGACCTGCTCGGCGTCCAGCCGCCGCGCTATCTCGACCGTCCTGCGGCGATCGCGGCGCGAAGCCTCGCGACGCTCGGCCGCGACGGCCCGGTCGACCCCGACCAGATCAAGCGGCTGACCCGTGCGGGCATGGGTGCGTGCCAGGGACGGCGCTGCCGGACGCAGGTCGCGTGCCTGCTGAGCGAAGCCAATGGCACCCCCGTTGCCCCGGCGACCTACCGCGCGCCGGTCCGCCCGATCCCGCTGAAACTGCTCGCCGACTGGGACGAGACGGCGGCGATGGCGGCGGGCTGGGACGTCTGGTTCGGCATCCCGACGCAGTGGACGCCATACGCGAAGATCGGCACCGGCGACGAGGCGGTCGGCGGCAACATGCATGTCTGACGTTTCCGCCGCCTTCCCCGCCAGCGCCACCGTCGTCGTCGTCGGCGCCGGTGTCACCGGGCTGTCGGCGGCTTGGTGGCTGGCGCGATCGGGCGTCGATGTCGTCGTCATCGACAAGGGCATCGTCGGCTGGGAGGCATCGGGGCGCAACGGCGGCGGCGCGTCGCACTACCAAAGCCCGTTGTTCGCCGAGGAGCAGCGGCTGTGGCCGCAGATGGACGAGCTGCTCGGCTATCCGACCGAATATCAGCGCGAGCGCATCATCATCCAGCGCGATCCCGCGCTTCTCGACCATTATCGCGCGGTCGGCCGGATGTGCAGCGCGATGGGCTACCGCGTCGACGATCTCGATTCGGCGCAGGCGCAGGCGATGGTGCCGCTGACCGACGCGACGTGCCTCGGCGGCATCCACCTCCGCTTCGGCGGCCACGCCAACCCGCAGCGGACGGTGCAGGCCTATGCGTGGGCGCTGCAGGACCTCGGCGGACGCATCGTCCAGCATTGCGCCGTGACCGGGTTCGCCAGCATCGGCGGGCGGGTGGCTGGAGTCGAAACGGCGCGCGGGGTCATCGCGTGCGATGCCATCGTCGTCGCCGCCGGTCCGCAGGCGGCGGCGTTGCTCGCGCCGATCGGCATCGACTTCCCGGTCACCGCCGCGCGTGCCGAAATGATCGTCACCGAACCGGCGCCACCGATGCCGATCGGCGGCGTCGACGGCAACGGCCTGTACGGGCGGCAGACGTTGCGCGGCAACCTCGCCTTCGGTGGCGGCCCGCACGAATGGATCGCGACGACCCCGCACGGCCCTGAGGCGCGCCCGGTGTCGCCGCTCATCCGCAGCCTCGCGCGCCGCGTCGCCGAGATGTTCCCCAGGGCGGCGCATCTCAACGTCATCCGGTCATGGGCCGGGATCGTCGAGAACACCCCCGACGGCCGCCCGATCCTCGACCGCATCGGCAATGTCACCGTCGCGACGATGTCGGGAGTCGGCTTCGGCCTGTCGCCCGCGAGCGGCCACGCGATCCGCGACCTCGTCGTCGATGGCGAATGCTCGTTCGCCGACATCGCCAAGCTCGGGCTGGCGCGCTTTGCCGATCTTGAGCCTGACTGGCGCGAGCAGCGGGGCTGGGCGGTATGAGCCGGTATTCGGCGATGGCCCTGCTGCGCGGCGCGCTGACCGGGCAGAAGCACTGGGACCGCGCTTGGCGCGATCCCGAGCCGAAGAAATCGTACGATGTCATCGTCATCGGCGGCGGCGGCCACGGCCTGTCGACGGCGTATTACCTCGCCAAGGTCCACGGTATCCGCAATGTCGCGGTGCTCGAAAAGGGCTGGATCGGCGGCGGCAACACCGGGCGCAACACGACGATCGTCCGGTCGAACTACCGCCAGCCCGCGCTCCACAACTTCTTCGATTTCGCGCTCGGGCTGTGGGAGGGGATGAGCGACGAGCTCAACTTCAACGTCATGTTCTCACCCCGCGGGGCGATGTTTCTCGGCCATTCGGACAGCGACATGACGAGCCTCGCCCAGCGCGGCGACGCGCTCCGCTGCGTAGGGATCGACGCCGAACTGCTAAGCCGCGCGCAGGTCGAGAAACTCGTGCCGCTGCTCGACATGTCGCCCGCCGCGCGCTTCCCAGTTTATGGCGGGATGATCCAGCGGCGTGGCGGCACCGCGCGCCACGACGCGGTCGCCTGGGGCTATGCCCGCGCTGCCGACGCGCTCGGGGTCGACGTCATCCAGAATTGCGAGGTCACCGGGCTGACGATCGCCGGCGGGCGTGTCGCCGGGGTCGAGACGACGCGCGGGAGCATCGGCGCGGGCCGCGTCGGCATCTGCGTCGCGGGCAACAGCGGCCCGGTCGCGGCGCTCGCCGGGATCAAGCTGCCGATCGAGGCGCAGACGCTCCAGGCATTCGTCACAGAGCCGGTCAAGCCGATGATCGACACCGTGATCATGTCGCAGTCGCTCCACTGCTACATCAGCCAGTCGGACAAGGGCGGAATCGTCCTCGGCGGCGATCCCGACCAGTTCCCGAGCTATGCCCAGCGCGGCCTGCCGAACCGGCTCGAGAAAGCTGCGGCGGAGGCGATCGCACTCGTCCCGGCGCTGTCGCGGCTGCGGATGGTGCGATGCTGGTCGGGGACGACCGACATGAGCTTCGACGGCTCGCCGATCATTTCCGCGCTGCCGGTCGACGGCCTCTATCTCAACGGCGGCTGGTGCTACGGCGGCTTCAAGGCGACCCCGGGGTCGGGGTTTGCCTATGCCCAATTGCTTGCGACCGGGGCGCCGCATCCGCTCGCCGCGCCGTTCGGCCTCGACCGCTTCGCGCAGGGCGCGACGGTCGACGAGGCCGGGGTCGGCCCGATGCCGCAACTCCGCTGATGCTGCTGATCGATTGCCCTCATTGCGGACCACGGGCGCAGAGCGAGTTCGCCTATGACCGGACGCTCGACGCGATCGTTCCGCTGGCGATGCCGCCTGTCGAGGCGATGACGACGCTCTACACGCGCGCCAACCCGCGCGGCTGGTCCGACGAACTGTGGCACCATCGCTTCGGCTGCCGCGCGTGGCTCGTCGTGCGGCGGCATACGGCGACGCATGCCATTGAATCCGTGATCGGATACAAGCCGTGAGCGGTCCCGCACGCATCCCCGGCGGCGCGGCGGCGACGATCGGCTTCACCTTCGACGGGGTGACGATGCGCGCGCGACCGGGCGACACGCTCGCGGCGGCGCTGCTGGCGAACGGCGTCGGGCTGGTCGCGCGGAGCTTCAAATACCACCGGCCGCGCGGGGTGATGACCGCCGGGGTCGAGGAGCCGAACGCGCTCGTCACGATCGGCAGCGGCGGGCGCACCGAGCCCAACACGCGCAGCACCGACGTCTTCGTCTACGACGGCCTCGTCGCGTGCAGCCAGAACCGCTGGCCGAGCCTGAAATTCGACGCGGGCGCGGTTCTCGGCCTCGCCGCGCCGGTGTTCGCGGCGGGCTTCTACTACAAGACTTTCTTCGGGCCGCCGAAGCGGTGGATGGTCTACGAGGCCTTCATTCGCCGCGCCGCCGGGCTCGGCCCCGCGCCGGTTGCCGCCGACCCCGACCCGTATGAACACCGCGCGGCGTTCTGCGACGTCCTCGTCGTCGGCAGTGGCCCGGCGGGACTCGCGGCGGCGAGCGCGGCTGCAGCGGCGGGCGAGCGGGTCATGCTCGTCGAGCAGGACGCCGAACTCGGCGGCACGCTGCTCGCCGACGGCGGCGACCTCGCACCGGTTGCTGCCGCACGCGCCGCGATCGCCGCCGCCGGGGGTCGCATCCTGACGCGCACGACCGCGTCGGGGCTGTGGGACCACGGCTTCGTCACGCTGAGCCAGCGGGTCGCCGAGCCGGGGCAGTCAGGTTCTCTCGCGCAACGCCTGTGGCAGGTTCGGGCGAAGCGCATCGTCCTCGCTACCGGCGCGATCGAGCGGCCGCTGACCTTCGCCGGCAACGACCGCCCCGGCGTGATGCTGGCGCGGGCGGTGCGGACGTATATCGCGCGGTTCGGGGTACTGCCGGGGCGGCGCGTCGTCATCGCGACCAATAACGACGACGCCTACCGCACCGCCGATGCGGTCGCCGCAGCGGGCGGCGAGGTCGTCGCGATCCTCGACTCGCGGGCCGAACTCAGCTCCGTCGCGACCGCCGCAGAGACGCGCTTTTCGATCTTTACCAATGCCGTCCCGCTGTCCACGCGAGGCCGAGCGGGCGGCCTGACCGCAGTCGAAGCCGATATCTGGACCGAGCGCTCGACCTTCGCCGCCGACTGCCTCGCGGTCTCGGGCGGGTTCACGCCCGTCGTCCACCTCCACAGCCAGGTTGGCGGCAAGCTCGACTGGCGCGCCGACATCCAGGCGTTCGTCCCCGGCGCGACGCTGCAGAGCATCGTCACCATCGGCAGCGCGGCGGGCGAGGTCGAGGCGATTGCCCCGGATACGGCCGCGCTCGCCGACCCCAAGTCGAGCTTCATCGACTTCCAGAACGACGTCACCGCCGCCGACGTCGATCTCGCCTGGGCCGAGGGGTATCGCTCGGTCGAGCATCTCAAGCGCTACACGACGCTCGGCATGGGCACCGACCAGGGCAAGACGAGCAACATGGCGGCGCTCGGGCGGCTGGCGGGAGCGGCGGGAGTGACGATCCCGGCGGCGGGGCTGACGACCTTCCGCCCGCCGTACACGCCGCTGACGCTCGGCGCGCTTGCGGGTCCCGACGGCGGCGGGCATGCGGCGCCGTCGCGGCGGCTGGCGCTGGCCGGTCGTCACGACGCGCTCGTGCCGATCTGGCAGCCGCTCGGCCTGTGGCACCGCCCGCGCGCGTATCCGAAACCGGGCGAAACCCTCCACGCCGCGGCGTTGCGCGAAGCCCGCGCGGTCCGCACCGCCGCCGGGATCATCGACGTGTCGACGCTGGCGAAGTTCGTCGTCACCGGGCCCGACGCCGCAGCGCTGCTCGAAATCGTCTGCGCTACCGGGGTCGCCAAGCTGGCGACGGCACGCGGACGCTACACCTTCATGCTGCGCGAGGACGGCATGGTGATGGACGACGGCACCGTGTGGCGCTTGGGCGAGGCGCGCTACCTGCTGACCAGTTCGACCGGCGGGGCCGACCGGATGGAGGCGCATCTCGGCTATGCCCGCCACGTCCTCGCCCCGCATCTGCGCGTTTCGGTCGTCGCCGCGCAGGAGCAGTTCGCCGGCATCGCGCTCGCCGGGCCGCATGCGGCGGCGATCCTCGAACGCCTGACCGGGGCCGCTCCGCCCGCGCACATGGGCATCGCCGACGCAGTGGTCGCCGGGGTGCCGGTGCTGATCCTCGCCGCGAGCTACAGCGGCGAACGCGCCTTCGAACTCTATCCCGCCGGGGATGCCGCCACCCCGGTCTGGGATGCGCTGATCGCGGCGGGCGCGGTGCCGTACGGGATCGAGGCGCTCGAATTCCTCCGCATCGAGAAGGGGCACATCGTCGTCGGCGGCGAGGCCGACGGGCGGACGACGCCGCACGACCTGCGGCTCGAACGGATGCTGCGCAAGGGCGGCGGCTTTGTCGGCGCGTCGGCGCTCGACCGCCCCGCGCTCGCCGCGCCCGACCGGCTCCAGCTCGTCGGGCTGACCTCGCCGCAGCCAATCCCCGAGGGTGCGATGCTCGTCGCGGCGAGCGGCGCGCCGGTCGAGGGACACGTCACCGCAGGCGGGCTGCGCGTGCTCATCGAGGGCGGCGTCGCGCTGGCGCTGCTGCGCGGCGGGCGGGCGCGGAATGGCGAGGTGCTGCTCGCGACGTCGCCGACGCGCGGGCTTGAGGCGCGGGTGACGGTGACCGATCCGATCTTCTACGACCCCGAGGGAGCGCGTTACCGTGGCTGAGGTCGCGCTCACCTTCGCCCCCGCAGGCGACGTCGTCGCGGTCGACCTGTGGAGCGATGCCGTGCCCGACTTCGGCACCGCGCGCGCGGTTAGGGTCGAGCCGCGCCGCTGGTGGCTGATCGATGCTGGCGACACATTCGCGATCGCGGACTCGCTGCGCGACGACGGCAGCCTCGTCGCGATCGGCGGCGGGCTGATCCGCGCGACACTGACCGGGCCGGGCTGGCGCGCTTTGCTGATGGTCGGCGGAGTGTTCGATGCCGAGGACCCGCGCTTCGGCCCCGGCGACTGCGCCGCGACGGTGATCCACCACGTCCCGGTATGGATCGCGCCCGTCGCCGCCGATTGCGCGGAAGTGTACTTCGCCGCAAGCTATGCCGGGGGGCTGGTCGACTTATGGTCCGCAGCGATTTCGAGGGGACTGGCATGACCGCAAGCATCGCACCCGCCGCGC
The DNA here is from genome assembly GCA_043745075.1 of Sphingomonadaceae bacterium. Classification (GTDB taxonomy): domain Bacteria; phylum Pseudomonadota; class Alphaproteobacteria; order Sphingomonadales; family Sphingomonadaceae; genus Polymorphobacter_B. The sequence continues at coordinate 32,940 of JAYTTV010000007.1, forward strand.
TGGCGTCGCCCGCGTGCGAACCTGCCAGCGCCGCCCCCGCCGCTTTCGCCCCGGCGGCGCTCGAGCGCGCGCGCTGGTACGTCGTCGTCGTCTGCGGGCTGGTCTATGCGCTCAACATCGCCGACCGCTACGTCGTCTCGACCGTCCTCGAGCCGATCCGCATTGAGTTCCACCTCAGCGACACCGGAGTCGGCTGGCTGACCGGCGTATCGCTTGCCTTGTTCTACATCACCGTCGGCATCCCGATCTCGCGCCTCGCCGACCGGTCGAACCGGCGCAACATCGTCGCCGCGGCGATGGTCATGTGGTCGGCGATGACCGCGCTCCTCGGGCTGACGCAAAATTTCTGGCAGTTCCTCGTTGCCCGCATCGGCGTCGGCGTCGGCGAGGCGGGCGGCACCCCGCCGTCGACCTCGATCATCGCCGATTATTTCCCGCGCGAGCGCCGCGCCTTCGCGCTGACGATCTACGCGCTCGGGCTGCCGCTCGGGGCGTGGCTCGGCTCGACCGTGGCGGGGCGGATCGTCGACCATTATCACAGCTGGCGCGCGGCGTTCATCGCGCTCGGCATCCCCGGTGTCATCTTCGGCGTGCTGATCTTCCTCACCGTCCGCGAGCCGCAGCGCGGGCGCTTCGAGAGCGTCGAGCCGTCGAGTGAACCGCAGGCGCCGCTGCGCGACACGCTGTTGTTCATGTGGCGCAGCCGCGCGGTCTGGCACATCAATGCCGCGGGCACGATCATCTGCCTTTGGGGCTGGGGGCTGATGTACTGGACGCAGACCTTCCTCCAGCGCGCCTACGGCCTGTCGACCGCCGACGCCGGGGCGCGGCTCGGGACGATCTATCTCTGGGCGGGGGTCGGCGCGACGCTCGGCACCTGCGCGGTCCTCGCGCTGCCGGCGATGCGCCCGCCGCGCCGGATCGCGTATTTCCTCGGCGGGATCGTGCTCGCGTCGACGGTGCCGTCGTTCGTCATCTACTGGACTCATTCACTCGGGGTGGCGACGGCGATGCTGTGGCTCGTCGTGCCCGCGATCTATCTCTACGTCGGGCCGCAGATGGCGCTGCTGCTCAACTTCCTGCCGCCGAAGATGCGCGCGCAGGGGATGGCGATCAGTCTGTTGTGTGCCAACGTCGCCAATCTGATCGTCGCGCCGATCGCGGTTGGCATGATCAGCGACGGGCTTGCGGTGCGGCTCGGGAGCAATGCCGAATCGCTGCGCTATGCGCTGCTGGCGCTGTCGCTGACCGGCTTCTGGGCGGCATATCATTACTGGACGAGCGTCTCAACCTTCGAGCGCGACGACGCCCGGATGCTTGCAGCGGCGGTAGCGACAGCGTGAGCGAGTTCGACAGATAGGAAAAGCGATGCTCGGACTGATCTTGCTCGCGGCGGCGGCTCAAACCGCAGCAGTCCCGGCCGATTATCGCGACGACGCCAACTGGCTATGCCGCCCGGGCCGCGCCGACGCCTGCGCGCCCGATGCGACGCGGACGGTCGTCGCCCGCGACGGGACGATGCGCGCGGAGACGGTCGCGCGCGACTCTGCACCGAAGGCCGACTGCTTCTACGTCTATCCGACCGCCTCGATCGATGCGGGGGTGAACAGCGACATGATCCCCGGCAAGGAGGAGCAGGGGCAGGCCGCGTCGCAGTTCGCCGCGTTCGCCAGCGTCTGCCGGACCTTCGCGCCGGTCTACCGGCAGGTGACGCTGACCGCGTTGCGCGCCGTGATGGTGACCCCGCCACCCGGAGCGCCGAGCGGCGCCGCGACGATGGCCGCCGGTCTCGACCTCGCGTTCGGCGATGTCCGCGCGGCGTGGCACGACTATCTCGCGCGCGACAATCACGGGCGGCCGTTCGTCCTGATCGGGCACAGCCAGGGGTCGATGATGCTCAAGCGGCTGATTGCCGACGAGATCGACGGCAAGCCCGTCGCGAGCCGGATGGTGGCGGCGATCCTGCCCGGCGTCGCGGTCCTCGTGCCCAGGGGCAGGGAAGTCGGCGGCGATTTCAAGGCGGTGCCGCTATGCCGGGCGGTGACGCAGACCGGGTGCGTCGTGACGTGGGCGAGCTACCGCGATGACCCGCCGCCACCGGCGAATGGGCTGTTCGGCCGCTCGCCCGACCCGGCGATGGAGGCCGGCTGCACCAACCCGGCGCGGCTGGAGGGCGGCTCTGCCCCGCTCGATGGGGTGTTCGGCTTTCCGTGGTGGGTCAAGGGCGTCGTCCAGTACCGCGCGCCCGCTATCGGCTGGTCGGCTGCCGGGGTCGCGGTGCCGACGCGCTTCGCCCGCATTCCGGGACTGGTGTCGGGCGCGTGCGTCTCACGCGACGGGTTTTCGTATCTCGCGGTCCATGTCGAGCCGGGGATCGCGGCGGGACTCGGCGACTATGTGATGGGTCCGGACACCGTTGGCGACGTCGCTTATCCGAATTGGGGGATGCACGTCATGGACGTGACCCTCGTCCAGAACGATCTCGTCCGCCTCGTTGCGCGGCAGGTCGGAGCGTGGCGTCCGGCGCGCTGACTATGGAACTCAGAGCGAGATGAGTTTTCGCTCAATCAATGACCGTCATCCCCGCGAAAGCGGAGACCCATCACCTGAACTCGGGAGATGGGTCCCCGCTTTCGCGGGGATGACGGCTCAAACAAGGCTCATCGGCCGTTAGAACTTGACCTTCACCCGGCCGCCGATCGTGCGCGGGCGGGCGTAGGTGACGCTGCTGCCGGCCTGATAGATCTGGTAGTAGGTCGCGCGCGCGATGTTGGTGATCTTGACGCCGTTGGTCAGGTTGTTGCCGAAGATGCCGAACTCGAAATTGCCGATGTCGTACGCCGCCGACAGGCTGACGTTGCTCGATTCGGGGATCGTCGCGAAGGTCGAACTTGCGCCGTTCTTGGTCAGGACGCCGTTGACGATCGTCGTCGAGAAGCGGTTGAACGTCGTGTTCTGGTTCGACTGGAACTGGTAATTGCCCTGCAGGTGCAACTCGCCGTTCCCGACGGGCACGTCGTAGAACGCGCCGAAGTTGAACACGAGCTTGGGGAAGTACGGCGTGTGGTCGCCGTTGAACGCGCCGACGGTCGGGATGTCGCCGTTGGCGCGCGAATCGTTGATCGATCCACCGAGGCTCAGCGTAAATTCGGGGCTGACCTTGACCATCGATTCGAGCTCGAGGCCCTTGCTGGTAATCTTGCCCTTGTTCGCGGTGAAGAAGTACGAGCAGTTGAGCAGCAGGCGGGTCTGCACGTCCTGCCAGTCGATGTAATAGGCGCTGGCGTTGAGCGTGACGCGGCCGTCGGCGAGCTTGGCCTTTTCACCGACGGTGTAGTTCCACAATTTGTCGGGCCCGAAGGTCAGCGGCGCGGCGGTATAGCCGTACGACGCGAGGTTCGCGGCGCACTGGCCGGCGACCCCGGTCGTCCCGACCGGCACCGGCTGGTTCGCGCCGCCGTAGCGGAAGCCCTTCGCCGCCTCGGCATAGATCAGCAAATCATCGTTCGGCTTGTACGAGATGTTCGCGCGCGGGTTGACCCCGTTCGACTTGAGCGTTGCATTCTGCGTTAGCGGGACGTGGTTGATGACGCCGTAGACGCCGCCTTCGAAGAGGAAATACTTCTCCTCGAAGTTGAAGTAGCGCAGCCCGGCGGTCAGATCGAGCTTCGGGGTGACGTGCCACGTGCCGTCGGCATAGACCGCGACCTGGTGCTCGTCGACATCCTGCAGCCCCGAGAAGATGTCGTTCGAGCTGAACGCGCCGTCGACGAGCTTCGAATCGTATTTGCCGGTCGGCGTCGCGAACGGGCCGTAGAAGTAATTCTCATAGCTCAGCGTGTCGAAGCCGGGGGTCGGGATGTCCTGGATGAGGTGGCGCTTCTGGGTTTCGTAAAATACGCCCGCGGTCCATTTGACCGGCCCGTCGTTCTTCGATGCGAGACGGCCTTCGATCATGAAGTCCTTGATCTTGTTGTTAATCGTATATTTCTCGGCGGGGAGCGAGTTGGTGATCGCCTGGTTGTACGTCGTCGGCGCGGTGAACACCGGATAGGTGCCGGTGCCGATCGGGAGCTTCGAGCCGTAGTCCTGGAAGAAATAGCCAATCTGCGGCTCGACGCTGGCGTTGAAGCCGATGTCGCGGTCGGTATAGGCGGCGGTGGTGATGAAGTCGGCGAAGCCGAGGTCGTAGTCGGCCCCGAGCTGGTAGAGGCGGAACTTGTCGCTCGTCCCCTCGGGGCTGTTGGTCGACGTGGTGTACGCCGGCAGCCCGTTGAAGCCGGTGTTGAGGCCGTGCGCGCGGCTCTGTTCGTAGGTGAAGCTGCCGTCGACGGTGAGCTTGTCGGTCGGCGTCCAGCGCGCCGCGACGCGCGCCTGGGTGGTGCGGTTGCTGTTCGCGTCCTTGCGGTTGTACGCGCCGATATTATCGATGAAGCCGCCGTCCTTGCCGATATAGAAGTTGCCGCGGATCGCGAGCTGTCCGGCGACGACGGGCAGGTTGACCATGCCGCGCGCGTTATAGCTGCCCGCGCCGTGCTCGGTCCCGGCGCCGTCGGCCTCGACCGAGCCGAAGAACTTGTTGAGGTCGGGCTTGGCGGTGACGAAGCGGATCGTACCCGCCATCGACCCGGCGCCGAACAGCGTCCCCTGCGGCCCGCGCAGGATCTCGACGCGCTCGAGGTCGTAGACCTTGAGGTCGGGGGTCTGGCCCTGGACCGAGATCGGCGTGTCATCGAGGTAGACCGCGACGAGCGAACGGTCCGACGTATCCGACGTGCGGTAGCCGCCGGTCGACAGCCCGCGCATGTTGAACTTGTTGAACCCCGGCGCGCCCTCGGTGATCGCCAGCGACGGCGAGAACTTGGCGAGGTCGACGAGGTTGCCCTGGTTCGACTTGGTGATCTGGTCGACGTTGACCACCGAGATCGGGATCGCGACCTTCTGCAGCGATTCAGCTCCCGACCGGGTCGCGGTGACGACGATGTCGGCAAGCTCGGGGTTCGCTGACGTATCGGCGGGCGCGGGTGCGGCGGCGGCGTCTGCCGCGGTCGCCGCCGTGGCGAAAATCCCCGACGAAGCCAGCAGCAGCGCGAGGCGCAGCGAACGGCTCACATTGGTTGTCGAACGGCGATAGCTGACCATGAAATTCCCCCTGAATGCCGCTCCGCTCGCAAGCCCGTCACATTTGTGATCTAGGCAACCGGTCGAATGCGAATGTCCGACGGCCATCCCGACCGCCTTATTCCCGAGCGCGAACGTCTCCCCAATCGGACGAGCCGGGAAGCAAAATAATCGAATGAGGCCATCCAATATAGGCATCGGTGCGGTGCGGCTAGCGCGCCAGCGGCCCAAGCGCCTCGATCAGCGGGCCGAGCCGGTCCTCGCTGCGGCGCCAGTCGTCGAGCCCCGAGCGAAAGATCGGCTGGCGGACCTGTTCCGAACTCGCGGTCCGCACCGCGCGATCGCTCGCATAAAAGCGCAGGCACGCCGCGTCGAACGGCAGGTCGGCAGAGGCGAGGAGCCGCCGGGTCGCGGCCTCGGTGTCGTCGACGAGGGCTTCGTACCGCAGGGTCAGGATGCGGCCCGGGAGCACGGCAGCGAAATGGTCGATCAGCGCGACATAGTGCCGGTAATAATGGCCGAGATCGTGCAGGTCGTACGAATACGCCTGGCCGCGCGCGAACAACTGCTTGAACAGCGAGAAGCACGTCGCCACCGCATCGCGGCGGACATCGACGATCGTTGCGTTCGGCAGCGCGAGGTGGATCAGCCCGGCGTGGAGCATGTTGCCCGGGAACTTGTCGACGAAGCGCGGCCGCCCGGTGCGGCGCGGACGGACGCGGTCGAGATAATCGCGGCCGGCGCGGGCGAAGTCGGCGGCGGTAAGGGTCGCGAGCACATCGGGGTAGCGGCCGCCCAGGCTGCGCGCGACGGCGGGCAGGTCGGCGAGTTCGGACAGGCCGTCGACGGCGGGATGGCTGGCGAGGATCTGTTCGACGAGGGTCGAACCCGACCGCGGCATGCCGACGACGAAGATCGGATCGCGCGCGGGGTCGCCGCTGCCGGCGCGCTCGGCGAAGAAATCGGCGGTGAAGGTCGCGATCGTCCGGGCGATGAAATCCTCGTGGGCGCTGCGGTCGTAGATGGCGCTTGCTCGGCGGATGGTATTGCCGGCGACGTAGTGCGTGAAGCTTGCGGACGCATCGCGCGCGTCGTCGAACGCCTTGCCGAGGGCGAAATGGAGGAAGGCGCGGTCGGCGTCGTCTGCCGTGGCGAGGAGCGCCGTCATCGCCGCGCGGTCGGCATCGGTGAAGCGGTATGTCTTGAGGTTGGCAAGGCTCCAGTAAACTTCGGCGTAACCCGGATCGAGCGCGAGCGCGCGGCGGTATGCGCCGACGGCCTCGTCGTGGCGCCCGGCGGCGCGGAGCGCATGGCCATAGCCGTGCCACCGTTTCGCGTCGGTCCCGACGATCGCCGCATACGCGTCGACCGCGGCGGCGACGTCGCCGAGTTGCATCAGGATCGCGGCGCGCAGGGTCCGCAGCGCGGTCGCCGGCGCGATGGCGAGCGCGCCGTCGATCGCCGCGATCGCCTCCGAGCTCCGGTCGAGCCGGTAGTAAGCCAGCGCGAGGGCGAAACGCGCGGGTGCATGGCCTGGACTGATCGCGAGCGCGCGGGTCAGCAGCGCGACAACCGCCTCGGCGTACCCAAGGCGCAGCCCCGCATCGGCGACCAGACGGACGGCGGCGATGTCGGTCAGGTGCAACCCGAGCGTACCTAAGGGTGCGAGGTTGCCGTCATCGAACAACGCGGTCACGGCAGCGGTCAGTCGCGGATCGCCGACGCTCGCGGGGACGCGTCGCGATTGCACCGCTGCGCCGTCTGCCGGACGGTCCGCTAGGATGAGCATATCGCCGAGGGCGTGGAGGACGAGCGACGAGTCCGGGTTGAGCCGGGCGGCGTGTTCGAGCGGGAGCAGTGCCGCCGTCGTGTCGCCAAGCGCGGCGAGCGTCATGCCAAGTTCGTAGTGGACACCCCATATGCGCGGCAGCGAGGCGGCGAGCGGCGCGAGGACGTCGCGCGCCGCAGCGCGTTCGCCGGTCCGCCGCAGACCTGCACCGAGCACGAAGCGCGGCTCGATCCCGGGATCGGCGGCCACCGCGCGCCGCGCCGCGCCGACCGCCGCCGCTGGATCGGAGCCGAGCAGCCGCTTCGCGTCGGCGAGGTTACTTGACGCCACGCATCGCCGCGGTCGCATCGCGCAGCGGCGCGTACTCGCCGCCGGGGTTCCAGCCGGGCCACGCCGTGCTGTTGGCGACCTCGGTCCCGAGCGCGAAGGCGACGCTCGCCTCCTGCGCGGTCCCGGCGAAGCTCCATTTGGGGTCGAACTCGTCGCTCGGCTGGTGGTAGCGCCTGGCGTTATAGTCGGCGACGAGCGGCACGCCTGCCGCGAGGCCGCCGTCGACGAGGTCGCGACCGGCGCGGAAGGTGATCG
>JAYTTV010000008.1:0-12486 GCA_043745075.1 Sphingomonadaceae bacterium
GGCATGGCGTCGAACCCTTGAGGCTATTCGCCGACGAGCATCTCGCGCGGTCGATCATTTTGGCATTGCAGTCGGACGGTCATGATGTCGTCGCCATCGCCGATGTCGCTGCGGGTGCGAGCGACGCAGCCAACATCGATCGGGCGGTGTCCGACCGTCGCGGCCTGCTGACGTTCGATAGCGACTATGGCGATCTTATCTTTCACGGAGGTCGCGCGGCGCCCGTGTCGATCATATATGTCCGCATGGATCCGCGCGACGTCGGTGCCATCGCCAGCCGCCTCGTTGCTGTCCTGCGGCTTGTCCCGGCCGAAGGTCGAATGATTGTTGTCGAAGGCGAGCGGGTCCGGACCCGCGCCTTTCCTGACGTGAGGAACACTTGATCATGCCTGATTTCGACTTCGACGTAGTGGTGATCGGCTCCGGCCCGGGCGGGTACGTCGCCGCGATCCGCGCTGCACAGCTGGGCCTCAAGACCGCGTGCGTCGAGAAGCGCGACCGGCTCGGGGGCACGTGCCTCAACGTCGGCTGCATCCCGTCGAAGTCGCTGCTCCACGCGTCGGAATATTACGACGAGGCGCGCGGCGGGCATCTCAAGAAGTTCGGCATCACCTTTCCGAGCGTCGACATCGACGTCCCCACCCTGATGGGCGAGAAGGACAAGGCGGTCCGCGAGCTGACCGACGGCGTCGCCTTCCTGTTCAAGAAGAACAAGGTCGAGTGGATCAAGGGCGAGGGCGCGTTCACCGATGCGAAGACGCTCAAGGTTGGCGACCGCAGCATCACCGCAAAGAACTTCATCATCGCGACGGGGTCGGAGGTGTTGCTCCTCCCCGGCATGGTCCCCGACGGCGAGGTGCTGATCACCTCGACCGAGGCGCTCGCGTTGCCCAAGGTGCCCGAGCATCTCGTGATCATCGGCGGCGGCTATATCGGGCTCGAGATGGGGTCGGTCTGGCGGCGGCTCGGCTCGAAGGTCACCGTGGTCGAATACGCCGACCGCGTTGTCCCGGCGATGGATGCCGAGGTCGGGATCGCCTTCGCCAAGCTGCTGGTCAAGCAGGGCATGGTGCTGCGGACCGCGACCAAGGTCATCGAGGCGCGCCGCGAAGGTGCGGGCGCGATCGTCGTCGTCGAGCCGGCCAAGGGCGGCGCGCGCGAGGAGATCGCCGCCGACATCGTCCTGCTGTCGATCGGTCGTAAGCCGAATACCGACGGGCTCAACATCGCCGCGACCGGGCTCAAGCTCGACGAGCGCGGGCGGGTGCCGATCAATCCCGATTTCTCGACGAGCGTCCCCGGGATCTGGGCGATCGGCGACGTCGTGCCGGGGCCGATGCTCGCGCACAAGGCCGAGGACGAGGGCATCGCCTGTGCTGAAAACATCGCCGGGCTCAACGGGCTGGTCAACCATGCGGTCATCCCGGCGGTGGTCTACACTCAGCCCGAAGTCGCCTCGGTCGGCAAGACCGAGGAAGAGCTCAAGGCGGCGGGGGTCGACTACAAGGTCGGCAAGTTCCCGTTCAGCGCCAACAGCCGGGCGAAGGCGAACCGCGATACGGACGGTTTCGTCAAGGTCCTCGCCGATGCCGCGACTGACCGCGTGCTCGGCGTCCACATCCTCGGCTCGATGGCGGGGACGATGATCGCCGAGGCGGCGCTGGCGATGGAGTTCGGCGGGTCGTCGGAAGACATCGCCTACACCTGCCACGCGCACCCGACGCATTCCGAAGCGCTCAAGGAAGCTGCGATGGCGGTCCAGGGCAAGGCGATCCACATGTAGGCGGCGGCCCGGTCGTCACTTCACCGTGCGCAGCTAGCGCGTGAGGCGGGGGGTGACGACCGGGATCGTCAGCATCGTGCTGCCCAGCGCCATCAGCAGCAGCGCGGTGAAGGCCTCGTTGGTGATGATCCCGCGATCGAGCAGGATGTTGGCGAAGATGATCATGATCAGTGCCTTGGTCTGAAGCAGCCAGCCGATGATTGCCGCCTCGCCGGGCAGCCATTTGAGCAGCCGTCCGGCGATGTGCACCCCGATCAGCTTGCCCCCGACCGACGCCGCGAGCAGCAGCGCGGCGGCGGCGAACACGCTCAGCCCGCCGACATTCCACTGCGTCTTCAGGCCCGTCGACAGAAAGAACACCGGCATCACCGCGAGCAGGACGAAATGGCGGAAGCGGTCAATCGCCTCGCGGTCGAACCATTTCGCATCGAGCACCGCGCCCGACAGGAACGCTCCGACCATGAAGTGCAGCCCCGCCCAGTCGGCGGCGAAACCGCACGCGGCGAGCCAGATCAGGCTGAGATACCAGCGATCGCTCTCGGCCACGCGCGCCATGATCCGGCGAAAGCCCCATGTCGAAAGCGCGAAGCCGATGAAGAACCCCGCCTGCCGTCCGACGCGGTTCCAGTCGAGCAGGATCAGCGCGAGGACCCCCCAGATCGCGATGTCGTCGAGGCTGGCATAGCGCAGGACACGCTGGCCGAACGGCGTCCGCAGGATGTCGAGCTTTTCAAGGAACAGCACGAGGATCGGCAGCGCGGTGACCGCGCACGCCATGCCGATGCCGAGGACGACCTGCCACGTCGCCCCCGCCGGTCCGCGCCAGCCGGGGTTCTGGAGCATCACTGCGGCGGCGATGCTCCCGGCGATCAGCGGCATGACGAGCGCGAGGCCAGCGGTTGTCCCGGTCTCGCGGCGGCGCTGCCACGCTTCGCCGAGGTCGAGCTCGATCCCCGCGACCCAGACGAACATCATCACCGCCCATGCGGCTATGCCGTTGAGCGAGCCGATTGTCGCTGGGGTGAAGATCGTTGCGTAATAGGCGGGGTAGGCGACACCGAGGACGCCCGGGCCGAGCAGGATGCCGCCGACGATCTGGACGACGACGAGCGGTGCCCAATAGTCGGTCCGCGCGAACCGCCAGACGAGGTACGGCACGGTGAAGACGATCAGCAGCGCGAGGAGAAAGACCTCGGTCGGACTCATGTGCACGTGGCGCTCCCCCGATGGTAGCGGTAACGAAGGGCGTGAGCGATGGGAAGGGGCGGGGTTCGGAGGCTCGGACGCGGGGATGACACTCACTGTTGTGAGTTCAACCAAGTCTTGATCCTGCCAGGAGAGAGGCGCGGCCTGGAAGAAACCGCTGTCCTACACGCCCCGCGATCGTCAGACTCACGGCATGGCGCTCATCCTCACCCTCCGCAACCTTCCGGCCCCGGCAGGAGCCCGACGAGGGGCCGTGTTTCATACCGGCGTGGCGTCAACTTCATCAACTTTGGAATATTGTTACGCGACAGAAACGGTCGCGACTCGTGTCGTGATACGGCTGGCATGATCGCCTCGTTCGCCGACGTCACGCCGCTGATCACGATTCTCGACTATGCCGGGGTCGCGGTGTTCGCCGCGACCGGGGCGCTCGCGGCGGCGCGGGCGAAGCAGACGATCGTGACCTTCGTTTTCTTCGCCGCGGTGACGGGGGTCGGCGGGGGGACGTTGCGCGACCTGCTGATCGGCGCGCCGGTGTTCTGGGTCCATCGCAGCGACTATCTCGGGGTGTGCATAGTCGCCGCCGCGCTCGTCTGGCTGTTGCAGGCCGATCGCTGGCGGTTGCGAACCTTGCTGTGGCTCGATGCGGCCGGGATGGCGGCATACGCGGTGATCGGCGCGGCGAAGGGCGCGGCCTACGGGGTGCCGCCGGTCGCGCAGGTGGCAATGGGCGTGCTCACCGCGAGCTTCGGGGGCATCATCCGCGACCTGCTGGCGAACGAGCCATCGGTCCTGCTCAGCCGCGAGATCTACGTGTCGGCGGCGGCGTTGGGGGCGGTCGTCTATGTCGTCGGGACGCAAGCGGGCGCGTCGAGCGTCCTCGCGGGAGGCGCTGGAGTCGTTGCATGCTTCGCGGTCCGAGCCGCCGCGCTCGGCTTCGGCCTTACGCTGTCCGGCTACCGCGACTGGTGAAACGGCGCTGTCCTACACCTCCAACGATGGTCATAGTCACACTGTCGAATCGCCACCGGGCGAGGGGAGTGCGCTTTTTCATCGTCAGCCGTCACCCCATCCTTAAATCGTCGGCGACATAATCTATCGTTGAAGTAAGTCCTGCAGCAAGACTCGAGATGCGTTTAGTGTCAACTCTGTTACCTTAGCTGCCGCGCTGCGGCTGGACCAACTTCCCCTCGGCTTTTAGCACGCCCGCCCCGTACGGCGTCTGCGCGGCGTAAAAAGCCGACACCGAACCGATCTCGCGGTCGGTCAGGTTCTTCGCGACGCCGACCATCGGGTTGTACTTGCCCGAATTGCCGCGGCCACCGGCGCGGAACAGCTTGAGCTGGTTGATCAGATAGTCCTCGTTCTGACCGTTGAGGCGCGGGTAGTCGCGGACATCGGCGTCGGCCAAGGCGTGACACCCGCTGCACGCGCCGATCTTGCGGTCACGCAACCCTTCGAGCGCGATCTGCTGGCCGCAGGCGATATCGGCAGCGGGGACCGGGAACGTTGCCGCAGCCAACGACTTCGCCTTGGGCTGGCTCGAATAATATGCCGCAACTTGCTGAATCTGCTGCGGCGAAAGCTGGTCGGCGACGGTCTGCATATATGCGTATGGCGCCGTCCGCTTGCGAACGAGGTCAGCGCGCTGGCGATATACTGTTGGCTGAGGATCACGAGATTGGGGAAGGCTCCGACCGCGCGCCCGGTCCCCGACGCGCCGTGGCAGCGCGAGCATGTCTCGATCACGGCCCCGGTCTGGGCGAACTGATCGGGACCGGTTGCCGGGAAGACATAATGATTGATGTCGCCCTGCAGGATCGTCGAGTTGTGGCTGACATACGGCCGAAGGACCGGGTCGCTGCCGAAGTCGATCCGCGGCGGGTTGCCGGTTCCGCTGGCGCTCTCGCCGAGCGCGACGCGGCGGTAGATGTCGTACTTGAGGTCCGGCAGCGTCTTGACGAAGGCGACCATCGACCAGATTTCATCGTCACGCAGCTGGGTCGGCCAGCCGGGCATCGCGCTATATTTGACGCCGTGCTTGAGGACCCAGAAAATCTCCTTGTCGTTCAGGTCCTTGATCTGTGCCGGCAGATACGGCGGACGCGGAGTCATCGCCAGTGCGATCGGGTTCTGGCCAGTCCCCGGCGCGCCGTGGCAGTTGGCGCAGACATTGGCGTAGTGCGCCGCCCCGAGCGCGACTCGGTTCGGGCTGTTGAGGTCGGCGGGCGGCGTCAAATCGCTCGCATGGAACGACACCGACCGGCTGAAGACAAAGTGCAGGAACTTCGCCCATAGCTGCGGATGCGGGGTCGTCGCAGCAAGGTTGGGGACGCCGGATAGAACGACGATCGTGGCAACCACAAGCGCCGTAACCCCCGCCGCTATCAGCGGTCCGAGCCACTGCAGGAACCGCCGGGGGAAAAGATCACGGAGCGATGGCGGAACCCTTTTTCGTTGTGGATCAAACCGCCGCTCGCCAACCCGGTTCCATTACGGCGGCGACTAAGCCTCGGGTGCGACAAGACGTTAACCTGGCATGGTCAGTGTTCTCACCACGCTCGGGGTCGGATCGGGGCTCGACACGACCGCGCTGATCGACGCGCTGGTCAAGGCCGAGCACGACCCGCGCGACACCGCGCTGACGACCCGATCGACGACCAACGACGCGCGGATCTCGGGGGTCTCGCAGGTCAATTCAGGGCTGAGCGGGCTGATCACGGCCTTGTCGGCGCGGACCGTCGGCGGCGCGCTCGGCCCGTTGCCGTCGAGCAGCGATCCGACCATCGTCGCGGCGAGCGCGACCAGCGGCGCGACCCCGTTGCTCGACCCGATCGACCTGACGGTCAACGCGCTCGCGGCAGGACAGACCGTCGTCGCCGGGACGGTCGCATCGACGGCGGCGACCGTCGGGCTCGGCACGCTGACGCTGACCTTCGGCACCGCGACGAGCGACGGCAAGGGCGGCTTCGACTTTGCCGGCGGCACCGCCGCGCCGATCACCGTCACGATTGGGGCGGCGAACAACAGCCTGACGGGGCTCCGCGATGCGATCAATGCCACGCAGAAGGGCAATGCGACGGCGGTCGTCGCCAGCATCATCGCCGACTCGAGCGGCGCGCGCCTCGTCCTCAAGGGTCCGGCGGGCGCGGCGTCGGCGTTCATCGTCACCGCCGATCCGGGAGCCGATAGCAGCGGCGTCGCCGACACCGGGCTCAACCGCTTCGTCTACGCGCCCGCCGCCAGCACGATGACGGTCGCGGCCACCGCGCACGACGCCTCGCTGACGATCGACGGCATCGCCATCACGCGCCCGACCAACCACTTCTCCGACCTGATCGACGGGGTTACGCTCGACCTGCGCAAGGCGTCGCCGGGGACGACCGTCACGATCGCCGCGACCCGCGACGGCGACGGCCTCAAGAGCGCGATCCGCGACCTCGTAGCGGCGCTCAATGCGGTCAGCGCGACTGCCAAGGGGCTGACGCATACCGCCAGCGGGACCGACCCGGCCGGGGCGCTGGTGGGCGACGCGACGATGCGGCGGTTCGAGCAGCAGCTTGCCGCATTGACGTCGAGCTCGGTCGGCAGCGCGCCGGCGGGAGTGCCCTCGCGGCTCGCCGACCTCGGCATCACGACAGCACGTGACGGGACGCTGAGCGTCGACGAGACGAGGCTCGGTACCGCCGTCGCCGCCTACCCCGACGCGGCCGAGAAGATCCTCGTCGGGCTGACCGCCGACGGGGCGACCAAGGGGGCGCTGACCGCGCTCGCCGCCGACTTCGCCGCAGTGACTAAGACCGGCGACGCCTCGAACCGCTACGCCCGCGAAACCATCGCGATCGCCTCCGAACGCGCGACCCTCGACGCCCGGATGACGACGTACCGGGCGACGCTGGTGACGCAATACGCCGCGATGGAGGCCGCCGTCGCCGCCTCCAAATCGACCCAGGCCTTTCTCGACGAGCAGATCAAGGCGTGGAACCAGACGACCAATTGAGGAAACATCGATGCCGCTCGCCCATCATGCCTATGCCCCGCGCGACAATGCGATGCCCACCCCGGCGGCGATCGCCCGGCGTTACCGCGATGCCGATCTTCGCCACCGCATCGCCGCCGCGACCCCGCACGGCCTCGTCGCGATGCTCTATGCGGGTGGGCGCGAGGCACTGGCGACGGCTGCGGCTGCGACCTCGCTCGGGGACGCGGCGGCGCGGGTCGCGGGGACGACGCGGGTGCTACGGATCCTCGATGCGCTCGATGCCGCGCTCGATCACGGTCGCGGGGGCACCGTCGCGCGAGCGCTGGCGGATGCCTATTCCCAGGTCCGTGCGGTGACGGTCGCTGCAAGCAGCGAGCGCCGCGCCGACCTGTTCGCTGGGGCTGCAACGCAGCTCGGCGAGCTCGCGCGGGCGTGGGGGGCGATCGGTACTGCGGCTCGGAGATAGAGTCAGCTGTCGACCGGGCGCTCGATCTGGAGCCGCCGCATTTTCTCGATCAGCGTCGTCCGGCGCAGGCCGAGCAGCCGAGCCGACCCGGCGATGCCGCCAGCTGTCCGGCCAAGGGCATCGCGGATATACGCCTGCTCGACCTCGTCGAGCACCGCCTTGAGGTCGATCGGCTCTCCCTCGAGGTGCCGCGACCGCAAGTCGCCGAGCGGCAGCGCCGGCGCCGTCCGGTCGAGCCGATGCCCTTCGCCGTGGAGCAGCGTCGCCGCGAGGGTTCGATCGAGCAGCGCGCCGGGGTGGAGTGCGGTCGCCCGCGCGACGAAGTTCCTGAGCTCGCGCACGTTGCCGCGCCATGGCTGACTGGCGAGATAGTCGGTCGCGCCCGCGGTGAAGCCGACTCGGGGGCGCTCGCTGTTGCGGGCGAAGTGTTCGAGCAGCAGCGGGACGTCGCTCGCGCGCTCGGCGAGGCCGGGGAGGCGGATTTCGACGACCGCGAGCCGGTAGAACAGGTCCTCGCGAAAGCGTCCCGACGCGACCGCATCGGCGAGATCGACGTTGGTCGCGGCGATCAGCCGGACGTCGACCGGGAAGGCGAGCATGCCGCCGACGCGCTCGACCAGCCGGGTTTCGAGGATGCGCAACAGCTTGACCTGGAATTCGGCAGGCATGTCGCCGATCTCGTCGAGGAACAACGTGCCGGTATCGGCGAGCTCGAAGCGTCCGCGGCGCGCCTTGGCGGCCCCGGTAAACGACCCCGCCTCGTGGCCGAAGATCTCGCTTTCGAGGAGGTCGCGGGGGATCGCGGCGCAGTTGATCGCGACGAACGGCTTGGCGGCGCGGCTGCTCCGCTGGTGGAGCAACTGGGCGACGACCTCCTTGCCGCTCCCCGATGGGCCGGTGACGAGGACCGAGACCGCCGACGCCGCGAGCTGGTCGACGAGGGCACGGACCTTGACGATCACTGGGCTCGCCCCGATCAATTCGGCGAGCTTGGTCGGCGGCGACGCAGGGGCTTTCATACAGAAAAGTCCTGTTGGTGACGCAACACTCTGGGCAAACCGCGCTACACAGGCCACAGCGCACCCTGGCCTAGGCAATAACCTAGTCGGATGGTCAGAACCGCGATATCATTTTGCATCCGAAACGGCGGGAAATTGCGAGCGTTTTCGGCAGCTTGGCGCGTGACGAGTATTAGTGGGGATTGACATACCTTGTTAACTGAAAATGCTGGGCCGTTACGATTCGGAGCCGTAACGGTGGTATGTGCGGTGTCTCCGGTATGGGCCGACCGCTATCGTGTGGCGCTTGCCGGCGAGGGGATTGCGGCCCGGTTCGTCAGCGATGCCGCGGCGCTGAATCGGGCGCTCACCGACGACTGGGCGGTCGACGTCGTCGTGCTCGATCTCGCCCTCGCGACGCCCGGGCTGGCGGCGCGACTCGGATCGGCGGGGCCGCGCCTGCTCGCGTTCGGTGATCCGGCGCATGCGGGGCTGGCACTCGCCGGGAACCTCGCCGACTTCATCGCCGAAGCGCCGAGTGCGGTCGACCTGATCGCAGCGATCCGGGATGCGATCGCTGCGCCCTCGCCGGCGGGGGTGGCCGACCGGTCCGACCAGAATGCCGCGCGCATCGGGGCGCTCGGGGCCGAAGCCGATCGCGTCGCGGCGGCATTGGCGCGGCTGATCGCGCCGGCCGATGCCAGCGATCCGCTGCCGATCGACGCAGGGGTCGTCCGCGGCCTCGTCCGGGCACGTCGCGCGCGCGAGCGGTATTTCCCTGCCGACATCTTCGCCGATCCGGCGTGGGACATGCTCCTCGACCTGACCGCCGCGCGCGCGGAGGGGCAGCCGGTGTCGGTGTCGAGCCTGTGCATCGCCGCGTGCGTTCCGCCGACGACCGCGCTCCGCTGGATCCGGACCTTGTGCGACGCCGGGCTGTTCGAGCGGGCGAGCGACCCGGACGATGCGCGGCGGGCGTTCATCGCGCTGGCCGAGCCGACGGCGCGGGCGATGGCGCGTTATCTGGCGGCGTTTGCCCCGTCGGGCCAAGACCCGCGATGAAGGCGGCGACGTCGGCGGCGGACCGGTCGGGGGTCTCCTCCATCGGCAGATGGCCGATGCCGTCGTAGATTATCGTCCGGCTGTGGGGCAGGTGGCTGGCGAAATAGGCGGCTGAGTCGACCGGAATGAAGCGGTCCTCGCGCCCCCACAGGATCAGGACGGGGGCGTCGATGCGGGCGAGGTCGGCGGGAGCAATGCTGCCATACCCTTGGCGGAAGCGCTGGAGCGTGGCGGTGCGATTACCCGGATAGCGCAGCAGCTCCCAGTAGCGATCGATGGTCGCGTCATCCATGACCGATTTGACCGATACCGCGCCTTTGACGCCATTGGCCACGAGCCAGCGGGGAGTGAAGCTGGCAACCATATCGCGCAGCAGCGGCGTATCAGCGATACGGAAGGCGAGCGGTATGTCGCGTTCGCCTTGCATCGGCTGGCCGCCCGCATCAACGAGGATCAGCCCGCTGAGGCGGTCGGGATAGGCCACCGCGAAGCGCGCGGCGATGCCGCCACCCATAGAATTGCCGGCAAGCACGAAGCGGCGAATGCCAAGCCGGTCGACGACCGCCGCGACGATCCGTGCCGAGGCTATCGTGCTGTAATCGTTGTTCGGATCGGCTCCGGTCAGCCCGTGTGCGGGCAAGTCGAACCGAACTATCCGGTATCGGCCCTTGAGGCGATCGGTCCACGGCTGCCAGTCGAGCAGCGATGCGTTCGAGCCGTGGAGTAAGACCAATACCGGCGCATCGCGCGGACCTTCGTCACGCAGATGAACCGTTAGGCCGGGTAGCACCTCGACGAACTGCGACGGCGGTCCGCCATATTTTGCGCGCAGGGCGGCGACGGAGATATCCGGCACGCGGAACGCGATCCAGAACCCGGCGACGACAACGACGAGCGCAGCGAGCACCCATGGCCAGCGCCGAGCGCGTGTCACAGCCGTTCGAGGCGGATCGGCAGGCCGTCCTTGGGCTTGGGGATCGGGAACATCTGGAAATCGCAGACATAGTCGGGATCGACCACGACCCGGTACTCGCTCAGCAGCGTGTAGAAGAACGACTTCATCTGCATGTAGGCGAAGTGCAGGCCGATGCACATGTGCGCGCCCCCGCCGAACGGCACCCATGCGTATTTGTGGCGGCCCTTCGAGCGGTTGTGGCTGAAGCGCGACGGGTCGAAGGTCTCGGGGTCTTCCCAATATTCGGCCATGCGGTGGGTGTACATCGGGTTGACCCCGACGTGGGTGCCGCCGGGGATGGTGAAGCCGTTGAAGGTGAAGTCGCGGAGCGCGCGGCGCGGGACCGACGGCACCGGCGGGAGCAGCCGCAGCGCCTCCTTGAACGCCCATTCGGTCTGCTCGAGCTCGCCGAGGCGGTCAAACGGCAGCTCGGGCCCGGCGGTGGCGCGGACCGCCATGATCTCGGTCCGCAGCCGGTCCTGCCACTCGGGGTTCTTCGCCAGATAGTAGATCGTCGAGGTCAGCGACGACGTCAGCGTGTCGTGCGCCGCCATCATCAGGAAGTTCATATGGTCGATGATCTCCTGGTCGGTCAGGAGGTCGCCGGCATCGTTGCGGGCGTTGCAGAACTGGGTGAAGAAGTCTGCTCCGTCGGCGCCGCGCCGCTTGGGGATCTCGCGGGCGAAGAACTTAGACATGAACCTGTGGCCCTTGACCCCTCGGCCCATCGCGGTGAACGGCAGCGGCACGCGGACGATGCCGATCGACGCCGCGACCATGTCGACGAACGCCTTGTTGATCGCGTCCGCCTCGGGCCCCCACGCGATGCCGAGGAACGATGTCGCGGCGAGGTCGAGGGTCAACGCCTTGATCGCGGGGTAGAATTTGAACTCGGTGCCGGTTGGCCAGCCGGCGATGCCGCGCGCGATGCCGGCGTTGAGCGCGCCGAGATAGTGGCGCATCGGCTCGGGCTTGAACGCCACCGACAGCGTCTTGCGGTCGGCGCGGTGGTGGTCGAAGTCGAGCAGCATGAGCCCACGGGGGAAGACGCGGCCGAGGATCGGGGTCCAGCCGAGTTCGGACGAGAAGTTCTTGTCCTTGTCGAACAGGACCAGCTCATTGGCGTCGGGGCCGATCAGCCCGACGTTCCAGCCGCCGAAGTTGTTGACCCGGTAGACCTTGCCGAAGTTGGCGACGTTGGCGGTGACCCCGGCGAGCGGGTCCTTGAGGAACTCGATCGTGCGGAGCAGCGGCAGCGGATGCGGCTTGAGCCCCGGCAAGTGCGACAGCTCGGCGTAGGTCGGAAGGTGGAGGTCCTTGTCGGCGGGGACGAAGGTGCCGGACTTGACGGGGGCGTTCATCGGACCGGCTCCTCAGGTTTTACGGACTGATGATACGCAGATTCATGCGCGAACGCAACGGGGGAAGCGGGGGCGAGCGGATCGCCGATTCGCCGGGGCTGCGGTCGCTAAAGGTCACACATGACCACGCAACGACCGGGGTTTTCACCGGCGTGCCGTTCCGAAGGTCACACGAGTCCACGGAACGACCGGCTTTTCAGCAATTGCGACGGGGCTCGCGGAACGGCTGAGCGAGGCTGGCAGCGCGACGAGGGGGAGGGGCGGGCACATCTCACGAGGCTACGCCGAAACGCGGGGTGTAGGACAGCCCTCGTGCTTGGGAGCCAGTCGCGGAACCATCGCTTGAACCGTCATCCCCGCCTTCGCGGGGGATGACGATCTAAATGCGGAGCTCACGGCGCCCGCTAAAGAATGAACACCCCTTCGATCACCTCGACGCACGTCCCGCCGAGGATGACCCGGTCGCCGTCGAGGCGGCACGCGACGTGGCCGCCGCGTGCGCTCGCCTGATACGCGGTGAACGAATTGCGCCCCAGCCTGTTGGCCCAGTAGCCCGCGATGACGCAGTGCGCCGAACCCGTGACGGGGTCCTCGTCGATCCCGGCGCTCGCGGCGAAGACGCGGCTGACGACGTCGGTCTTCGAACCCGGCGCGGTGGCGATGACAAGCGTGT
>JAYTTV010000009.1:0-3174 GCA_043745075.1 Sphingomonadaceae bacterium
GTCGACCTGCTCGGCGACGCGGAAGTCGCCGTTGTCGAGGCCTGAGATCGCCGCTTCGACCGCGGCACGCACCGCGCCGTCGGTGGCGGGAGTGATCTCGCTCCGGGCCTCCCAGCCCTCCTCGATCGGGGCGATCAGGTCGTTGGGCAGGTCGTTCATGCGGCCTCCAGTTCGGTGACGACGCCCGCGAGCCAGTCGGCGACGTCGGTGATGCGGAAATCGATGAAGTCGGGGGCGGCGTGGCGCGGTCCCTGTTCGGAGCCGTTGTCGACCCACACCGTCGCCATGCCGATCGCCTTGGCGGGGGCGAGGTTGCGCTCCATGTCGTCGGCAAACAGCGCGCGGGCGGGGTCGATGCCGTGGGTCTCGCATAGCCCGCGATACGCGCGGACGTCGGGCTTGGGCAGATACGCCATCGCGTGGACGTCGTAGATCGCCTCGAACGCCCCCTCGAGCCCGAGCCGGTCGAGCACCTTCGCGGCGTACGGCGTGTCGGCGTTGGTGAAGATCAGCTTGCGCCCCGGGAGCCGCGCGATCGATTCGACGAGGAGCGGGGCGTGGGCGACGACGCTCAGGTCGATGTCGTGGACGTCGTCGAGAAAGTGGTGCGGGTCGACATCGTGCTCGTTCATCAACCCGCGCAGCGTCGTGCCGTGTTCGTGGAAAAAGCCCTTCTGCACCCGATGCGCCTCGACCGCGTCGACGCCGAGCAGGCGGGCGACATACGCCCCCATCCGGGCATCGATCTGCGCGAACAGGTTGGTTTTCGCCGGGTACAGCGTGTTGTCGAGGTCGAAGATCCAGGCGTCAATGTGGCTGAGCGGGTGCGGCATGGCGCTCGCTATGCCGCGTCGCGCGCCGCCGCGCTAGCCGCGTGGGCGAGCAAAAGCCGTCCTTGGCACGCCGATCGCATAGCGACACTTCGGAGTTGCCGCTTAATTTTTTGCTCACAGGCAACCCCAAGGCTTACCCCCCGAGTTACGCACAGCCGGCGATTGTCGAGCGTCGCGGTTCGCGCGACAAGGGATCGATGCAGCTTCCCACGCCATACGCCCCGCCCGCCGCCGGTCCGCTCGCACTCGTTCCCGCCGCGACGCTGCCGCATAATATCGAGGCCGAGGCGGCGTTGCTCGGCGCGATGATGATCGACAACCGGCTCGTCGAGGACGTCCAGCTCAAGCTCGGCAGCCAGCATTTCTTCGAGCCGCTCCACGGGCGAGTCTACGATGCGATCCTGATGTTGATCGACCGGCGGATGGTCGCGACGCCGGTCACGCTCAAGCCGTTGTTCGACGCGGACCCCGACATGATGGCGATCGGCGGCACCGCGTATCTGGCGAGCCTGACCGAGCAATCCGCCGCGCTGATCGCGGCGCGCGACTTCGCCCAGCAGATCTACGACCTTGCGCTGCTGCGCGAGATGATCCGCGTCGGGCGTGACATGGCGACCAACGCCTTCGACACCGCCGCTGGGGTTGAGCCGCTCAAGCAGATCGAGGCCGCCGAGCTCGCGCTGTACAAGGTCGCCGAGCAGGGCGAGGTATCGGGGTCGGTCAAGACCTTCGGCCAGGCGACGCGGCTCGCGGTCGAGATGGCCGACCGCGCGATGAAGTCGGGCGGGCATCTGTCAGGCTACACGACGGGGCTCGACGCGATCAACGCCAAGATTGGCGGGCTGCACAAGTCCGACCTGATCATTCTCGCGTCGCGTCCGGCGATGGGCAAGACCAGCCTTGCAACCAACATGGCGTTCTCGGCCGCCGCGCGCTACCTCCGCGACAAGGCCGACGGCATCGAACCGGGCCAATCGAGCGGGGCCGGGGTTGCGTTCTTCAGCCTCGAAATGTCTGCCGACCAGCTCGCGACGCGCGTCCTCGCCGAGCAGTCGGGGGTCAATTCGGAAAATCTTCGGATGGGCAAGATCAGCCAGTCCGAATTCAACAGCCTCGCCCGCGCCGCCGGGCAGTTGAGCGAGCTGCCACTCTACATCGACGATACGCCGGCGCTGTCGATCGCGGCGCTGCGGACACGGGCGCGTCGTCTGAAGCGGCAGAAGGGGGTCGGCATCATCGTCGTCGACTATCTCCAGCTCCTCCAGGGGTCGGCGAAGTCGGCGAACGAAAATCGCGTCCAGGAAATTTCGGAGATCACCCGCGGGCTCAAGACGCTGGCGAAGGAGCTCGAGGTGCCGGTGCTCGCGCTGTCGCAGTTGAGCCGTGCGGTCGAGAATCGCGAGGACAAGCGCCCCCAGCTCGCCGATCTTCGCGAATCTGGGACGATCGAGCAGGACGCCGACATCGTCCTGTTTATCTATCGCGAAGAATATTATCACGCGATGAAGCAGCCCGATGAAGAGGACATCGAGAAATACGCCAAGTGGAAGGAGCGCGCTGAGAAGCTTCATGGCCTCGCCGAAGTCATCGTCGCCAAGCAACGCCACGGTTCGACCGGCACGGTGCCGCTGACCTTCCACAAGACGACGACGAAGTTCAGCGACCGCGCGAACGACGCGTATCTGCCCGAGCGGTACGACTGATCTCCGCAGCGAGCGATGCCGCCTGACCGGCGGCTGTAATTATCTGTTTCGCGGCAAGGCGTGAGAGCCCGACGAACGGATCGCGCGTGCCCGCCTGCGTTCAGGCTATGCGATCATCACTCATTCCAGGCAGAGCGGGCGCATCAGGCGGCGACTGTCGGACAGTAATGTTTTGGTAACATGAGTCATTAGCGTCATATGGCTTTGTACATTATCGTACCATACACAGTTTATGAACAAATTACCAACGCGATGACTCGCCGTATCAAGCATAGCAATTACCTATACTGTGACACTGGAGAGTCTTGATTCAACGATTCAACACTAATCCGGATAAACCACTTTTTCTCTGTAAATCTTGCAGACAACCTTTTAGAGGTCCGCAGGGTCATCCGGACGAGCAGTAACAGGGAGATAATACAGACAGGGGCGGAGGCGGAGATTTGTTTATCGACTAGTAAGTATAGTTTTAGTGGAGTGCGTATTATGATTAATCTTTTTAAGCATGTCGTTCTTATCTGCGCTATCGGCGCATCGATTCCGGCTGACGCGAAAATCTTGACTGCTACGTCTGCAACTCTTGCGAGCATCTGGAAGACCGCTGCGGCTGGGGACACCATTCGACTCTCCGGGACCTT
>JAYTTV010000010.1:0-3163 GCA_043745075.1 Sphingomonadaceae bacterium
CTGGCAATCGGTGGGGCGAACGAACTTGAGTTTCACTCAGAACAACTGAGGATGATCTAAGTCGCACTCAGAACCTCGTCAAGCGGGAAACTGAGTAGCGATCAAGAATATTTGAGCACGGCTCATGCTGCAGCGCAATAGAAATCGTCCGGTTGCGATCAGACGATCGTCGTCGGACAGACCCACCACCCCGCATTGGCGGCGCCCAGCGAGCGAGCGGCGTGATCACGTCCGGTCACGTCGGCGAACAGCGCAAAGCATGTTGCTCCCGACCCCGACATCCGAACCAGCGACGCATCGGTCTTCGCGAGTGCGGTAAGGACTTCGGCGATGACCGGGGCGAGGCGGATCGCCGGTTCGGCGAGATCATTCCGTGCATTGCGCCATGCCACAGGGTCTAGCGGCTCGCGATCAGTGCCGTCCCAGCCGGCAAATACTGGCCCGGTCGGCACCGCGACGCGCGGGTTGACCAGCAGGATCGGCGTGCCCGCGACGTCGAGGTTGACCGGTGCGAGCACCTCTCCCCTGCCCGACCCCACCACAGTTCCCCCCACGAGGCACGCAGGAACATCGGCCCCGAGCGACGCGGCAATCGGTAGGAGGCGCTCGACCGGCCAATCGAGCTGCCAGAAGCGATTGAGCAGCCGCAGCGTCGCAGCTGCATCGGCCGACCCGCCACCCAGTCCCGCCGCGACCGGGATATGCTTGTCTAGCGTCAGCGCCGCGTTCGCCGGCACCACCGCCGTTTCCGCCAGCGCCCTGACGGCGCGGAGGACAAGGTTGTCCCCATCGCCGACCGCCGCCGCGAGCGGGCCGGTTATCGCAAGACTCAGTCCGACCTCTGTCCGGACACGAAGCGTGTCGCCGAACTCGGTGAAAACAAACACGGTTTCGAGATCGTGATAGCCGTCGTCGCGTCGTCGCCGAAGGTGGAGCGCGAGGTTGACCTTCGCCGGTGCCGCCTCGATCAAGGCTTGGGCGCGGCCGCAGAGGGAAGCTGCGCCGCCTGAGCCGTGGCGACGTCGAGCCCGTAGTCGAGCTTCTTCGCGATACGCACGCCTTGCTCGGGGGTCGGCGAAAGGTCGCGCGCCGCACGCCAGCTGAAACGCGCCTCGATCCGTCGCCCCGCCCGCCAGTACGCGTCGCCGAGATGCTCGTTGATCGTCGCGTCGCCGGTCTCGAGCCGCGCCGCGCCCTCGAGCGTCGTCACCGCCTTGGCGTACTGCCCGGTCCGGTAATACGCCCAGCCGAGCGAATCGGCGATGAACCCGTCATCGGGGCGCAGTTTGGCGGCGGTTGCGATCAGCGTCTGCGCCTCGGGCAGCTTCAGCCCGCGGTCGAGCAGCGCATACCCCAGGTAATTGAGGATCGTCGGCTCCTCCGGTGCCAGCGCCAGCGCCGCGCGCAGGTCGGGCTCGGCGTGCGCCCAGTCGCTGCTCTGCTCGTATGCCGCGCCGCGCAGGAAATACAGCATCCACCCCGGCGGGTCGGCGGGGGTGCCGAGGCTGATCGCGTGCCCGTAATCCGCCGCCGCCGCCGCATTGCGGTTGAGCTTGCGCTCGAAATCGCCGAGCCGCTGCCAGTCGTCGCTCGTCGCCTCCGGGTCATTCGCCGCCGCCTCGAACAGCTTGCGCGCCTCGGCATCGCGCCCCAGGTCGGACAGCGCCGCCGCCCGGTGGATCGCCGCAAGGGCCGCCTGCGGGTCCTTCGGCGAGATGTGCGCGAACGCCGCGATCGCCGCCTCGGGCCGTTCGCTCCGGGCGAGGACATCGCCGGCAATCAGCCATGTATCGGCCGTCTCGGGGCTGAGGAAGGTCGCGACCCGGGCGAAGACCAGCGCCAGCGGCACCGGCTTCTCGCGCGCCAGATCCCCCGCCAGCCGCGCCACGAGCAACGCCACCCCCTGCCGCGGCTCGGTCGGTCCGGCTTCGAGCGACCGGCCCGCATCGAGCCGCTTGAGCGCCGCATCGAGCGCGGGGTCCGACCCCCCCTTGACGAGCAGCGCCTTCGCGTCGGCATCCTTGTGCGCCGCCTGGAGCGCCGCCGCCCCGGCCACCCGCAGCCGCACGACCGCGCGCGCCTCGCCGGTCAGCAGCGCGGTGAACAGCGGCGTCGCCTCGTCGTACCGCTTCGCCGCCGACAGCATCAGCGCGCGATGCTCGGTGACATAGCTGCGCGCGAAGCCCTGGAACTTGGCCGGGTCGAGAACGCTGAGCGCCTCGTCGGTCTTGCCCCGCCCGTACAGCGTCCAGCCCGCGACGATCGGCCCGACGACGGCGGCATAGCCCGCATCGGCCAGCCCCGGGCGCGCGGCGTCGGCGGCGTTCCAGTCGCGCCGCTTGAGCGCATCGGCGAGGCGGACCAGCGCGGTCGTCGAATCCCCCGCCTTCGCCGCGTCGAGCCGCTTCGCCAGCTCGATCGCAAGCTTCTCGTCCCCCGCCGCCACCGCGGTGTCGAAGGTCCGCCGCTGGAGCGTCAGGTCCCCCGGATCGGCCTTGAGCGCATCGTCATAATAATGTGCGGCATCGTCGAGCCGGTTGTCGGCATCGGCATAGCGCCCGAGGATATAGCCGTGGAGCGGTGAGATCGCCGGGCGCGGCACGGCGAGCGCGGGGCCGGCGACAGCGAACCAGATAAGTGCAAAAGCCGCGGAAGTTGACGAACCTGACGCCACGTCGAACCGAAACACCCTCCCGGTGCGAGGGTGACGCGAGGCGCTGCGGCAGAGCGAGAGGGTGGGCATGGCGTAAGGCTCCGAGACTCGTACCGGCCAAGGGTAACGCGGATCGGGGGGCGTCGAACAGCGGTTCTTGGCGCCGCGCCTTTGGCGGGCGTCGGCCGCTCCGATGCTAAGTTCAAAATAAGTTCACACTAAAGCGTGTGCTTTTCGTCTCGCCTTTCCGGCGGGAGCGACGACGGGGATGTACAAATGAGAAAGAGCGCGTGTTGCCCGGTGGCGACGGGGGGAGGGTAACGGAGGTGTGGGGGTGTAGGACAGGGGAAATTGAGCACCGTTGTGGTTGTCGATGACCGCACCTTATCCTGAGTTATAAGCCGACCGAGGCCGGTGCTTCAGCAAATTGTCGTCACTTTGCGCAACTCCACGACGTATTTCACAAAAGCTGACGATGGCCGCCCTGCTTATTTCTGGGATTGAACGGCA
>JAYTTV010000011.1:0-12339 GCA_043745075.1 Sphingomonadaceae bacterium
CCCCCCCAAAAGTGGGGGTAGGGCGCGCGCTCCGGCACCCATACCCTTCAGCTCGAAATTGGGGAGCAACAAGGGCCAGAACGGTCCGAAAAAAAGTCCGTAGCGCATGCATTCGACGCGGGGCCAACGAGCCGTGCGGACGGGCATAATTGCAGCGCCAGCGGAAGGACGCGTCCTTGGGAGAGCGGGCCGCCCGGAACCGTCCGGGACGGAGTATTTGACGAAGGGGACGAAGATGACTCGATCAACGATAGTGCGTTCACGGCTTCTGGCCTCGGCGGGCATCGCCCTCGCCGCGCTGGGTGCCCCTGCTCTCGCCCAGACGGCGACTCCGACGACGATCGCGGCAGCCGACGACACCGGCGCGGCGGTCGGGGACATCGTCGTGACGGGGTCGCGCATCCCTCGCGCGGGCTTCGACACGCTCCAGCCAGCGCAGACGATCAGCGGCAAGCTGCTCGACGACCGCGCGTTCCTCAACGCCGCCGACGCGCTCAACGAGCTGTCGGCATTCGGCACCCCGGGGTCGAACAACACCGGGCAGCAGTCGGCGACCAACATCGGACAGCAGTTCGTCAACCTGTACAACCTCGGCGCGCAGCGGACGCTGGTCCTCGTCAACGGCCGGCGCTTCGTCTCGGGCAATGCCCCGACAGTCGGCGGCACCTTCGGCGGTGCGCCTCCGGGGCAGGAGGTCGACCTCAACACGATCCCGGTCGGGCTGATCGACCATATCGAGGTGCTGTCGGTCGGCGGCGCGCCAATCTACGGCGCCGATGCCATCGCGGGCACGGTCAACGTCATCCTCAAGGACAAATTCCAGGGCCTCCAGGTCGAGGCGCAGGACGGCGTCACGCGCTATGGCGACGGCACGTCATACTCCCTCCGCGGCATCGCCGGGAGCAACTTCGCCGACGACCGCGGCAACATCACCGCGACGATCGAGTATCAGAACCAGGACGGGCTGACCTACCTCAACCGCCCGAACTTCCTGCCGTACGCGACCTTCCAGCCGTCCGACGCGTGCACAGCGCGCGGGTTCAACGCGTGCTACGTCGCCAACGCGACGGTGCCGAGCATCTTCCCCGGCGGCATTCCGGCGATCAACGCCGGGCTCGCCAACTCGGGCAGCCCGAACTATCCCAACGCGATCCACAACGCCGCCGGGCAGGTCGTCGCCTTCGCCCCCGACGGCACGCTCCAGCCGGTCAACCTCGGCATCCAGAACAACGGCCTCGTGTTCGGATCGGGAGGTGACGGCGACAATCTCGCCGGCCAGTCGCAGTTCGTCGCGCCGAACCACCGCCTGCTGATCGGCTCGATCGGGCACTACGACGTCACCGACCATGTGAAGGCGTATTTCGAGACCGAGTTCGCCCAATCGACCGCGATCCTCGGCGCGGCGCAGCCTTCGTACCAGTCGGCGTTCTTCGCCGGGCAGAAGGGCGCGGCGCCGATCCAGTTCACCACCGCCAACCCGTACCTCACCCCGCAGGCGGCGGCGGTGCTCAATGCCGCCGGAGCGAGCACCTTCTACGTCTCGCGCGCCAACCTCGATATCGCGCCGCAGTCGACGACGAATGATTCGACGACGTACCGCGTCGTCGCCGGGATCAAGGGCGACTTCGAACTCGGCGGGCGCAAGATCAACTGGGATACCGCGTTCAACTACGGCCATTCGCAAGCCCGGCTGACCTACTACGACATCAATGAAACGAATTTCCTCAACGCGATCAATGTCGTCAAGGACCCAGCGACGGGGCAGATCGTCTGTGCCGTGACGCTTACCCCGCCGCCGGTGGTGGCGGGCGGTGGCGGCCAGCCGACCTCGGTCACGGGCTGCCAGCCGCTCAACGTGTTCGGCTCGGGCGCGCCGAGCAAGGCGGCGCGCGCCTATGTCACCGCGCAGGATCTCGCCATCTCGACCCTCAGCCAGCGCGACGCGCAGTTCAACGTCAACGGCTCGCCGTTCGACATCTGGGCCGGGCCGGTGCAGTTGGCGGCGGGCTTCGAATATCGCGAAGAGGGCGGCAGCTATACCGTTGACCCCTTCGCCGCCGCGGGCCTCGGCCGGGCGGCGGCGACGAGCGACGTCGCGGGCAGCTACAAGTCGCGCGAGATCTATACCGAGGTCAACATCCCGGTCGTCTCGCCCGACATGGGCTGGAAGTTCATCCATTCGGCCGAGATCGACGGGTCGTTCCGGCGGATCGACAACAGCTATGCCGGGGTGTCGAACGTCTACACCATCGGCGGCAAGTTCTCGCCGATCCGCGATATCGAGTTCCGCGGTAACTTTACCCACTCGGTCCGCGCGCCGTCGATCGGCGAACTGTTCCTGCCGACGACCAACACCCAGTCGTTCGCGCAGGACCCGTGCGATCCGAACTTCATCAGCACCAAGCCCGAGCGGCAGGCGAATTGCGCGGCGGTGTTCAAGGCACTCGGGGCCAACCTCGGCAGCTTCAAGTCGAACGTCGTCAACGCCTCGGTCCTCGGCACCACCGGGGGCAACCCGAAGCTGCTCAACGAGCGCGCCGACGCGTGGACCGCGGGCTTCGTCACCCGCCCGCGCTTCATTCCGGGGCTGACCCTCGCGCTCGACTGGATCGACATCCAGCTGAAAGACCCGATCACCAGCCTGTCGCTGACCCAGGTGATGAACGCGTGCTACGATACGTCGAGCTTCCCCAACAGCTTCTGCAATCTGTTCCAGCGCGACACGGGCGGACAGGTCACCAGCTTCAGCACGCCGCTGGTCAACGCCGGCGCGCAGGGGTTCAACGGCGCGCAGCTCGACATGACGTACACGTTCGGGGTCGGCAGCCTGCCGGTGATCCGCTGGCTGGGCATGACCGAGGGCGCCGACTACGGCACACTGACGTTCGACATCAACGGCTTCTACACCAACCGCCACGACTTCACGATCCTAGGCGTGACGACGCCGACCCGCGGTAACATCGGCGATCCGAAGGTGCGGCTCAACGTGTCGGGGCGCTACACCCGCGGGCCGTTCAACTTCTATCTCCAGGCGCGCCACCTGAGCAGCGGCTCGTCCGACGTCACCCTGCCGGCGAAGTCGCAGGAGATCCTGACGGCGAAGGCGTACACCGTGTTCAACGGCTCGCTCGGCTACGACATCACGAAAAACGTCACCGCGCAGCTGGTCGTCAACAACGTCTTCAACACCGCCCCGCCCGCCTATGCGATCTCGCTGAGTTCGAATGCCGCACTCGGGAGCTACGACTATCTCGGGCAATTCTTTGCGTTCAAGATCAAGGTCAAGGTGTGATCCGCGGCACTCGGAGGGCGGCATGATCAAGGCCCTCATCGCATTCCTCTTCGTCGCCGCCGCGCTTCCCCCCAGCGTGGCGGCGGCGAAGGACGGCGAGCGCCGCGCCTTCGTCATCCACGACTTCAGGCTCGAGAATGGCGCGGTGCTGCCCGAGGCGCGGGTGATGTACGCGACCTATGGCACGCTCAACGCCGCGCGCGACAACGCCATCCTGCTGCCGTCACATTACATGGCCGACGCGCACGGCTACGAATGGCTGATCGGCCCCGACAAGGCGCTCGACCCGGCGAAATACTTCCTTGTCGCGACCGAGCTGTTCGGTAACGGCAAGTCGTCGTCGCCGAGCAACACTCCCGAGCCGTTCCACGGCCCGCGCTTCCCGGTCGCCACGATCCGCGACAATGTCGAGGCGGTCCACCGGCTGCTCGGCGAGACCTTCCACATCGCCCACCTCCGCGCGGTCATCGGCTTTTCGATGGGCGGCGAGCAGGCGTTCCAGTGGGCGGTCAGCCACCCCGAATTCGCCGACCGCATCGTCGTCACCTCGGCGACCGCAAGGGCATGGCCGGCCGGCATCGTCCGGCTGCGCAGCGAGATCGCCGCGATCGAGACCGACCCGGTGTTCGCACACGGTGATTACACGGAGCAGCCGCGCGCCGGGCTCAAGGCGTTCGGCGCGGTCTGGGCGGCGTGGCTGTTCTCGCCGCAGTGGTGGCGCGACGAGCTGTGGCGGAGCTATTCGAAGCCGGGCACGACCTTCGACGACGTCTACGAAGGCTTCCACCAGGACTTCATCCCCGGTGCCGACGCCAACGACCTGATCCTCCAGATGCGGACGTGGGAGAAGCACGACGTCGGCACGACCCCGGGCTTCAATGGCGACACCAAGCGCGCGCTCGCCTCGATCAAGGTGCCGCTGCTCTACATGCCGTCCGAAACCGACATGTATTTCCCGGTCGGCGACGCACGCTACGAGGCGCAGTTCATCCCGCACGTCACGCTGACGCCGATCCCGTCGTTGTGGGGCCACACCGCCGGGGCGGCGAGCAACCCCGCCGACGCGAAGTTCCTCAACGACCACATCGCGGCGTTCCTCGCGGCAAAATAACCTCCGGAGACGGTCATGAAACTCCACTCGCTCATCGCCGGCGGCGTCCTGCTCGCGGCCGCCATGCCCGCCGCAGCGTATGATGTCGCCGAGAAGTCGGTCGTCCAGATCAAGGCCGACCTCGCCGCGGGAAAGGTCACCTCGGTCGAGCTCGTCCGGCTGTACCGCGCGCGGATCGCGGCGCTCGACCCCAAGCTCCATGCCGTCATCGCGCTCAACCCGAACGCGGCGCAGGCGGCACAGGCCGCCGATGCCGCACGCCGAGCCGGGAAACCGCAGGGTGCGCTCGCGGGGGTGCCGATCCTGATCAAGGACAATATCGAGAGCGCCGACCCGATGCCGACGACGGCGGGGTCGCTCGCGCTGGCGAAGAACATGCCCGGCCGCGATGCGCCGCTGGTGGCGAAGCTGCGCGCAAGCGGGGCGATCATCCTCGGCAAGACCAACCTGTCCGAATGGGCGAACATCCGTTCGACGCACTCGATCAGCGGCTGGAGCGCGGTCGGCGGGCAGGCGCGCAACCCGTACGCCTTCGACCGCAACACCTGCGGATCGAGCGCGGGGTCGGGTGCGGCAGGCGCCGCGAGCCTCGCCGCCGCGACGGTCGGGACCGAGACCGACGGCTCGGTGACGTGCCCGGCGGCGATCAATGGGCTCGTCGGATTGAAGCCGACCGTCGGCGCGATCTCGCGGACCCACGTCGTCCCGATCAGCCACAGCCAGGACACCGCCGGGCCGATGGCGCGGAGCGTCACCGACGCCGCGCTGCTGTTCGGCGCGATGGCGGGGAGCGACCCCGCCGACCCCGCTACCGCGCGCGCCGACGCGATCGGCACCGACTTCGCGAGCGGCCTGCGCCCCGATGCGCTCAAGGGCGTCCGCGTCGGCGTGTTGCGCTACGCCGCCGGCTTCCATGTCGCGACCGACGCCGCATTCGACGCGGCGCTGGCCAAGCTGCGGCAAGCGGGCGCGGTGCTCGTCGAAATCACCAAGCCGCCGCACGACAAGGACGGCGAGATGGGCCGCCTCGAACAGATCGTGCTGATGACCGAGCTCAAGGCCGACATGGCGACCTACCTCGCCTCGACCAAGGCCGCCGACGTGCCGAGCCGGACGCTCGCCGACCTGATCGCGTTCAACACCGCGCACGCCGCGACCGAGATGCCGCTGTTCGGGCAGGAATTGTTCGAGATCGCCGAGCAGACCAAGGGCCTCGCCGACCCCGTGTACCTCAAGGCCGAGGCCGAGGCGCACCGCCTCGCCGGGCCCGAGGGGATCGACAAACTGCTCGCCGACAACAAGGTTTCGGTCCTCGTCGCGCCGACGCTCGGGCCGTCGTGGCTGATCGACCCGGTCCTCGGCGATCACTTCGCCGGCGGCGGTGCGGGGTCGCCCCCGGCGGTCGCGGGGTATCCGCACCTCACCGTGCCGATGGGGCTGGCGAACGGCCTGCCGGTCGGGCTGTCGTTCATCGGCGCGGCTTGGACCGACGCCGCGCTCCTCCGCTACGGCTATGCCTATGAGCAGGCCGCGCAGGCGCGCCGCCCGCCGCGCTATCTCTCGACGATCGATTACGGCATCACGGCATTGAAGTGAGCGGCGATGCAGGGGTGTTCCGAATGACGATGTGGCGAAGCCTGGCGGCGCTGTTGCTCGCCGGAACCGCGACGGTAGCGGCAACGACCGCGGGCGCGGAGACCTTCACCCTCGACGCGACCCCGCAGACCGTCGCGTGGGGCAATTACGACGCCGCCGCGAAGCCCGTCCTGCGGATCAAGTCGGGCGATACCGTCGTCTTCAAGACGCTGCTGACGAGCAGCCCGGCCGCGCTCGAAAAGGCCGGAGTCGCCCCCGATGCGGTCGAGCCGAGCCTCCGCAAGGTATTCGACGAGGTCAAGGATCGCGGCCCCGGCGGGCACATCCTCACCGGCCCGGTCGCGATCGAGGGGGCCGAGCCCGGCGACACGCTCGAAATCCGCATCGACAAGGTCGAACTCGCGATTCCCTATGCGTACAACGCCTTCCGCTACGGCGCGGGGTTCCTGACCGACGATTTCCCGTACTCGCGAATCAAGATCATCCCGCTCGACAAAAAGCGGATGGTCGCCAACTTCGGCCCCGGCATCGAGGTCCCGCTCCACCCGTTCTTCGGCAGCATGGGCGTCGCCCCGCCCCCGGCGTTCGGCCGCTACGACAGCGCCCCGCCGACGATCAACGGCGGCAACATGGACGACCATTCGCTCGTCGCGGGAACGACATTGTACCTGCCGGTCCATGCGAGCGGAGCGTTGTTCGAGATCGGCGACGGCCACGCCGGGCAGGGCAACGGCGAAGTCGACATCACCGCGCTCGAAACCTCGCTCGTCGGCACGCTAACGTTCGTGCTGCACAAGCACGAACTCACGCCGTACCCGCGCGCCGAGACACCGACGCATTACATCGCGATGGGCTTCGACGACGACCTGTCGAACGCGACGCGCAAGGCGCTGCGCAACATGATCGATTTCCTCGTGAGCGCGCGCCACATGAGCCGCGATGATGCGTACATGCTGATCAGCGTCGCGGGGGATGTCGAGGTGACCGAGCTGGTCGACCACAACAAGGGCGTGCATGTCACGCTGGCGAAGGCGCTGTTCACGGGGAGGCCGTAGCGCGGTGTTGCGCTGACAGCTAACTCAGCTCACGGCTCGAACGACCGCAACCGCGCGACCTCGGCAGCATCGAGCTTCCCGATCACCCCCGCCACCAACGTCACCATCCGGTCGAAATCCCCCCGGTCGATGATCCCGTTATGCGCGTGCGTATACCGCGCGACGACGACCAGATTGACCGTCGGCACGCCGCCGTTCGTCGCCTGGATCGCCGCCGAATCGTCGCCGTAGCCCTGCACCAGATCGTGCTGGAGCGGAATGTTCGCCTCCGCCGCGACGCGGTCGACCAGCGCCACCAGCTTACGGTTGGGGATCGTGCTCGAATCATACAGGAACATCCCCGGCCCGCCGCCGAGCACAGCCTGCGTTTCCTCGGGGTTGCGCCCGATGCTGTCGCCGGTGATGCCGCCCTCGATTGCGATGCCGATGTCGGGCTTGATCAGGTCGGCCGCGGTCCGTGCGCCGCGCAGGCCGACCTCCTCCTGCACCGTCGCCGCGACGAACAGCTGGTTCGGGTGGCCCTGCGCGCGGAGCCGCCGCAGCGCCTCGATCACCACCGCGCAGCCGACGCGGTCGTCCCACGCCTTGCCGAGGTAGCGGTCGCCCCCCGCCATCACCTCGAACGGCGCATCGGGGACGACCGGGTCGCCGGGGCTAAGCCCGAGCGCGGCGACCTCGGCGGCGTTGCGCGCGCCGACATCGAGGTACAGGTTTTCGCGCGGGAACACTTTGCCGCGCTCGTCGGCGGGGACGACGTGGATATCGCGGATGCCGGTGACCGCCTTGACCGGCCCCTTGCTGCCGATGATCACCCAGCGCTGGTCGACGAGCGCCTGGTCGAGCCAGCCGCCGAGCATCTGCATCGACAAAAAGCCGCCGGGCGTCACCCGCCGGACGACGCCGCCGAGCTCGTCCATATGCGCGTCGAGCATGATCTTCGGGCCGCTGCTGCCCTGCTTGGCGATCACCGAGCCGATCCCGTCGTAGGTGATCGTATCGCTCAGCGGACGCAATTCGCGGACCATCACCGCGCGGACGGCTTCCTCGAACCCCGACGGGCCGGGCGCGTCGGCGAGTTCGCCGAGCAGGTGACCGACGCGGTCGGTCGCGGGCTTCGCGGCGGCGGGTCCGGCGATCAAAAGTGCGGCGGCGAGCGCCAAGATCGGTCGTTGCATCACCGGCAGTCCCCGTTCGAATACCCGGCTAAAGTTGCAGGTAAGCCGTTGGGCGACAAGGCCGAAAGCGCTCCGTCCCCTCCCCCCTTTTGGGGGGTGGGGGGTCACAGCCGTGCGAGCAGCGCCTGCGCCGCGGCGGGGGCGCGGACCTTCCCGCCGTGGATGAAGTAGACGAACGCGGCGCGCCCGCCTTGCCCCCACGCGCGCGCCTGCTCGGCCCAGCCGTCGAGCGCGGCGTCGGGATAGCCGAGCGGCTCGTCGTCCTCGCCGTTCTGGAGGCGGGCGTAGGTGAAGTCGGCGGTCGGCTCGTCGAACATCGGATAGGCGTGCGCGTCGGCGAAGACGATCGCCGCCCCGGCGTCGCGCGCCATCGCCACGAACGCCGGGTCGCGGAAGCTCTCGTGGCGCGGTTCGAGCGCGTGGCGGAGCGGGCGCGACCCGAGCTTCGCCGGGAGCAAGTTGACGAAGGCGGCGAAGTCTTGCGGGTCGAAGCGCTTGGTCGCCGCGAACTGCCACAGGATCGGGCCGAGCTTGTCACCGAGCTCGTCGACCCCGCTGGCGAAGAAGCGGTCGATCGACTCGCCTGCCCCGGCGAGTTCGCGGCGGTTGACCGCGAAGCGCGGGGCCTTGAGCGAAAAGACGAAATCGTCGGGGGTTTCGGCGTGCCACTTGGCATAGGTCGCGGGTGACATCGAGCCGTAGAAGGTGCCGTTGACCTCGATCGTCGTCAGCGCGCGGCTCGCGTATTCGAGCTCACGCGAATGCGGCAAACCCTTGGGATAGAACACCCCGCGCCACGGCTCGAAGGTCCAGCCGCCGACGCCTGCGCGGATCGTCATCGCGCTACAGCACCGCGATCAGGATCAGCGCGAGACCCGCGACGCTGACCAGCCAGACCAGCGAGCGGACCACCGGCACCCCGAAGGCGTAGAGCGGCAGATAGATCACCCGCCCCCAGAAATAGAGTTCGGCGCCAAGCACGGTCCGCGGCGTATGGACTCCCGCGGCGTGCGCGATCAGCACCGCGCCGATGAACAACGGCAATGTTTCGAACAGGTTCGCCTGCGCGCGGCCAAGCCGCTCGGCGACCGGCGACAGCGGCGGCATCGCAGCGTCGCGCGGTCCCATGTTCCATTTCGTGCCGTATTGCCCGGTGCGGACGACGTCGAAGGCGATGATGTAGACAACTGCGAGAACGATCGTCCACGCGAGCAGCGTCAGTTCGGTCGTCATGTCGTCGTCCCCCCAGATGTTCGCCGTTAGCGCAGCGCCGCTTCGACCTCGCCCCACAACTTATTGAAACTGCGCGCGGCAAGACCGTTCGGCGCGGTCGCCGCGACCGGGGCCTGATGGACCGCCATCGCCTCGATGCCGACCGCATAAGGGATCGCGACGCGGTCGGGGACCGCGTCGACCGTCGCCTTGTGGAGCGCGCGCCGCCGGTCGACCATCGTCCACACCGGCACCAGCGCGGGCCCCTTGCGGTGATGCTTGCCGAGGTGCGCGACGAGCTGGTCGTACGCGCGCTCGGACAGCGGCGACGGCAGCAGCGGCACGACGAGCAGGTCGGCGGCGCGGAATACCTGCTCGGCAAGCTCGGTCAGCCCCGGCGGGCAGTCGAGGATGACGCGGTCGTAATCGCGCTCGAAGCTTTTCAGCATCTTCTTGAGGCTGCGCGCGCCGTCCTCGGCGATCAGCCGGTCGAGGTGGCGCAGCGACTTGTCGGCGGGGAGGACGTCGAGGTTCGGGTACGCGCTCGGCTGGATCAGCGCGTCGAGTTCGGCATCGGCGGCGAACAGCTTGCGCGCCGAGGTGCCGGGCTTTGCCGCCAGCCGCAGCGTGAAGGTCGCCGCGCCCTGCCCGTCGAGGTCCCACAACAACGTCCGCCGGGCCGATTGCGTCGCCGCAGCGTAAGCGAGATTGACCGCACACGCGGTCTTGCCGACCCCGCCCTTGACCGAGAAGACCGCGATGGTTTTCACGAGACCCACCCCTTTCCTTCAGGGGAGGGGCGAGTGACACGCCGCTTGGCGTGGCCCGGGGGTGGGGCAGTTCCAGCCTGAAAAGCTCGTGGTGACTCCCCCACCCCCGGCCCCTCCCCCAAGGGGGAGGGGAGGAGGACGTAAGGGGTCAAAGCGCGCGCGCCTCGGCGAGCGCCGCCGCAAGCCGGGCGCGGATCGCGATCAGCGGGCTGGTGTCGCGGAGCTGGCTGGCCCCCGAAACCGGAACCGGAGCCGGCACCGACACCCGCAGCGCAGCCATCTTCGGCGCGGCATCGGCCAACGGCACCGCCCCATCCTCGAGCAGCTTCTGCACGCCCTTGATCGTATAACCGTCGGTGTGGAGCAGGCGGTTGATCCGCGTCAGCAGCGCGATATCCTGTGGCCGGTAATAACGCCGGTTGCCGCCGCGCTTGAGCGGCTGGATCTGCGGAAACCGCGTCTCCCAGAAGCGCAGGACATGCTGCGGGACACCGATCCGTTCGGCGACCTCGCTGATCGTCTGGTACGCGGGTTCGCTCGCTGCCATCAGTCGGCGGCATCCGCGTCGTCGGGTTCGGGACCCGGGTCGACGCCGCCGTTGATCCGCGCGCGGAGCAACTGGCTCGGGCGGAAGGTCAGGACGGTGCGCGGTTCGATCGGCACTTCCTCGCCGGTCTTCGGGTTGCGCCCGATCCGCTGGCCCTTGTGCCGAAGGACGAAGCTGCCAAACGACGACACCTTGACGTTGGTCCCGGAAATCAGCGTCGCGCAGATCTGGTCGAGCACCTGTTCGACGAGATCGGACGACTCGCTCCGCGCGAGGCCGAGTTCACGATGGACCGCCTCGCACAGGTCGGCGCGGGTGACGCTGCCGGTCGTCGATTTGGCGCGCGCGGCTCCCCGGACCCGGACGCTGGTTTCGCTCGACGAACTCATTTCCATCATCCCCCTCGTGCCCCCGTTACCAACGAACTGCAGCCGCACCCCACGTAAAGCCACCACCCATCGCTTCAAGTATCAGTAAATCACCGCGTTTAATCCGTCCATCACGAACGGCGGCGTCGAGCGCGAGCGGAACCGAGGCCGCCGACGTGTTGGCGTGGCCGTCGACGGTGACGATGACGCGCTCGATCGGCAGCCCGAGCTTCTTCGCGGTGCCCTCGAGGATGCGGAGGTTGGCCTGGTGCGGCACGACCCACGCGACGTCGCTCGCGGCGAGCCCGGCGGCGGCGAGCGTCTCGGTCATGACATTGGCGAGGTTGGTGACAGCGTGGCGGAATACCTCGCGCCCCTTCATTCGCAATTTGCCGACGGTGCCGGTCGATCCCGGGCCGCCGTCGACGTACAGCAGGTCGTTGTAGCGCCCATCCGAATGGAGCTTCGACGCGAGGATGCCGCGGTCGGCGCTGGTCCCAGGAGCGTCCTCGGCGCGCAGCACGACCGCGCCCGCGCCGTCGCCGAACAGGACGCAGGTGCCGCGATCGGTCCAGTCGAGCAGCCGCGAAAACGTCTCCGCGCCGATGACGAGCGCGGTATTTGCAGCCCCGGTGACGAGCATCGCGTCGGCGACGCTGAGCGCATAGAGGAACCCCGAACACACCGCGGCGACGTCGAAGGCGACGCCGTGGACCATGCCGAGCTTGTGCTGGATGACCGTCGCGCACGACGGGAAGGTCTGGTCGGGGGTGGCGGTGGCGACGACGATCAGGTCGACGTCGTCGGGGCCGAGCCCGGCGGCATCGAGCGCCCGGCGCGCGGCAGCGACGCCGAGGTCGGAGGTCAGTTCACCGTCGGCGGCGATGTGGCGCTGGCGGATGCCGGTGCGCTCGACGATCCATTCGTCGGTGGTGTCGACCATCGCCGCCATCTCGGAATTAGGTACGGCGCGTTTGGGCAGTGCCGAGCCGCTGCCGCGGATCACCGAGCGCAGCGTCATGCGGCTTCGTCCGAGGCAGGAACGACGGCAGGGCGAGTGCGACCCGACTTGGCCGAACGCCTGATTGCCTCCGCGCCGACCCGGACAAGATCCGCGTGGATCCGGTCGGTCAGGTTCTCCTCCAGCAACCGCGCCGCGACCGCGACCGCGTTGGCCACGCCCGCAGCGGTGGCGCTACCGTGGCTTTTCACC
>JAYTTV010000012.1:0-12334 GCA_043745075.1 Sphingomonadaceae bacterium
GCCCCCCGCCGCGCTCGGCCGGTTGCGCCGCTCGGAAATGCGGCGTGCGATGGCGCGGCTTGGAGCGGGCGGCGCGGCGGTTCGCTTCATGGGCTGGCACGACGGCGACGTCGCCACCGAAGGCCATGCGCTCGCGCTGCGCAGGGTGCTGACCGCGCTTGGAGCCGGGGTCGTCGTCGCCGCCTCACCGCGTGACCACCATCCCGATCACCAGGCGGCTTGGCGACTGAGCGTCGATGCGACCCGGGGCTGCGGCGTCGCACTGTTCAGTTATGCAGTGTGGTCGCGGGTAAATGCGGGCGGCCCTCGCGCACACGGTCGTATCGCCGCAAAACGCTGGGCGGCGCGGGCGCATCGCTCGCAGGTCGGCGGCTACATCGCCGACGACGTCGACGGCTTCCGCCTGACCGCCGGGCACCTCGCCAGCTTCACCGGCGAGGTCGAAGTGTTCACCGCCGCGCCGCGAGGACGAGAATAAGCGCGATCCCGGCCATCGCCGCCCCCGCGACCGCGACCCACTCGTACGCCAGCCCGAGCGCGATCACCCCGCCCCCGAGCGCCGCGCCGCCCGCGTTGCCGAGGTTGAACGCGCCGATATTGAGCGACGACGCGAGGTTCGGCGCATCGTGCGCCACCGCCATCACCCGTGACTGGAGCGGCGGGACCAGCGCGAAGGTCGCGACTCCCCATGCGAAGATCGTCGCCAGCGCGGGGATCGTCGCGTGCATCGTCCCGGCGAACACGAGCAGCAGCACCGCGAGCGCGACGAGCACGACGATCAGCGTCGGGTCGGGTGCGCGATCGGCGAAGCGCCCGCCGAGCCAGTTGCCGAGGGTCAGCCCGACGCCGTAAACAACGAGCGCGACCGTCACCAGCGTCGGCGAGACGTGCGTCACCTCGCGCAGGATCGGGACGATATAGGTGAAGACGGTGAACATCGCCGCCGATCCGAACGCCGTCGTCAGCAGCGCCAGCACCACCGGCCAGCGCGCCGCGACACGGAGTTCCGCGCCGATGTCGGCCTCGGCCTCGGCGGGCAGCGATGGCAGCGCGAAGGCCAGCGCCGCGATCGCGATCACCCCGAGCCCGGCGATCCCGGCGAAGGCGGTCCGCCAGCCGATCGTGTCGCCGACCCACGCCGCAAGCGGGACGCCGCCGATATTGGCGATCGTCAGCCCGGCGAACATCGCCGCGATCGCCCCCGCCTCCTTGCCCTTGCCCGCGATCTTCGCCGCGACGATCGACCCCACGCCGAAATACGCGCCGTGGGACAGCGACGTCACAACCCGCGCCGCGAGCAGGCTGGCATAGCCCGGCGCGATCGCCGACAGCGCGTTGCCAAGCGTGAACAACGCCATCAGCCCGATCAGCAGCGTCTTGCGGTCGACCTTACCGGTCGGCAGCGTCAACAACGGGGCGCCCGCGACGACGCCCAGCGCATAGCCCGTCACGAGCAACCCCGCCTTTGGCACCGACACGCTGAGCCCGGCCGCGATCACGGGCAGCATTCCCATCGGCGCGAACTCGGTCGTGCCGATGCCGAACGCCCCTACGGCCAAAGCTACGATCGGCCAGTTCGACTTCATGGCAGTCCTTTGCGGGGCTGGGTGCGGGCGTGTGCGGGTGCGGGCGTGTGCGGGTGCTCGTGCGGACGGCAACGATTGCCCGTAGCGGTCGGCTTCACCGTGTTGCATGAAACGCGGATGACCGCAGCATTGTCCCGACTCGCCCTCGCCGCCGCCGCGGCGTTCACCGTTGCCGCCGCGCCCGCGCCGCAGACCGAGGGCGGAGCGTACACCCGCTACGAGCTGCTCGCCCCCGACAGCCACAAGTTCCGCATCGTCTACGAGATCACCGCGACGACCCCGGGAGCGACCGCCTACTACAACCCGGTCCGCCCCGGCAGCATCGCCAGCGACGAGCACGTCACCGACCGCGCGACCGGCAAGCCATTGATGTTCAACGAGGTCGACGGCGCGGTCGCGAAAGCCGGAGGGGTACCCGACGCCGCGCCGGGAAGCCGCTACATCGCCGTCACCCTCGCCCATCCGGTCCCCGAAGGCGGCGGCGGCGGGCGCATCCTGATCGACAAGACCTATGAGGACGCCAAGAGCTATCACCGCGAGGGCGACGCGATCGTCTTCGACCGCCCGCTCGGGATCAAGCGCAACACGATCGTCCTGCCCCCCGGCTACCGGCTCGCGGCGTGCAATGTCCCGTCGCAAGTCCTCCAGCAGCCCGACGGCCGGATTGCGGTGTCGTTCGTCAACACCTCCCCCAGCCAGGCCCCGCTGATCCTAAAGGCCACCCCCGGAGCGGTTCCAGCCACCCCGTCGAGCCTCGCCGCGAAGTTCAGCGACCGCGCCGCGCAAAGCCGTGAGATCGTCTATTATCTCCGCCAGCCCGAGACCCACGCCTTCGACCTGACCCACGATTATACCGAGACAAAACCGGGGGTCGCCGCATACGTCAACGTCGTCCGGACCGGCAGCACGGCGAGCAACCCGTCGGCGCGCGACCTCGACACCGGCACGACGATGCCCCCCGAATACATCAAAGGAGCGGCGATCACCGCGCTCGAACCCGACGCGACCGACGTCACGCCCGACACAGCGGCGGTCGTGTTTCGCTTGCCCGCGATCGAGCCCGGCACCAGCCGCCGCCTGCGGATC
Source organism: Sphingomonadaceae bacterium (assembly GCA_043745075.1). GTDB lineage: Bacteria > Pseudomonadota > Alphaproteobacteria > Sphingomonadales > Sphingomonadaceae > Polymorphobacter_B. Next base: position 2,673 of record JAYTTV010000012.1, read on the forward strand.
GCCGAGACGTACACCGACCCCGACCGCTATGGCCTGAGCGGCGATGAGCTCGTCTGGCACCGCAGCTTTGGCCGCCCGGCGAATGCCATCGTCCTACCCGCGGGCTGGCTGCTGACCAATTCATCGGTCCCGGCGAGCGTCACGACGACCCCCGACGGGCGCATCCGGCTCGATTTCGTCAACCCCCGCAACGACGAGGTCGACACCGTCGTCACCGCAAGGCGTGCCCGATGACCTTCCCGATCGACGCCGTCCGCGCTCTATTCCCCGCGCTCGCCGCGACCGACGGCGGACGCAGCCGCGTCTATTTCGACGCCCCCGGCGGCACGCAGATCTGCGCCCCCGCGATCGCCGCGATGGTCGCGCACCTCGAAGGCGGGACCGCGAATTCCGGTGGTGCCTTCGCCAGTTCGGTCGACACCGACCGGACGAGCGCGGCGGCGCACGCGGCGATGGCCGACCTGCTCGGGGCCGATCCCGGCGAGATCGCCTTCGGGCCAAACATGACGTCGCTGACCTTTGCGGTGTCGCGGGCGCTCGCGCAGGACTGGGCGGCGGGTGACGAGCTGGTCGTAACGCGGCTCGACCATGACGCCAATGTCTCGCCGTGGCTTCGCGTCGCCGCCGATTGCGGGATGACGGTCCGCTGGATTGATTTCGACCCCGCGACCGGCGTCCTCGATCTCGCCGCGCTCCCCGGATTGCTCGGTGAGAAGACGCGCCTCGTCGCGGTTGGCGGCGCGAGCAACGCGCTGGGAACGCTCAACGACATCGCCGAAATCGTCCGCATCGTCCGCGCGCATTCGGTGGCATTGGTCTTCGTCGATGCGGTCCAGCTCGTCCCCCACGTCGCGACCGACGTCGCCGCGCTCGGCGCCGACCTGCTCGTCTGCTCGCCCTACAAGTTCTTCGGCCCGCATCAGGGCGTTCTGTGGGGCCGCGCGGCACTGCTCGAGACGATCGCGGCGTATAAGGTGCGCCCCGCCAAGTCGCTGCCCGCGGCGTCGCGCTTCGAGACCGGCACGCCGTCGTTCGAGGGTCAGGCGGCGGTCGCGGGGACGATCGACTATCTCGACTGGCTCGGCGGCGAGATCGGCGACCGGAGCAACGATCGGCGGTCGCGCCTGCGCGCGGCGATGACCGCGATCGCGGCATACGAGGCCAGCCTCGGCGAGCGCTTCCTCGCCGGGCTCACGACGATCGACGGCCTGCGGCTGTACGGCCCGCCGACGATGGCCGGGCGCGTGCCGACCTTCGCCTTCACCATCGACGGCATCGGCCCCGACGCGATCGCCGCGCACCTCGCCGCCGAGGGCATCTTCGGTTGGTCGGGAGATTTCTACGCGGTCGAGGTCGTCGCGCGCCTCGGGCTGGTGGAGACGGGCGGCCTCGTCCGCCTTGGACTGGCGCATTACTCGACGGCGGACGAAGTCGACCGGACGATCGCGGCGCTGGCGGGACTCAAGCGCGGCTAAGGGCTGCGGATTTCCTGCTGCCCTGCCGGTGCGAGACCGCGATTCGCGTGCCGCCGAGGCCAGAACCGCGGGATGAAGCCTCCCGCAGGCCGATAGCACACCGCCGATAAGTGAATTGCTTGGCAGGAAAGCCTACACAACGCATAAAGTTACGGCAAAGAGCTAGTAGGCAATTCTTTATTCCAAAGTTATGCGTGTCAGACTAACTTATGCCAATATCGTTTGGTGCGATATAGTACAAAGTGTTGAATATGGTTCACATTTTCTGACAATCATTTCGAACGCAACACAACGATAGCTCGAATGTCTTCGAGTCATTCGAGGACAGACACGCTGCAATTATCGAAATTTATTGGTTAACGATCCGGTGCCAAATATCGTGCTGTTTGATACTTCGCCCATGGAGCCGACTTAACATTGACGTTAACACTTTTAACGGGTTAATTTTTATCAATAAAAAAACTGTTGCGGTCGATGATGCTTTTCGACGAGTTTGCAATGGGTAACAGGAGTAACGACATTGCCGGTGCCACAGGACGGAAGGACTTTAGTCGACCAGCCTGCAGCAAGTCTTTCTCTCGACCCCCGTTGCCTGCACCAATCCCGGTTCGGGCTTTGTGAGCACATTGGTATCAGCGTAATTAGCGGGGCGTACCACACGATGCAGCTTTGAAGCATATCCTGGCCAGAAAGTCCGGGGCATCCGCAACCGAAAATGCGTTGATACTTGCTATTACGGATGGCGGCATCGTTACCGTCGCGATCGCGTTTATGGGATTGATCAGCAATTCGATGAATTGCTTCCGCCAATGTCACTCCCAAACCCCGACTGATTTCAAGGCTTCGGCGTGGCTGACGGCATCGACTGCCGAAGCCAGGTCGTTGAAGGCCATCGCCCTTCCCGGGTCGCAAGGGCGGACGATGGAAATGAGTGTGTAGTTGCTTAGTGTTGCTTAGTGTTGCGTGGCCGCGGAATTGCCAGGAGTGTTGAGACGGTCGCTATTCGTGCGTATTGGCGCGATCGTTCTTGGACTTCTGGCAATTCTTCTCGTGCGTACATTTATCGAAAAGGGGAGTGATCCCGGCGTCGCGACCGCCGTGGTCGCTCCCCGTTCTGCCTCGGGCTTCGTCGCATCGATCGTTCTTTGGCCCGGCGTCGACCATCCGCGAGTGTGACACGGCCGCCCGCGGGCAAGCTCAGCCGCCGCCGACGGTTCGTCTACAACAGACCCCGGGCGCGAGCGCGGCTCGCGGCATCGGTCCGGTTCTTCGCCCCGAGGATCGTTTGGACATGGGACAAATGGGTTTTGACGGTGGCCGGCGACAACGCCAGCGACTGCGCGACCTCCTTGTTCGACAGACCATTCGCCACGAGCCGGAGGACGGCGATCTGCCGGTCGGTCAGGCCGGGGCGCTCGGCGAGCGCAGGCCTTGCCGGCGTGCCCGTGTCGATCCGCGACGCGGCGATCTCGGCGAGCCGCGGTGGCAAATAGCGCCCGCCGGCGGCGATCAGGCGAAGCGCCGCCTCGATGATCTGGCCGTTCGACGTCTTGGCCGCAAAGCCGGCGATCCCGAGATCGAGCAGGTCGAGCAGCAGCCGGTCGTCCTCGGTGCCGGTGACGACGAGTATCGCGGTTTCGGGCGACGCCTCGCGGATGCCGCGGACGCCGACGAGCGGCGATGCACCCGGCATCACGAGGTCGACGACGGCGACGTCGGGATGGCGGGCGGCCGCGGCCCATGCATCGGGGAAGGTGCCGACCTCGGTGACCGTCGCATCGGGCCACGCAAGGCGTACGGTCCCGGCGAGAGCCTCGCGCATCAGGACATGGTCGTCGGCGATCAGGCACGTCTTCATGCCGCGAGTTCTCCATGGCGCGCGCCGCTGGGCAAAAACGACGCGACACCGAACTCGAGGTAGAACGCCGCCCCGCGCCGCCACCGCGGATCGAGGCCCGCGCTTCCGGACATCGTCATAGCCAGCCGGCGTGCCGACGACAGGCCGAGGCCGAAGCCGCTGCGCTGCGTGTTGCCCCCGGAATCGGCCTGATAATAATCGTCGAAGATGTGAAGTGCATCGATCGGCGCGACCCCGACGCCATCGTCGATCACCCACAGGCGGACGGTGTCGCCGTGCCGACGCGCACCGAGAAAAATCCGCCTGCCCCGGCTGTGATGGATCGCATTGTCAACGAGATTGCCGAGCGCGCGTTCGATCAACGGCGGATCGAGGAGGAGCGCCAGCTGTGCGCCGCCGGTGCGCAGGGCGATGCCAGCCGCCGCCGCTGCCGGAGCATACTGTGCCGCGACCCGCGCGAGCAGCGGACCCACCGCGACCTGCGACCGGTGCGGCTCGACCGCGTCCGCCTCGAGCCGAAGGTGGCCGAGCATATGCGAGAGCAATTGATCCGCCGAGGCAAAGGCACGGCGGACCCCTTCGATCGCCTTCGCCCGGGCAAGCTCGTCTGTCGTCCGCAGGCTCTGGTCGAAGAACAATGCGGCGGCGGCGAGCGGCTGGCCGAGATCGTGCGAGGCGGCGGCGATGAACTTGGTCTTGGCATCGCGCTCGGCGGCGACTTCGGAAAGCAGCCGGTCGAGCTTGCGCGCGGCAGCGTCGCTCGCGAGCCGGGCGGCAACCGTGGCGCGGACGGTCCCCGCAACCCGGTCGCCAAGGATCAACATGACAACCCCGAAGCCGAAGATATACAGCGCGGCGAACGTCGCGACATCGGTTCCGCGCGTCGCGAAGAAGGCGCCGAGCGAACCGATTACCCCGACGGTGCCACTGCGATTGGCCAAGCTGTTTTCCGGGCTGCAGATCAGCTGGACGGGGATGCATCCGATCAACGGAATCGCCAATAAGAGCTGCCCGTCCAAGCTCAGGAAGGGCATGATTCCCCAGATCAGCGCGAAGCACGCGACGTGGCTGCCGAGAATAATGAAGACCGCAAGGCGGCTCCAGACGCGGACGCGTTCGGCATGGCCCGCACGGCGCGCGACCATGACCCCCAATCCCACGACCCATAAGCCGACGAAGGCCGACGTGTAGATCAGGAGGGGGATCGTCAGCGGCGGCGGCGACGCCCGAACAATCGCGTAGCTAAGTACTGACGAGAGCACGAACAGGCCAAGCGACAGGATGCCTGCGGTCAGCATCGGGCGCAGCGGATGCGTCACCGCATAGTCGCGGTCGGCCTGCTCGCGATCCGGGCTCGCCGCGTCGCGCAGGATGATCGGCAGGGATCGCGCCATGTGCCGACCTTCGTCGGGCGTCCGGCAAAGGTCAAACAGCCTTTCGGCCATCCCCCATCCGGGTCCCCCATCTGGCCGATACCGCCATGACGCACGACGCCGTACGACCAGCCAAGGAAAGAAGTGGTTAACGATTCTTGCGCTGTGGCCATTACTTCGATCGTAAACAGGAGAGCTAGAAATGATCCGTAGTATCCGCCTTGCCACCCTTGCATCGGTCGGCACCGCGACCTTGCTCGCGGCGACGACTCCGGCCCACGCCGGCTATTCGGTCACCACCTTCGCCAACACCGGCCGCGGTTATCTCCGCGGTTGTGCCGCAACTTACAATTCCGGCCGGACTGGCGCGGCCTTCATCAACAACGACGGCGGCGGCAGCACCTGCGACCCGAGCGCGTATAGCTCGTACCAGACCGTCACGGTCAGCGGCTCGACCGACACCACAGGCAAGCTGACGCGCGCGAACGATTCTTCGAGCGTGGTCGCCGTCGTCGGCTTGCCGGACATGGCGGTTGCCACCTCCTCGGCCGATCTCGCAACGGGGAAGATCTTTCTCACCGCTTCCGGGGCCGGCCCCTTCGCCGGCGCGAACGCGAGCGCGCAACTCGCCGACACTTTGCACTTCACCGTCGCTGGCGCGACCGCGAGCACGATCACCTACATCCCGGTCAGCTTCTCCTTCTCCGGAACGGTTGCCACCAGCGACTATGATCACGCCGCCGCCCAGCTTGGCTATGGTTTCTATTTCGGCAGTGCCTCGACGTATGAATTCGGCGACTACGGCGCAGGCTACTACGGCGGCAGCTACAACTCACCGACTTTTGCCTATGCCTCCGACCCGCGCGTCGGCGGCTGGGTATCCTCGTCGTTCGCCAGTTATACCCCGACCGATACGCGCTTTTCCGGCATCTATGCGATCACCGGCGCGACCGCAGACATTCCCATCAGCTTTTCTCTCGGCCTCAACACCAGCAACTCGACGCTCGACTATTCGCACGGTGGCGGCGTCAAAATCGGCCATGTCGACGGCGTCTCGTACACCTCGGACTCGGGCGTATTCCTGACCGCCGGTGCCGGTGCCGCCGGTGCCGTCCCCGAGCCCACGAGCTGGGCGATGCTCGTTGCGGGCTTCGGCATCGTCGGCATTGCCGCGCGCCGCCGGCGGGTCAGCGTCGCCGCCTGAGGCCAGCAACGCGTCGCGACTGCGCGCGTGAGCGGGGGAGCGCGGCGCGGTCATCGTCTTATCGGTTTGCTGTCGCGGCAAATCCGGTAACAAAGCCTTGGTCCGTGGAGCGATCCCTGCGGCCCAGAGGAAGACGATGACCGACGCCGCGCTGACCGTGACCCGCCTGCGCAAGAGCTTCGCGCGCGTTGCGGTCGACGACCTCGACCTCGTCGTCCGCGCGGGCGAACTTTACGCGCTGCTCGGGCCGAACGGAGCGGGCAAGACGACGACACTGCTGATGGTCGCGGGATTGCTCGCGCCTGATTCAGGCCGCATCGACATCTTCGGCATTGATGCGCTCGCCGACCCGATCGCGGCGAAGCGGCGGGTCGCATGGCTGCCCGACGATCCATTGCTTTACGACAAGCTGAGCCCGCTCGAATATCTCGAGTTCGTCGCCGGCCTGTGGGGCATCGACCCCGAACCCGCCGCAGTGAAGGCCGAGGAGCTGCTTCGCTGGCTCGACCTGTGGAACCAGCGCGATGCGCGCTGCGAGACCTTCTCGCGCGGCATGAAGCAGAAGACCGCACTCGCCGGTGCGCTGATCCACGACCCAGCGCTGCTCATCCTCGACGAGCCGCTGACGGGGCTCGACGCGGGTGCGGCGCGGCAGGTCAAGGACCTGCTCGTCGAGCGGGTCGCCGCCGGCGGCACGGTGATCCTGACGACGCATATCCTTGAGGTCGCCGAACGGCTCGCCGACCGGATTGGCATCATCCGGGCGGGCCGCCTCGTCGCCGAGGGCACGCTCGACGAGCTGCGTGGCCTGCGCGGCGACACCGGCGCAACCCTCGAGGAAATGTTCATCGCGTTGGCGGGCGAATGAAGCCGGGGCCGGGCGGGTTCGCGTGGCTTCTCCGCCATGAGTTGCGCCTTGCGTTGCGTGGTACGGGAACGCGGACGAGCTGGTTCGCGCGTAACGTCCCGACGATCCTGCTCGCGACAGTGCCGACAATCGGCGGCATCTTCCTCGCCTGGTCGCTGCGCGATGTCGGCCCGGTCTCCGAGCATATGCGCGTTGCGGTCCTCGGCTACCTCGGCGCGGCAGTGGTCGGATTGCTCATCCTGATGATGTCGACGGCGTCGATCGCAGTGTTGCGGACTTTCCACGAACGCCAGGATCTCGACCTGCTGCTGTCGGCCCCGCTTCCCCCCACCCGCGTGCTCGCCGTCAAGGCGGTCGGTGTCATCGTCACCGTCGCCACGCCATTCTTGCTCTTCACCGCGCCATTCCTGATTGCGTTTGCGGTCCTCGGCCATCCCCGCTGGCTCGGCGGGATCGTCATGATCGCGGTCGACGCGACGGTTGCGACCGCGATCGCGATCGGCTTCATCGGGCTGCTATACGATGCGATCGGCGCACGCCGGGCGCGGACGGTGGCGCAATTGAGCGCGGCGGTGCTGGGCGGAGCGATCTTCCTGCTCGCCCAGCTCCGCAATGTCTCGCCGGACTTATCGCACCGGCTTTCACGCCTCGTCACCGCACGCTGGCCCAGCCCGCTCGACTGGCCGGCGCGCGCGGTGCTCGGTGAAGTCGTGCCGCTGTTGGCGATGGTCGCGGTCGCGTTCGTCGCGACGCGCGTGGCGACGCAGGCGGGCGCGCGGCACCTCGCGGCGTCGAGCGACACCGGCGCGCGCACGGCGGTTGCGCGCGACCGCCCGGTGCGCTTCGGTACGGGTCTGACACGGATCATCGTGACGAAGGAATTGCGGCTGATCGCGCGCGATCCCGAACTCATCACGCAGATTGCGCTGCGGCTGATCTACATGATCCCGCTCGCCGCCCTGGTCCTGCGCGGCAAGCACGGCCTCGACGCCCCGGCAATCGCCGCCGCCACGACGGCATGCGCCGGGCTGCTGGCGTCGTCGCTCGCGTGGATCATCGTCTGTGCCGAGGACGCGCCCGACCTGCTCGCCGCAGCCCCGGTGGCACCCGCCGCGGTCCACCGCGCCAAGCTAGCCGCCGCCTGCCTCGTTCCGGCAGGGGTCGCGATCGTCGCCGCGCTCGCCATCGTGGGCGCGGCACCATGGGCGGCGCTCGTCGTGCTCGTCATGGGAAGTGTCGCGGCGCTGACCGCCGCCTTGCTTCAGGCGTGGTTCGGCCGCCCCCAGCCTCGGTCGGCCTTCCGTCGCCGCCAGTCGGGATCGTTCGTCGTCGGGCTCGGCGAGGTTGCGCTGGCGGGCGCGTGGGCGGGGACCGCCGCGCTCGCCGCGCGCGGGTCGCTGTGGGCGCTTGCCCCGGCGCTGCTCGGCGCAATGATCATGGCAGGAGCGATCGAGGCCCGACCGGATGCTAAACCCGCGTCATGACCCGCGATGCGCCTCGCCCGGCCCCGCAAAGATGCCGTTGAACAGGAACTTGAACGTCGCATACGGCTGGCCGCGCTGCGTGACCTCGCCACCGAGAAGATAGACCCGGCCGCGACCGAGCGTGGCATCGACGATGCTGGCGTTGCCGTTCAGCAGCTTCTGCCCCCACGCCCAGCCCGACACGAGCGGGTCATCGTTGTAATATCCGGCGACCTGCCGCGTCGTCGTCCCCTTCAGGCTGAACACCGGATTGTTGTTGTAGAACATGTTGACGGTTTCGGGGACGCCATAGGCAAGCGGGTCGGCGACATCGACCTTGACCGTGACGATCGATCCCGGGACGTAGAACTTGCTCGATGAGATCGGCTTGTCCTTGCCGTCGGTGCCGGCGGTGACGAGGATATTTTTCACCGGCACGCCGAGCGTGGGGCCGATCCGTGACGCGTCGCCGACGGCGATGACCGTGCCCCCCGCGTTGGCGAAGCTGGTGATCGCCGGATAGGTCCGGTCGGCGGTGATCCGGCCGAGCGAGGCGCGGTATTCAGCTGGAACATCCTCGCGCTTGGGCTGGTCGCGCCCGCCGCCCTCCTCGCGCCCGAGGACGTCGCTCTGGAGGATCAGGACGTCGTATTTGCGGTTCAGGCCGCCCTTGTCGAGCTCCTGCGGATAGACCCTCGTGTAGGGAAATTCGAACTGGTCGAACAGCCAGCGGGTCCAGCCCGACGCCGTCGACCCGCCATAGACATCGACCAGCCCGATCCGCGCCGGCCTGACCGCAATGGTGTCGCCGGCTGGCTTTGCGGCGACGGCATAGGCGTCGATGCCGAGCGGTCCGACGCTCTGCGTGATGATAGACTTCGCCTTCGCCGAGGCCGGAATCCACAGCGCACCCGGCGCGAGGGTCGCGCCCGCGACGATCGTCGGCACCTTCAGCCAATAGACCGGCAGACGCGCCTTGAGCAGCCGGTTCGACAAAGTGAAGCTGTTGTTCGTCGCGTGGCTGACGACGAACCCCGCCCGCCCGTCACCGACGATATGCCCCGGCGGCGGCGTCTTGATCACGTCGGCGACGACCGGAAACTGGGGCGCGAAAGCATCGAGGACGCGGTCGAAGCGGACGTTCATCTGCAGCGCCAGCGTGTAGCCGGTGACGTCGTACGGCTTGATCGGCGGACCGCCGGGATAGGCAAAGTCCTGCGGGTGGTCCTGCGGCTCGAACATGTCGAGGACATGCGGGCGGAACGCCTGGTCGGTCCGCACGACGAACGATCCGGCGGGATAGGTGGTCCCGGCAAGGCTGAACGGCGCGTCGGCGCGCTCGACTTCGATCCCGGTCTTGATGAGCGCGTTCAAGAACTTGATCGTCGTCGGCAGGTCGGGCTGGCGGTCACCCGGAATGA
>JAYTTV010000013.1:0-12303 GCA_043745075.1 Sphingomonadaceae bacterium
CATGCTCGACGAGAAAGATCCGATCGAAGCCGAATATGCGCTCGAAGTGTCGTCGCCAGGGATCGACCGGCCGCTGACCCGTCTGGGCGACTATGCCAAATGGGCCGGGCACGACGTCCGGGTCAAGTTCACCGAGAGCATCGACGGGCGCGCCCGGCTGCACGGCGCGATCGTCGGCGTGACCGGCGAGAACGTCGACTTCAATGTGCCGACGGTCGGACCGGTGACGGTGCCGTTTGCCGCGATCGAGAGTGCCAAGCTGGTGCTGACCAACAAGCTGATCGCCGCCAGCCGCCCGCTCGACTTCGGCGATGCCGAGCAGATCGTCGAAGACCCGGCCGAACATGCCGACAACGACAACACGCAGGATGAGGACTGACATGGCCCAAGCCGCCACCGCGACCAAAGGCGTCGCCGCCGTCACCGCCAACCGCGCCGAATTGATCGCGATCGCCGACGCCGTCGCGCGCGAAAAGTCGATCGACCGGATGATCGTCATCGAGGCGATGGAGGAGGCGATCCAGAAGGCCGCCCGTGCGCGCTACGGCGCCGAGAACGATATCCGCGCCAAGATCGACGCGAAGACCGGCGACCTGCGGCTGTGGCGCGTCCTCGAAGTCGTCGAGGCGCCCGAGGATTTCTTTAAGCAGATCAACCTCGTCGACGCCGCCAAGCTGCAGAAGAACCCGGCGCTCGGCGACTTCATCGTCGACCCGCTGCCCCCGATCGAATTCGGCCGCATCGCCGCGCAGGCAGCAAAGCAGGTCATCGTCCAGAAGGTCCGCGATGCCGAGCGCGACCGTCAGTACGAGGAATATAAGGACCGGGTGAACGAGATCATCACCGGCGTCGTCAAGCGCGCCGAATTCGGCCATGTCGTCGTCGACCTCGGCAAAGCCGAAGGCGTGATCCGCCGCGACCAGCAGATTCCGCGCGAAGTCCTTCGTGTCGGCGACCGCGTCCGCACGCTGATCCTGTCGGTCCGCCGCGAAATCCGCGGGCCGCAGATCTTCCTCAGCCGCGCCGCGGGCGAGTTCATGAAGAAGCTGTTCGCGCAGGAAGTCCCCGAAATCTACGACGGCATCATCGAGATCAAGGCGGTCGCGCGCGACCCCGGCAGCCGCGCCAAGATCGGTGTGATCAGCCGCGACTCGAGCATCGATCCGGTCGGCGCGTGCGTCGGCATGAAGGGCAGCCGCGTCCAGGCGGTCGTCCAAGAGCTCCAGGGTGAGAAGATCGACATCATCCCGTGGTCGCCCGACGTCGCGACCTTCGTCGTCAACGCGCTCCAGCCGGCCGAAGTCAGCAAGGTCGTGATGGACGAGGAGGACAACCGCATCGACGTCGTCGTCCCCGACGACCAGTTGAGCCTCGCGATCGGCCGCCGCGGCCAGAACGTCCGCCTCGCCAGCGCGCTGACCGGTCGCCAGATCGACATCATGACCGAAGCCGACGAGAGCGAGCGGCGCCAGAAGGAGTTCGTCGAGAAGTCCGAGCTGTTCCAGACCGAGCTCGACGTCGACGAGACGCTCGCACAGCTGCTCGTCGCCGAAGGCTTCGGCGAGCTCGAGGAAGTCGCGTATGTCGACGTCGCCGAATTGGCAGCGATCGAGGGCTTCGACGACGATCTCGCCGGCGAGCTCCAGCAGCGCGCGCAGGATGCGTTAGACCGCAAGGAAGCCGCCGCCCGCGAGGAGCGCCGTGGCCTTGGCGTCGACGATGCCCTCGCCGCGATCGACGGCCTGACCGAGGCGATGCTCGTCGTGCTCGGCCACGCCGGGATCAAGACGATCGACGACCTCGGCGACCTCGCCAGCGACGAGCTGGTGGCGAAGCGCGACGGCATCCTCAAGACCTTCGGCCTGACCGAAGACGACGGCAACCGCATCATCATGGCCGCACGCGCGCACTGGTTCGATGAGGAAGTGAAGCCGGAAGCTGGGGAGGTCGCGAACGCGGATGTCCCAGAATGAAACCGGCATAGCGACCGACATCGACGTTCAGGGTCCAACCGGGAAACCGTCGGCCCCCGAGCGCAAATGCATCCTGACGGGTGAGCACGGATCACGCGACGCGTTGATCCGCCTCGCGCTTGACGACGCCGGCGGAGTCCATGCCGACCTCGCCGCGCGCGCGCCGGGGCGCGGGGCGTGGCTGTCGCCCGACCGCACGCTGATCGCCACCGCCGCCGCCAAGGGCAAGCTGCGCGGGGTGCTGATGCGCGCGTTCAAGACGACGAGCATCACCGTCCCCGACACCCTCGTCGAGACGATCGCCGCCGGGCTCGAACGCCGCGCGCTCGACCGGCTCGGGTTGGAAAACAAGGCCGGGCACCTCATCTGGGGATCGGAGCGGATCGGCGATGCTTTGAGCGCAGGGCGGGTCCGGCTGCTGCTTCACGCGAACGACGCCGCGCCCGACGGGATGGCGAAGCTCGACGGCAAGGCGAAGGGCGCACCGAACACCGTCGTGTCGCTGGTTCTACCAGTGGGGCGCGAGATATTGTCCTTGGCGCTCGGTCGCGAGAATGTGGTACACGCCGCAGTCTGCGAGACGGCGGCGGCAGCGCGTGTGAGCGGGGCGGTTGCCCGCTGGCGCGCCTTCAACGGCTTGGATTTCAACGACATGGGGGCGAATGCCGCTCCCGCAGAAGGCATCAGGGTAACGCATGAGTGACGACAACAAACCCAAGCTCGGCATGCGCGCCCCGCTCGGTCTGAACAAGACGGTCGAGATCGGCAAGGTCAAGCAGAGCTTCAGCCATGGCCGCTCGAAGTCGGTCGTGGTCGAGGTCAAGCGTGCGCGCGTCCTCCATCGTCCGGGCGAAGTCCGCGAGGAACCCGTCGTCGAGGCCCCCGCACCAGCGGCCGCACCAGTACCCGCACAAGCAGCGCCCCCCGTTGCCGCCCCGGCCGCTCCCGCCGCCCCCGTCGCGAAGGCCCCCGAGCCGGCACCGGCCCCCGCTGCAGCCCCGGCTCCGGTGGCGACGCCCGCCGTGGCGGCCCCGGCCGAGCCTTCGCCGGCGCCCGCCGCGCGTCCGGTCATGCCCCCGGTGATGTTTACGCCCGTCGAGCGCGCGCCGATCCCGGTCCGTGCCGAGCCGGTCGCCGCTCCGGCGCCGACCCCTGCGCCCGCGCCGGTTGCGGCAGCGCCTGCTGCTCCGGCTCTCGCGCCCGCGCCGACTCCCGCCCCGCCGGTCCGTTCGGCACAGGCGACCCCACGCGGGCCCGCGCCGAATCGCGGTCGCCCCGCCCCGACTCCCGCTGCACCTGACCGGCTGACCGCGCAGGAGCGCCTCGCCGCGATGCTGCGCGAGGCCGAGGAACAGCGGATGCAGGCGCTCGAGGAAGCGCGCCGCCGCGAGGAGATCGAAAAGGCCGAGGCGATCGGCATGGAGAAGCTCCGCGCCGAGGAGAAGAAGAAGGCCGAGGAGGAAGCCGCGCTGCGTCCGCCCGAGGCAAAAACCCCGGTCGGCCGCCTGCCCGGCACGATCACGCCGATCATCGACGAGGAAGAAGGCGGCAAGCGCGGCTTGCCCGCACGCCCGTCGCGCGGCCGCGTCGACGACCGCCGCCAAGGCAAGCTCACCGTCACTCGCGCGCTCGACAGCGACGACAGCGTCCGCACCCGCAGCCTCGCAGCGCTTCGCCGCGCGCGTGAGAAGCAGCATCGCGGCCATGGCGGCGGTGCCGGTCAGGCGCGGCAGGTTCGCGACATCGTCGTTCCGGAAGAGATCACCGTCCAGGAGCTCGCCAACCGCATGGCCGAGCGCGGCAGCGACCTGCTCAAGGCGCTCAACCGGCTCGGCTCGCCGATGGCGATGACCGATGCGATGGACCAGGACCTCGCCGAGCTGCTCGTCGTCGAGTTCGGCCACACCATCGTCCGCGTGTCCGATTCGGACGTCGAAGTCGGCGTGATCGGTGCGGTCGACGTCGATACCGACCTCGAACCGCGGCCTCCGGTCGTGACGATCATGGGTCACGTCGACCACGGCAAGACCAGCCTGCTCGACGCGCTGCGCGGCACCGACGTCGTCGCAGGCGAGGCCGGCGGCATCACCCAGCACATCGGCGCGTATCAGGTGTCGTTGAAGGGCGGCGAGAAAGTCACCTTCCTCGACACCCCGGGCCATGAAGCCTTCACCGACATGCGCAAGCGCGGGGCGAACGTCACCGACATCGTCATCCTCGTGGTGGCGTGGGACGACGGGATCATGCCGCAGACGATCGAAGCGATTGCCCATACCAAGGCGGCGGGCGTCCCGATGATCGTTGCGATCAACAAGATGGACAAGCCCGGGGCTGATGCGCAGAAAATCCGCACAGCGCTGCTCCAGTACGACGTCCAGGTCGAGGAACTCGGCGGCGACGTCCAGGATGTCGAGGTCTCGGCAACCAAGAAGACCGGGCTCGACGACCTGCTCGAGAAGGTCCTGCTCCAGGCCGAAGTGCTCGAACTGACCGCCAACCCGAACCGCGCCGCCGAGGCGACGGTGATCGAGGCGAAGCTCGACAAGGGCCGTGGTCCGCTCGCGACGGTGCTCGTCAACCGCGGCACGCTCAAGGTCGGCGACGTCTTCGTCGTCGGCGCCGAATGGGGCAAGGTGCGCGCGCTGCTCAACGACAAGGGCGTGCAGGTCAAGACCGCGGGCCCGTCGGTTCCGGTCGAGGTCCTCGGCCTGTCGGGTGTCCCGCGCGCGGGTGATCCGTTCAGCGTCATGGAGACCGAGGCACGGGCGAAGGAGGTCGCGGCGTATCGCGCGGGCCTCATCACCGCCGAACGCACCGTCGGCCCGCCGGCCGACCTCGCGGCGATGTTCAACGCGCTCCGCGAAGCCAAGGCGCAGCAGTATCCGATGGTCATCAAGGGCGATGTCCAGGGATCGGTCGAAGCGATCGTTTCGGCGGTCAACAAGATCTCGACCGACCTCATCAAGGTCCGCGTGCTCCACTCCGGGGTCGGTGGCATCACCGAATCCGACGTCACGCTGGCGGCGGCATCGAAGGCGCCGATCATCGGCTTCAACGTCCGCGCCAACGCCAAGGCGCGCGAATTCGCCCAGCGGGACGGAGTCGCGCTCAAGTATTACGACGTCATCTACAACCTGATCGACGACGTGAAGGCGGCGATGGCGGGGCAGCTCGGTCCCGAGTTCCTCGAGAACGTCGTCGGGCGGGCGCAGGTGCTCGAAGTCTTCCAGGCGGGCAAGACCGGCAAGGCGGCGGGTGCGCGCGTTATCGAAGGCACGATCAAGCGCAACCTTCGCGCTCGCGTCATGCGCGACGACGTCGTCATCTACGTCGCCAACGTATCGTCGCTCCGGCGCTTCAAGGAGGACGTCAACGAGGTCCGCTCGGGGCTCGAGTGCGGTATCGGGTTGGAGAACAACACCGACATCAAGCCGGGCGACATCATCGAGACGTACGAGATCGAGGAGCGCGAGCGGACGCTTTAGGAGACTGCACATCGGGCCGGGCGAACACGCCCGGCCCGATGTCGCGGATCGCCCAAGCGCACCGCCGTGTGTCGGCTCAAGCGAACCTCTTCGGGTGGCGCTGGTTGAGAAACACGATCGAGGATCTGACCGGCAGGACGCGCTTCGGTTCGCTGCACGCGCGCAGCGCCTCCTCCGGCGTCAGCGCATGGGAGAGGTAGTACCCCTGGAGTTTCTGCACGCCGAGATCGCGCAGCAGATCGTGCTGCGCGGCGTTTTCGACCATTTCAGCAGTCACCGGGGCGCCGATCGCCTTGCACAAGTGCAAGACGCCGACGAGCAGGTCGTGAGCCGACGAGCTGTCGATCAGCGTTGCGATCAGGCTGCCGTCGAGCTTGATGCCGTCGAATTGGATCTCGCGGAGATAGCCGATTGAGGCATATCCGGCACCGAAATCGTCGAGCAGGATGCGGACGCCCCCGCGCTGCAACGCCGACAGTGCGCATCGCGCAGCCTCGAAGTCGCCGAGCAGTGCGGTTTCAGTGACCTCGATCGACAGCCTGCCCGGGTCGAAACCGTGCTCGGCAACCATCGTCAATATGCGGCTGGCAATCGACGGAGAATTGAGTTCGGCACCACTGAGGTTGAACGATAAGCCGACAAGCTTCGGCCACGCCGATGCGGCCCGCAGCGCCGTCGACAGCAGGTGCATCGTCATCCGGCTGGTCATGCCGGCCTGTTCGGCGAGAGGAATGAATTCCGACGGGGGGATTGCGCCGAGGGTTGGATGCGTCCAGCGCGCGAGCGCTTCGAAGGCGATGATCTGCCCGTCCGCAGCGCTGACGATCGGCTGATAATTTAGTGTGATGAGGTCATTTTCGATCGGATCCGCGAGCGCCTGCTCAACCATGATCCGCCGTCGTGTCCGCGCCTCCATTTCCGGCATGAACGAACAAATTGCGACGCTATGCGCTCGCTTCGCCTCGTACATCGCGAGGTCGGCGCGACCGATCAGCGACAATGTCGCGACCGAATCCGGTACGTCATGAGCGAGGCCGATCGAGGCGCGCAGCCGTAACACATGGCCGGCAACGACGAACGGCTCGTCGAAGACGCGTGTGAGTTGCGCCAGACGCTGCTCCGCATCATCGGACCGCGCGACGTCGCGGAGCAGGACAGCGAACTCGTCGCCGCCGAGCCGGGCAATTACCGCATCGCCCATATCGAGCCGCTTGAACCGCGTCGCAGTTTCGACCAGCAGTTCGTCCCCGGTGCGGTGGCCATAGGTGTCGTTGATGACCTTAAAGCCGTCGAGGTCGATCATGGCGATCGCCAGAACGTGGCCGGGACGCGCCGACGACGCTTCTCTCAGAGCATCGAGAAAGGCCCGGCGATTGGCGAGGCCGGTCAACGAATCGCGATAGGCAAGTTCGCTGACCTTCATCTTTTCGGATGCGATGCCGCTTCGCGATTCCACCACTCGGCGCAGCTGCTGATCCTGACGGTAGATCATGCTGAGGATAAGCGGCGACACGAGCAGGACATTGGCGCCCATGCTCGATAACATGACGTGGCCGGTCAGCAGCATTGCGATCGAGATCGGAATCGTGCCGAACCCGACGACGATATATGCCGCGAGCGGCACACTCGACAGTGAAACGGCACAACTGATCGTCGATAGAACCGCGAAAAGCGCGATATACGCCTTCGTTGCCCCGTTACCGTACGCGAGCAATGCCCCCCAGATGCTCAGAACAATCGAAATGATCACTGCGACGGCCAGTGTTCCCGTCAAGGATGACCGTATTTCCGCAATGGTCCGCACGCGACGCGTCGCCGACGGTAGCCACAGGAGCATGACGCGCGCGACGATCCAACCGCAGACGATCAAAGGCAGGATAAAAGCAGCGCTTCCGATCGACGGTGCCGAAACAAAGTCGAGAAACAGGATGTTGATGAAGATCGTTAAATACATCATCGGCCGTTGCGGCAGCAGAGTGCGATGCTGCTCGATCAGCAAATTATCGCTAGACCTCCAGTAGCAAACACTGTCCGTGAAGCGTTCAAAAAACCGGGACCCGGTTCCGAATCCGAGCGTTTTCGACGGGTTAGCTTGTGATTCCACGAAAAGAACATAGCGCACTTGGAGAGCGCTGGCGCAATACGGATTGGACGATAACGTCCTTAACCCAATGATACGGGATTAAACGCCGGAAATCGTCGCGCGGCGCTTGGACATGATGGATTGGCGACAAATCGAAACTTGACAGCAATTTCGGCACCGCCGATGGTAGCGCTATCAATATAAAGAGCTTTGGGGACTATGGATCTGGGCATTTCCGCGGAAGCGCTGCCGAGCGATTGGCAGAACGCCCGGCTTCTCGGCCGTATCGCGACAGCAGCCGGCCCAGTGCCGATTCTTATCGCTAGCGGCGTTGTCTACGACATGACCGCTGCTGCGCCGACCGTCGCGATGTTGATCGAGCAAGGCGGACTGGACGAAGCCCTTGGTACGCGTCTGGGGACGTTCGAGGCGCTCGCCGCCGACCGTGCCCTCGACCTGCTCAGCCCGATCGACCTGCAATGCGTCAAGGCCGCGGGGGTGACCTTCGCGGTCTCCGCGCTCGAACGCGTGATCGAGGAAAGCGCGCGTGGCGATCCCGGCGCGGCGGCAGCGGTTCGCTCGCGGCTCGAGGGCGTCATCGGCGTCGGCCTCCAGCACGTCGTCCCCGGATCGCCCGAGGCGGCGACACTCAAGGACCGGCTGATCGCCGACGGCATGTGGTCGCAATATCTCGAGGTCGCGATCGGTCCCGACGCCGAGGTCTTCACCAAGGCGCAGGTCTTGTCGACGGTTGGCTGGGGTGCGGAGATCGGCATCCGGTCGGATTCGACATGGAACAACCCCGAACCCGAAGTCGTCCTGATCGCCGATTCGAGCGGCAATGCGGTCGGCGCGACGCTCGGCAACGACGTCAACCTGCGCGATTTCGAGGGGCGGTCGGCGTTGCTCCTCGGCAAGGCCAAGGACAATAATGCGTCGTGCGCGATCGGGCCGTTCATCCGCCTGTTCGACGACGGTTTCTCGCTCGACGACGTTCGCCGCGCCGAGGTCAATCTGCTGATCGAGGGGACCGACGGTTACACCCTGACCGCGACGAGCAGCATGAGCCAGATCAGCCGCGATCCGACGCACTTGCTCGAGCAGACGATGAGCGAGCATCAATATCCCGACGGCTTCGCGCTGTTCCTCGGCACGATGTTCGCGCCGACCAAGGACCGCGACGAGCCGGGCCGCGGTTTCACCCACAAGACCGGCGACCGCGTCTCGATCTCGACCGCGACCCTCGGCCGCCTCGTCAACCGCGTGACGACGTCGAAACTCGCCACGCCGTGGACGTTCGGCATCGGCGAGCTCATGCGAAACCTCGCGGGCCGCAGACTTCTGGCGGGACTGAGCCGTTGAGCGGCCTCGAAACTCACCACCTTCTCTCCCAGCCCGTCGCGCCCGGCGAAGCTGCCAAAGCGACCGCCCGGGCATCACGCGCGCGCTATCCGACCCTGACCGACAAGCGCGTCGTCATCACCGGAGGCGGCAGCGGGATCGGCGAGGGGCTCGTCGAGGCCTTTGTCGAGCAGGGCGCGCGCGTTGCCTTCGTCGATATCGTCGACGCCCCGAGCCACGCTCTGGTCGAGCGACTGAGCCCCGACGCACGCCACGCGCCACTGTATTTGCGCTGCGACGTCACCGATATCGGCATGCTCAAGGCGACGCTGGCGACGATCGAAGAGCGGCTCGGCGGGGTCGACGTGCTGATCAACAACGCCGCGAGCGACGACCGCCACTCGATCGCCGAGGTCACGCCCGACTATTGGGACGAGCGGATGGCGGTCAACCTGCGCCACCAGTTCTTCGCCGCGCAGGCTGTCGTCCCCGCAATGAAGCGCGCCGGCGGCGGCGTCATCCTCAACTTCGGGTCGATCAGCTGGCACCTCGCGCTCGCCGACCTCGTCCTCTACCAGACCGCGAAGGCGGCGATCGAAGGGCTGACACGCAGCCTCGCCCGCGACCTCGGGCGCTTCGATATCCGCGTCAACACGATCGTCCCGGGCAACGTCAAGACGCCGCGCCAGATGATATGGTACACGCCGGAGGGCGAGGCCGAGATCGTCGCCGCGCAGTGCCTCGACGCGCGGATCATTCCGGTCGACGTCGCCGCGCTGGTGCTGTTCCTCGCATCCGACGACGCGCGGATGTGCACCAGCCACGATTATTTCGTCGACGCCGGCTGGCGCTGATGGCGTCGGGCCGCCCCGAACTGGCGTGCCGCGTCGGGGCAATGCTCGGCGAGGGGCCGGTCTGGGTGACGCGCGAACAGGCATTGTGGTTCGTCGATATCAAGGGTCACCAGGTCCACCGCTTCGATCCCGCCGACGCCGCGCTGACCAGCTGGGGTGTCGCGGCGCAACCGGGCTGGATCCTGCCGATCAGCGGTGGCGGCTTCGCGGTCGGCATGCAGTGCGGGATCGAGCGCTTCGACCCCGCCGACAGTAGCTTCGCACCGATCGTCGTCCCCGAAGCCCATCTGCCGGGCAACCGCCTCAACGACGCGACCACCGACGCGCACGGCCGCATCTGGTTCGGCTCGATGGACGATGCCGAAGCCGCGCTGAGCGGCGCGCTGTATACGCTCGACGCGCGCGGCGTCGTCCATTCCGGCCTGCCCGAGGTCGCGATCACCAATGGCCCGGCGTTCTCGCCCGATGGCCGGGTACTTTACCATACCGACACCCTCGGCCGGACGATCCACGCGGTCGAGGTCAACGACGACCATAGCCTCGGCGCGGCGCGAACCTTCGTGGAGATCGAGGACGGCGCGGGCTATCCCGACGGCCCGGTCGTCGATAGCGCGGGTTGCGTCTGGACCGGACTGTTCGGCGGCTGGGCAACACGCTGCTACGCACCCGATGGCCGGCTGATCGAGACCGTGCGACTACCCACTGCCAACATCACCAAGCTCGCGTTCGGCGGTCCGGGCCTGACGACCGCTTACGTCACGACCGCACGCAAGGGCCTCGACGCCGCCGCGCTCGCAGCACAGCCTGAGGCTGGCGACCTGTTCGCCTTTACCGTCGACGTTGCGGGTCTTCCGGCGACCGAGGCGATCGTCGCGCTGCACTGACGACAATCATAATTATAAAAACCTGAGGGGGTATCGTGGCAACCAAGACAATCGACCAAGTCAATTTCGCCTTTATCGCGCTGATCGTGGCAGTCGCGACGATCGGCGGCTTCATGTTCGGCTACGACAGCGGCGTCATCAACGGCACCCAGGCCGGGCTCGAAAAGGCGTTCAACCTGTCGACGCTCGGAACCGGGCTCAACGTCGGCGCGATCCTGCTCGGCTGCGCCGCCGGAGCGTTCATCGCGGGTCGTCTCGCCGACCGGATCGGCCGCCGCACGGTGATGAAGATCGCCGCGTTCCTGTTCATCATTAGCGCCTTGTGCGCCGGGGCCGCGACATCGTCGCTGATGTTCATCCTCGCCCGCATCGTCGGCGGATTGGGCGTCGGCGCGGCGAGCATTCTCGCGCCGGTCTACATTAGCGAGGTCGTGCCCGCAGCGGCGCGCGGCCGGTTGTCGAGCGTCCAGCAGATCATGATCATCACCGGCCTGACCGGCGCATTCGTCGCCAACTACGTCCTCGCGCATTCGGCGGGCGGGTCGCTCGGCACCCTGTGGTTCGACCAGCCGGCGTGGCGCTGGATGTTCTGGCTCCAGGTCATCCCTGCGACGATCTACTTCGTCACGCTGCTGCTGATCCCCGAAAGCCCGCGCTATCTCGTCCTCAAGGGACGCGATGCCGAAGCTGAAGTCGTCCTCGCGCGGCTGTTCGGCCCCGAGGAAGCGCCGCACAAGGTCGCGGCGATCCGCGCGAGCCTCGCCACCGACCACCACCGGCCGTCGTTCTCCGACCTGCTCGACAAGACCAGCGGCAAGATCCGCCCGATCGTCTGGGCGGGGATCGGGCTCGCGGTGTTCCAACAGCTCGTCGGCATCAACATCGTCTTCTACTACGGCTCGGTGCTGTGGCAGTCGGTCGGGTTCAGCGAGAACGACGCGCTCAAGATCAACATCCTGTCGGGCAGCCTGTCGATCATCGCCTGCCTGTTCGCGATCCTCGTCATCGACAAAATCGGCCGCAAGCCGCTGCTGCTTGTCGGTTCGGCGGGCATGGCGGTGTCGCTGACGATCATGGCGGTGTGTTTCTCGACCGCGATCACGACCGACGGCGCGCTCAAGATGAGCGACCAGACCGGGCTCATCGCGCTGGTCGCGGCGAACGCCTATGTCGTCTTCTTCAACCTGTCGTGGGGCCCGGTGATGTGGGTCATGCTCGGCGAGATGTTCCCGAACCAGATGCGCGGCTCGGCGCTCGCGGTGTCGGGTCTCGCGCAATGGATGGCGAACCTCGCGATCTCGGTCAGCTTCCCGTCGCTCGCGGCGGGGGTCGGCCTGCCGCTGACGTACGGCTTCTATGCGGCGAGCGCGCTGATTTCGTTCTTCTTCGTCCGCGCGCTGATCAAAGAGACGCGCGGTCGTGAACTCGAGGACATGGTGGGCTGAGCCGACCAGCCGGGCCGAGGTCCCGCCTCGGCCCGGTTGGAGCGACGGCTTTGCGCGGGATGACAGGTCCGGCAAAATACCGCTGTCCTACACCCGTGCGCCGCGCGTAGCGTCGCCGCATCGAGTTTGCCACCGGGCGGCGGCCTGCGCTCTTTCTCATCGTCAGCCGAGTATATTTCGCGCGATTCGGCGCACGTCGCGCTCAAGATTTCGTCGCGCAAGATCGAAGTCCGAAGCG
>JAYTTV010000014.1:0-12164 GCA_043745075.1 Sphingomonadaceae bacterium
GGGAGAGGGGAAGGTGCGCGTGGCGGATATCATGCTCGCCACCAGCATTTCCCCGCGCGCGCCGGCGAACTTCGCCCACCACACCCGCGCGTTCGTCGAAATCCAGACCGGGTGCGACCATCGCTGCACCTTCTGCATCATCCCGTTCGGACGCGGCAATTCGCGCTCGCTGCCCGCCGCGACGATCGTCGAGCACATCGCCCGGCTCGTCGACCGCGGGGTCAACGAGGTCGTCCTGACCGGGGTCGACATCACCTCGTTTGCGCCTGAGCCGCTCGGCGTGCTCGTCCAGCGCATCCTCCGCGAGGTCCCCGCCCTACCCCGCCTGCGGCTGTCGTCGATCGACTCGATCGAGGTCGACGACGCGCTCGTCGAGGCCGCCGCCGACCCGCGCCTGATGCCGCAGTTTCACCTGTCGCTCCAGGCGGGCGACGACCTGATCCTCAAGCGGATGAAGCGCCGCCACAGCCGCGATCAGGCCATCGCGATCTGCGACCGCCTTCGCGCCGTCCGCCCCGGCATCGCCTTCGGGGCCGACTTCATCACCGGCTTCCCGACCGAGACCGAGGCGATGTTCGAGGCAACGCTGGCGCTGGTCGACGAGTGCGGGCTGAGCCAGCTCCACGTCTTCCCCTTCTCGCCCCGCCCCGGCACTCCCGCCGCGCGGATGCCGCAGGTCGCCGCCGGGGTCGCCCGCGACCGCGCCGCCCGCCTCCGCGCGCTCGGCGACCTGCGCCGGTCGGCGGCGATGGCGGCGGAGATCGGCCGCCCGCAGCGCATTCTCGTCGAACGCGACGGCGTCAGCGGCCATAGCGAAACCTTTCTCCCCGCGCGGCTCGCCACTCCCGCCCCGCGCGGCAGCATCGCCCGCGTCACCGCATTGAGCGTGACCGGCGGCAAACTGGATTGCGGATGACCGAAAAGACAAGCTGGCTCTCCCGCCTCACCGCCGGGCTCTCGCGGTCGTCGGACAAGCTCGGCGGCAATCTGTCGGGGCTGTTCGGCGCGGTTCCGTTCGGCACGACGACGCTCGACCCGGCGCGGCTCGAGGCGGTCGAGGAGGCGCTGATCGCCTCCGACCTCGGCCCCGCACTCGCGGCGCGGATCGTCGCCGAACTCGGCTCGGGGCAATATGCGCGCGGGATCGACGAGGCCGGGGTCCGCGCGGTCGTCGCCGCCGAGATCGCCAAGGTGCTTGCTCCCGTCGCCAAGCCATTGGAAGTCATCGCCTTCCCGCGCCCGCAGGTGATCCTCGTCGTCGGCGTCAACGGCTCGGGCAAGACCACCACGATCGCCAAGCTCGCGCATCTGTTCGCCGAGCAGGATTATTCGGTGATGCTCGCCGCGGGCGACACCTTCCGCGCCGCCGCGATCGCGCAGCTCAAGATCTGGGGCGCGCGCGCCGGGGTGCCGGTCATCTCGGGCGAGCAGGGGGCCGACGCGGCGGGGCTCGCGTTCACCGCGCTCGACGCCGCGCGGGCCGCCGGGTCCGACGTCCTGATCATCGACACCGCCGGGCGACTGCAAAACAAGAGCGGCCTGATGGACGAGCTCGCCAAGATCAAGCGCGTGCTGCGCAAATCGATGCCCGCCGCGCCGCACGACGTCGTCCTCGTCCTCGACGCGACGACCGGGCAGAACGCATTGAACCAGATCGAGGTATTCCGCGAGGTCGCCGGGGTGACGGGGCTGGTCATGACCAAGCTCGACGGCACCGCCCGCGGCGGCGTCCTCGTCGCCGCGGCGGAGAAGTTCGGCCTGCCGATCCACGCGGTCGGGGTCGGCGAGGGGATCGAGGACCTTCGCCCGTTCGACGCGTCGGTCTTCGCCAAGGCGCTCGCCGGGGGCTGAACGCTGCCAGCTTGCGCGCGGGGGCTGGGCGCGTCACCTTGCGTTAAGCCCCGGGGGCCGAGCGTATCCGGCTTCGAGGAATTTCAACGATGATCCGCCACCTGACGCTCGCCGCCGTGCTCTTTGCCGCTGCGGCGCCCGCTTATGCCGGCGACGGCGCGCGCAACTCGCCCCCGCCGCGCAAGGTCGTCCAGGTCGACGTCTTCGGCACCGATCCGTGCCCCAAGGGCCCGGGCGACGAGATCGTCGTCTGCGCGCGCCTGCCGGAATCCGAACGCTACCGCATCCCCAAGCCGCTCCGTGAGCAGAAGGTCGTCCGCAAGGAACAGTCGTGGGTCGCGCGCACCCGCGACATCGAGGAAACCGGACGGGCGCAGCGTCCGAACAGCTGCTCGGCGGTCGGCAGCGGCGGCCAGACCGGGTGCTGGGAGCAGTTTATGCGCGACGCGGCGGCGCAGAAGCAGGCGGATGCGGCGGCGAACACGGTGCCGTAAAACGGCGGCGCTTGGGATCCAGCCACCCTCTCGCAGCGGTGGACACATCAACCCGCAGGAACGTTGGCGCGCCGTAACCGTTCGCCTCCGATGACCAATCCCGACGATGAAGGCGAAGACGCCGCTGCGCTGACGCCGCAGGAGAACGAGGCGGTCGCCGAGCGCCGGTCGGGGTCGGCGAAGGTCGTCCACGAAGTCATCCGCATCCAGGGAGACGAAGAACTCAACCGTCCGGCACTTTCGCTGCTGTGTTCGGCGTTCGCTGCCGGGGTGGGCATCTCGGCATCGGTCCTCGCCGAGGCGTTCCTCCACCAGCATTTGCCCGACGCGCAATGGACCCCTCTGGTGACGTCGTTCGGCTATTGCGTCGGCTTCGTCATCGTCATCCTCGGCAATCTCCAGCTGTTTACCGAGAACACGATCACGGTCGTCCTGCCGGTCGCGGTCAAACCGAGCCTACGAAATTTCAGACGGCTCGGGCGGCTGTGGGGGCTGGCGATCGCCGCCAACTTCGCGGGGACTTTCCTCGTCGCGGCGATGCTCGCGCACCAGATGATCGTCTCGTCAGACCAGCTCGACGCGGCCGTCGCGGTTTCGGCGAAGCTGCTCGACAATGACGCGATGACGACGCTGCTCCGCGGCATCCCCGCCGGCTTCCTCGTCGCGTCGATCGCGTGGATCCTGCCCAACGCGCGCGGCAGCGAGTTCTGGGTCGTCGTCATGGTCACCTACGTCATCGCCATCGGCGGCTTCAGCCACGTCGTCGCCGGATCATGCGAGGCGTGGCTGCTGTGGCTGACGGGCAAGGCGTCGTTCGGCTGGGCAATCGGCGGCTTCATCGGCCCCGCGCTCGCGGGCAACATCATCGGCGGCACCGGCCTGTTCGCCGTCCTCGCCCACGGCCAGGTCCGCGACGAGATCAAACTCGAGGGCTGAAGCGGTCGGAAATTATCCGTCTGGAAACAGCAGCCATTCGTAATCCTGCGCGCCATGCAGGATATGGAGGATGTCGACCCGCTCGCGATCGATGCGATAGAAGATCAGGTACCGACCGTGACGCCGGCGCCGAATGCCGCGATCCTCATATCGTGGCACGAGGGGAAAGGCGCGAGGCATGTCCTCGATGCCGACACAACTATCGATAAGTTCTTGGACAAAACTTTCGGCACGAGTCGGATTGTCTGCCGCAATATAGTCGCCGATCGTAGCGAGGTCGTCCCTAGCGGCGGTCGAGAAGACTACTCCTTGGCGTTTGCTCAACCGCGACTGCCGAAGCGCCGGCGCATCTCTTCACGAACATCGTCCACCATCCGGACGCTGTCAGAGTCGGCGTCGGCGACGCCACGGTCGATCGCCTCGTCGAGGGCGGCGAGTTTCTGCTCGCGGTCGAGCCAGCCGCGCATTGCCTCGCGGATGACCTCGCTGCTCGAGCCATAGCCGCCCTGCTCGACCTTGGTCTGGATGATCCGGACCATGTCGGAGGGGAGCGTGATCGAAAGTTTTTCGGCGGCTTGCATCGCGTGTTTTCCTTCGACGACGGCGAACAGACTAGCAGACACGTCGTTCTGCGCCACGCACGAAACGCCCTACCCGATCGCGACGATCTCGACCTCCGCGCCGGCGATGATCGCGGTGTCGCCGGCGCTTTTGCCGAGCAGGGCGCGGGCGGCGGGGGCGATGTAGGCGATGCGGCCGGCGGCGGGGTCGGCCTCGTCTTCGCCGGTGATGCGGTAGATCGCGGTCGTCCCATCGGCGCGTTCGAAGGTGACGGTGCAGCCGAAGCGGACCTGGTCGCAGTCGGCGGCCTCGATCAGCTGGGCGCTTGCGCGGCGGCTGCTCCAGTAGCGCAGGTCGCGGGTGGCGCGTGCCATCGCAGTGCGGTCGGCGGAGATCCCGCCGCCGGCCTGCGCCGCGTCATAGGCGGTGCGCGCGGTTGCGAGTTCGGCGTCGAGTTGCGCGAGTCCCGATGCGGTGACGAGATTAGGGTGGGTCGAGATCGGGCGGTCGGGGAGGTCGGCGGCGACCGCTTCGGCATCGCCTTCCTTGGTGAAGGCGACGCTCACTGCGCAAGATCCTGGCATGGCACGAGGATCTGGCGAATGGCGCGGCCCGAGGCGAGCTCGTCGAGCGCGGCGTTGATCCCCGACAGCGGCCCGGTCGACGTCAGCAGACGCTCGACCGGCAGGCGCCCGGCCTTCCACAGCGCGATGTAGCGTGGGATATCGCGGCTCGGGATCGCCGAGCCCATGTAGCTGCCCATCAAGGTCTTGCCGTCGCCGACCAGCGACACCGCCGAAATGCTGAGCAATTCCGCCGGGTTGGGCAGGCCGACGGTGACCGTGCGGCCGCCGCGCCGCGTGACCTTGTACGCCTCGGCGAGGACCGCCGCCTTGCCGACGGTCTCGATCGCGACATCGGCACCGCGTCCGGTCAGCGCCTTGACCGTCGCCGCGGCTTCGTCGGGTGTGACTGCGGAGGCGGCCCCGAGTTCGAGCGCAAGAAGTCGTTTCGATTCAACGGGATCGACCGCGATAACGGGTTGTGCGCCGCTCGCGAGGGCGCCGAGCAATGCCGCCAGCCCGACCCCGCCGAGGCCGTAGACGACGACGCTTTCGCCCGGGCGGACCTTCGCCGAATTGACCACCGCGCCGACCCCGGTCAGCACCGCACAGCCGAAAAGCGCAGCGATTTCAGCGGGAATGTCGCGGTCGATCTTGACCGCCGAACGCTCGTCGACGACCGCATAGGTGGCGAACCCCGATACGCCGAGGTGGTGGTAAACGTCGGCACCATGATCGTGGAGCCGGTGCCCGCCGGTCAGCATCACCCCCGCGCCGTTCGCCGCGGCGGCGGGCGCACAAAGATAGCCCTCGCCCGCACCGCAGTCCGCACATCGCCCGCACGCCGGAAGGAATGACAGCACCACCCGGTCGCCCACCGCAAAGGCGCTATCCCGGGAGCCGGTCGCTTCGACGATCCCGGTCGCCTCGTGGCCGAGCGCCATCGGGGTCGGGCGGACCCGGTCGCCGTTGACCACCGACAGGTCCGAATGACACAGTCCCGCGGCGTCGATCCGCAGCAGCAGCTCGCCGGGTCCGGGGGCGGCGAGGTCGAGCTCGGCGAGACGGAGCGGACGGCTCGCGGCGTAGGGCGCGGCGGCACCGATCTGGTCGAGGACGGCGGCGGTGATCTTCACGAAAGGCCCACGACGAGGCCGTTGGCGTCGAGGCCGATGCCGTTCGCGGCTGGGATGCGCGGGAGGCCGGGCATCGTCATGATCGCGCCGCAGATCGCGACGACGAACCCCGCCCCCGCCGCGAGCCGGACCTCGCGGACGTCGACGACATGATCCTCGGGTGCGCCGAGCCGGGCGGGGTCGGTCGAGAAGCTGTACTGCGTCTTCGCCATGCATACCGGGAGCTGGCCGTAGCCCTCCGCTTCCCAGCGCGCGAGCTGGGCGTGGACCGCGGGCGAGGCGGTGACGCCGGTCGCGCGGTAGATGCCGGTGGCGATCGCCTCGATCTTCTGGAACAGCGGCAGGCCCGCGGGATACAGCGGCGCGAACCGCGCGGTGCCGCCGTCCGCCAGCGCGGCGACCGCCTCGGCGAGTTCGACCGCCCCCGCCCCGCCGTCGGCCCAGTGGCGGCAGACGATCGCCTCGACCCCGTGCGCCGCGGCGGCGGCCTGGAGCGCGGCGGTCTCGGCCTCGCTGTCGCCGTGGAAATGGTTGATCGCGACGACGGCGGGGACGCCAAAGCTGCGGACATTATCGATGTGCCGCGCGAGATTGACCGCGCCGCGCGTGACCGCCGCGACGTCCTCGCGGCCAAGGTCGGCCTTGGCGACGCCGCCGTTCATCTTCGCCGCGCGGACGGTGGCGACGATCACCACTGCCGCCGGGGCGAGCCCGGCCTGGCGGCATTTGATGTCGAAGAACTTCTCCGCGCCGAGGTCCGCGCCGAAGCCCGCCTCGGTCACCGCATAGTCGCCGAGCGCGAGCGCCGCGCGGGTCGCGATCACCGAATTGCAGCCGTGGGCGATGTTGGCGAACGGCCCGCCGTGGACGAACGCCGGGTTGCCCTCGAGCGTCTGGACGAGGTTGGGTAGACACGCATCGCGCAACAGCACCGCCATCGCGCCGTCGGCCGACAGATCGCGCGCGGTCACCGGGCGGCGGTCATGCGTTTCGGCGACGACGATCCGCGCGAGCCGCTCCTGCAGGTCGGCGAGGTTTTCGGCGAGGCAGAGGCACGCCATGACCTCGCTCGCGACGGTGATGTCGAACCCCGATTCGCGCGGGAAGCCGTTCGCCGGGCCGCCGAGCGACTGGACGATGTCGCGCAAGGCGCGGTCGTTGACGTCGAGCGCGCGCCGCCATGTCACCCGGCGGACGTCGATGCCGAGCGCATTGCCCCAGTGGATGTGATTGTCGAGCAGCGCCGTCAGCAGATTGTGCGCGGCGGTGATCGCGTGGAAGTCGCCGGTGAAATGGAGGTTGATGTCGACCATCGGCGCGACTTGCGCGCGCCCGCCGCCGGTCGCCCCGCCCTTCGCCCCGAAGCACGGCCCCATCGACGGCTCGCGCAGCGCCAGCACCGCGCGCCGCCCGGTCCGGTTGAGCGCGTCGGCGAGCCCGATCGACGTCGTCGTCTTACCCTCCCCCGCAGGGGTCGGATTGACCGCGGTGACGAGAACCAGCTTCCCGCGCGGCGGCTGCGTCGCCAGCCAGTCGAGGTCGATCTTCGCCTTGTCGCGACCGTACGGCTCGAGCGCCTCGCCGGGGATGCCGAGCCGCCCGGCGACCTCGGCGATCGGCAGCAGGTCGACGGTGCGGGCGATTTCAAGATCGGTAGGCATCGCGCTACCTAGCGGGAGTTCGCCACGATTTGAAATCGCCATGTTGAAGCACGGGGCAGGCTCCGCGTCGTGACAAGGCTGGCCGGGGTGTCTATCGGGGCTCGGCGCGATCGTGGCGACGGTGCCGCTAGCAGGGGAACACGAATGCCGGTGGCGCAGTGCAGTTGCGGCGAATTGACCGCGACGGTCGACGCTTATTCGCCGGTGGTCGCGGCGTGCCACTGCACCGCGTGCCAGCGGCGGTCGGGATCACCCTTCGGCACCGTCGCTTATTTCCCCGTCGGAGCGGTGACGTTTTCCGGCGAGCGTCGCGAATGGACCCGCCCGACCGCGAGCGGATCGACCGCGACGACGACCTTTTGCCCGACATGCGGCAGCACCGTCACGCTCGCGCTCGGGCGGCGGCCCGAGATGATCGGCATCCCCGTCGGCACCTTCGCCGATCCCGCCTACCCGCCGCCGATGCGATCGGTGTGGGAGGAGAACAAGCACGGCTGGGTCGAGGTCGCCGCGTTCCAGCATTTCCCCCAAGGGACCGGTTGATGCGCTTGATCCTCCTCCTCGCCCTCGCGGCAGCCGTCCCCGCCGCCGCCCGCGCGCCGAGCATCCCGGTCGCCGACGCCCCCGAACTCGCCGCGCTCGGGCCGTCGGCGGTCGGGCTCGAGCATGTCACGGTGACGACGCCGGCGGGGCGCAGCCTCGACATCATGGTCTGGTACCCGGCGACCCCGGCTGCGGGGGCGAAGACCGAGACCTATACCCGGACGCTGACCCCCGACGACTTCCCGCCGCTCGCCGTGACGACCGAGGGTATCGCGGTCCCCAACGCGCCCGCCAAGCCCGGCCGCCTGCCGCTCGTCATCATCAGCCACGGCTTCGGCGGCTGGGCGGGGGGCATGACCTACCTCGCCGAGAACATCGCCTCGAAGAACTACATCGTCGCGGCGATCGACCACGCCGACGGCCAGGGCGGCAAAGACGGCGGGGGCGCGGCGGGCCGGCTGCGGCGCGTCGCAGGCACAATCATCAACCGCGCGCGCGACCAGGAAGCGGTACTGTCGGCACTCGCCGCGCGCGCCGCCGACCCGAAGGACGCGATCGGCCGCCGGATCGACGCGAGCAACATCGCCGTCATCGGCTATTCGATGGGCGGCTTCGGCGTGCTCGCGACCGCGGGCGCGGCGTACGACAAGAATGCGCCGACCGTCGCCCCGCTCGGCGGGCGGCTCGACGACCAGACCGTCCGCGTCGTCGACCCGCGGCTGAAGGCGATCGTCGCGATCGCGCCATGGGGCGGCCAGCCGGCGTTCCGGTCGTGGACCGCCGGCAGCGTCGCCGCGATCAAGGTGCCGTCGCTGTTCATCGCCGGGGATCACGACGACGTCGCGCAATATCCCGACGGCATCCGCTGGCTGTACGACCATGCGACCGGATCGAACCGCTGGCTGCTCGTCTACCGCGAGGCGCGGCACAATACCGGCGGCAACCCGCCGATGCCCGAGACGCGCGACCGCCCCGACATGGCCGAAAGCTTCGCCGAACCGGTGTGGCGGGCCGAGCGGATCAACGCGATCAACCAGCATTTCGTCACCGCCTTCCTCGACCGCTTCCTCAAGCACGACGCGGCGCATGGAGCGTATCTCGACGTGCCGACGGTCGACGGCGACGCCGCAACATGGGCGGATGCGTCGCGCGGCTATGCCGGGGCGGCGCAGACGACATACTGGCCCGGCTTCCAGCGCCGCTGGCTCCTCGGCCTCGAACTCCACCACGACGCGGCGAAGTGACGGCGGGAAGCACCCCCGGGCATAAGCGCACCTTCCACACCCTCGACGGGCTGCGCGGGATCGCCGCGCTTGCGGTGGTGTTTCGGCATATTCCCGAGAATGCGATCGGCAACCTGACGCCCGAGAGCTATCTCGCGGTCGATTTATTCTTCGTCCTCAGCGGCTTCGTCCTCGCGCACGCCTATGAGGCGCGGCTGCAAGCGGGGATGGGGATCGTCGATTTCTTCGCCGCGCGGCTGATCCGGCTCTATCCGCTCTACATCCTCGCGAGCGCGATCACGCTGTTGATCGTCTTCGTGCCGGCGATGCCCGGCCATTATCACCCGCCCGCGCGGTCGGTGAGCGATGTCGTCCATGCGGTGTTGTTCGTGCCACAGATCGACGCCTCGCAACGCGATCTCTCGCTGTACCCACTGGTCGGACCTGCGTGGTCGCTCGCCTTCGAGCTCGCGGCGAACCTCGTCTTCGCGGTCGTCGCGCCGTACCTCGGCAAGTGGCTGCTGGCGTCGATAGTCGCTGCGGGCGCGGCGCTGCTCGTCTTTACCGCATGGACCTTCGACTCGGTCGATGTCGGCTACATGCAGGCGAACGCGTGGGGCGGCATCGGGCGCGTCGGCTTCGGCTTCTTCGCCGGCGTCGCCGCGTACCGGCTGTGGCGCGCTGGCGCGCTGCCGTGGCTCCGCACCCCGGCGTGGGCGGCGATCGTGGTCGTCGTGGCGATCTTCGCGGTCGAGCCCGAGCACTATCAAGCGGCGCGCGACACCGTCGCCATCCTCCTGATGCCCGCGCTCGTCCTCGCCAGCGCGCGCGTCGAACCCGGGCGGTGGCTCGCGCGCCCGTTCGCGATCGCGGGGGGCGCATCGTACGGCATCTACGTCCTCCACAAGCCGATCGAGTCGTGGTTCGAGACGCTCGTCCCGTGGAAGCAGGTCCTCGCTTATGGCGGGCTCGGGTCGTGGGGCGCAGTCGCGCTCGTCGCATTGGTCTTCGCCACGGCGCTCGCGCTCGACCGTTTTTACGACCGGCCGGTCCGCTCGCGGCTGACCGCGGCGTGGCGCAGTGTGCGAGAGGACTACCACAGCGCGCGCCGAGTGCTTAGATAGGTGCACGAACACGCCCGAGGGGACCTGTGATGGCCAGCGAAGCACCGATCGTCCTGACGCCGCCCGCGCCCGTCGCGGCCGTAGCTCCCGCGCGCGCCGGCGGGCTGGTCCCGGTCAGCGACAAGGCGGCGAGCGAGTTGGACGCGCGCGCCGAGGCCTTCGTCACCGATCTCGTCGCGTTGGACGCCGCCTCCCCCGAATTCGGCCGCAAGGTCGACGAGCTGACTGCGCTGGGAGCGAAGCAGATCGCCGCCGCCGCCGGGCAGACCAACCGCTTCCTCGACCGCCCGGTCCGCGCGATGGACAAGGATTCAGGCATCGGCAGCGACCTCACCGCGCTGCGCCAGACCGTCGAGGACCTCGACCCGTCGAAGCGCGGCAAGATGACGAGCCGCAAGAAATTGTTCGGGCTGATCCCGTTCGGCGGCGACAAGCTCCGCGACTATTTCGACAGCTACAAGTCGGCGCAGTCGCACATCTCGACGATCCTCGAGCGGTTGAAGGACGGCAAGGACGAACTGCTGACCGACAATGCCGCGGTCGACGTCGAGCGGGCGAACCTGTGGACGACGATGGGCAAGCTCGAACAGATGGTCCATGTCTCGAAGACGCTCGACGCCAAGCTCGAGGACAAGGCGAACGAGCTCGACTACACCGATCCGGCAAAGGCGAAGGCGATCCGCGAGAGCGCATTGTTCTACGTCCGCCAGCGGACCACCGACCTGCTCACCCAGATGGCGGTGTCGGTGCAGGGCTATCTCGCGCTCGACCTCGTCAAGAAGAACAACGTCGAGCTGATCAAGGGCGTCGACCGCGCGTCGACGACGACCGTCGCGGCGCTGCGGACCGCGGTCACCGTCGCGCAGGCGCTGACCGCGCAGAAGCTGGTGCTCGAGCAGATCGGCGCGCTCAACACGACGACGGCGAAGATGATCGACGGCACCGGCGAATTGCTCCGCACCCAGACCGGGGTCATCCACCAGCAGGCGGCGAGCTCGACGATCCCGATCGAGACGCTCCAGCGCGCGTTCCAGAACATCTATGCGACGATGGACGCGATCGACACGTTCAAGGTCCAGGCGCTTGCGTCGATGAAGACCACGGTCGACACGCTCGGGGTCGAGGTCGAGAAGTCGCGCGGCTATATCGCCCGCTCGGCGGGTCAGGCGCAGCTGAGCACCCCGGCGGCGGCAACCCAGATTTCCTCGTCGTTCGCCCCCGTCTGATGGCGCGCACGATCCGCGATGCCGAGGAGATGATCGAGCGCGCGAGCGACTATCTCGATCGTTTCGCGCTGACCGCGCCGCTCGCGCAGGGGATGCGCGAGGGCCGGGCGGGGCGCGACGCGCGGCGGCGGCGGGCGAAGCGCAAGGCGCAGCGGATCGGGCAGAAGGCGGTGCGAATGGCGCTGACGGCGATCGGCGTGCTCGTCGCGACGGTGTTCTACGGCCTGCTGATCGGGCCGATCGGCATCGGCGCGTTGTTGTCGATCATGCTGGCAACGGTGATCGCGATGATCCTGCTCGGTGTCTACCCGCGCGACACTGCGCCCGAGCCGGTACGGCTGGCGACCGCCAAGCCCGCCGTCCTGCCCGCGCAGGTCGATGCTTGGCTCGACGCGAAGCGCCGCGATTTGCCCGCGCTCGCCGCGCCGAAAGTCGATGCGATCTCGGCGCAATTGGCGGCGCTCGGTCCACAGCTGGCGAGCGTTCCGGCGGGCGACCCGACGGCGCTCGAATTGAACCGCCTGCTTGGCAAGCATTTGCCTGAGTTGGTCGACCGCTATGAGAAGGTCGCCCCGGCGCAGCGCAAGTCGGCGACGGTTCCCGGCGGCCCGACGATCGAGCGGCAGCTCGTCGACGGGCTGGGGTTGATCGAGGCGGAGCTGGTGCGGGTCAACGACAAGCTTGGCGCGGAGGACCGCGACGCGTTTCTCGTGCAGGGCAAGTTTCTCGAGAACCGCTACGGCAAGGACGGGACGCTCTGACTTCCTTTATCCTCCCTCGCACTTGCGCGGGAGGGGGACCATCGCTCTTCGCGATGGTGGGGGGGGCGTTCCGCGACTTACCTTC
>JAYTTV010000015.1:0-3060 GCA_043745075.1 Sphingomonadaceae bacterium
CGCGCTCGCCCAGTGAGAAGGGCGCGGGTGTGCCGGCGATTCGTCCAGAAATGCTCGACTGCCGCGAGGAGCGCCGGGTCGGTTCGGTCGGCAACGCAAGTGTCGGCGAGCGGCGCGAGGATCGGCAGGAGGCTTTGTGCGAGAATGTCCTCCTTGCCGCGATAATGCTCGTAGAACGTCGAGCGCCCGACGTTCGCCTGTCCAGCGACATCGGCGGCGCTAAACGCCGCATACCCCTTTGTCAGGACCAATCGGTTGAACGCCGACCGCAATGCCGATCGCGTCCGCTCGACGCGACGATCCGTGACAGGCGGATTGATGTTTCCGGACATTGGCGGGTCTTTATCCGATAGCGAACAATTATAGCGTCTAATCCGCCTCGCGCCAACGTGCACGCCTTAAAGCTCGGTCATCCAAGCAAAGGCAAAGCCCACCATGATCGAACCAAGCCTGTCCCGCCGACCGAGCGACGTCGTCGCGGCGGGACTGCTCGCGGTCCCCGCGATCCTCACCGTCGTCCTCATCCTCCATCACCCGGTCCTGCGCGGCGGGCATGACGTCGCGAGTGTGGTCAACGGCATCGGGTCGCTCGCGTCGATGGATCGGCTCGTTCACGGCGGGCTGATCATGGTGCTCGGTATCCAGACGCTCGGCTTCACCCTGTTCTCGACGCACCTCGGCTGGGGCCGACCGGCGGTCGTGGCTGGGTTCATGGGCTATGCGGCGGGAGTCTTGTTGATGATCTTGCCCGCAACCCTCGATGGCTTCGTCACGCCCGACCTCGCGGCGGCCTGCCTGACGGCTCCGCATGGCTGCGGCGCGACCGACGCGGGCGTCTTTCGATTGATCGCAATCATGATCCAGGATTTCACCAAGCTGGCGCTCGTCGTCATGGCCGCCGGAATCGCGGCGTGGTCGGTGGCGCTGCTGACCGGAACCAATGCGCTGATCCGCATTGGCGGCATCGCCGGTCTCGTCTGCGCCG
This sequence comes from Sphingomonadaceae bacterium, assembly GCA_043745075.1. Taxonomy (GTDB): domain Bacteria; phylum Pseudomonadota; class Alphaproteobacteria; order Sphingomonadales; family Sphingomonadaceae; genus Polymorphobacter_B. The sequence continues at coordinate 986 of JAYTTV010000015.1, forward strand.
TCGTTCCGGTCGTGATCCTGCTGTCGTCCAGCGTCACCCTCCAGCCGGGCAACCTCGCGGGCATGATCGCATCGCAAACGGTATGGAGCCTGCTCGCCGCGGCGCTGATGATTGCCGGAAAGCGTCCGGGATAGCTGGCGTCGCTGTCGGTACGCCGGTCGAGCTTATTTGATCGCGTCGACCGCCGCCAACACCGCTTCGACCGACGGGCGGACCTTGTAGCCGTCCTCGGCGAGCTTGGCGCGGATCACACCCTTCGCGTCGAGGACGAAGATCGCCGGGCGGGGGACGCCGAAGGCGAAGCTGTCGGGCTTGTATTGCGGGTCGCGCAGGCTCCATGCGTCGATCGTCTTCGACCCCGGATCGGACAGGAAGGTCAGCGTGATGCCCTCCTTCGCGGCGAAGGCGGCCTGCGTCGCGGTGTCGTCGTAGCTGATCGCTGCGAGGCGGTAGCCGCGCTGCGCGAGCGGGGCGGTCGCCGCCTTGAACTCGATCATCTGGTGCTGGCAATACGGGCACCATTTCACCGAGCGGAAGAAGATCAGCACCGTCCCCTTGTCGCCGCGGATCGACTTGAGCGACGCCGGCTTGCCCGCCGCATCGGTCGCCGTCGCCGCGATTGCGGGGGCCTTGCTGCCGACCGCGGGGCCGATGTCGATGCCCGCGATCGCCGGAATGGCGGCGAGCACGGCGACGATCGCCGCGATTGGGGTCAGTGAGCGCATGAGTATATCTCCGGTGGACCGATAGTCTTCGACCCGGAGTGCGCGCGGGTTACAGTTTCGCCGGATGCCGCGCGAAGACCCAGTCGAGATACGCCGCGAGCCGGACCCCGCCCTGTTCGAGGCGGAGGTCGCGGGTCGGGGTCCAGGCGTAGATATAGTCGAAGCCGAGCTTGATCGGCTCGCCTGCCGGTGCCGCAGGCGGATAGATGCGGTCGCGGATCGCGGCGGATTCGGCGATCCAAGTCAGCGGGTTGGGGTCACGCCACGTCGCGCGGTCGGCGCGGGTGATGCGCGCGGTCAGCCAGTTCGCCATCTCGGTGTACGACAATTGCTCCTGGTCGATCAGCCCCGAATCCCACACCGCATGGAGGTTGGTCGGCTCGCGCAGGAAGGTGACCTTGACGTCGTTGCCGCCCTTGTCGGTGCCGTTGCCGGCGTGGAGCGGCTGGTGGAGGTCGCCGACGATGTGGATGATGAAGCGCAGCGCCAATTGCCGGTCGGCGAGCGCGGCGTGCGGGTCGCGGACCGTCGCGGCAAACCGCTTGAGCGCGGTGACCGCGTCGCCTTCCGGGGGCGCGCCAACCTCGGCATAGGTCCTGCCCACGGGAACGGTGACATAATGGTAGGGCCCCGCCTCCTTCTGCCAGAAAGCGTCGGGGTTCGAGCGTTCGAAGTCGGGCCATGCCGACGCCTCGGCGATGCTCTCGGTGCCGAGGATCGCGCGGACGCCGTTCTGTGCGCGGTGGCCGATCATCCGCTCGGCGATCGCGCCGATGACGCGGTGCCCGGTCTTGCCCCACGCCAGCGCGGGAGCGGGGAGGGCGGCCACGGCGAGGGCGGGGGCGACGGCAAGCACGATACGCATGGCGGTCCCGATGCACCCGCGCCGTTGCAGTTTCAAGACAGGAGCGCCTGGCGTGCGGCGCTTAAGGGGCGGGCGATCCTTGACCCCTGCGCCGCAGCTTCGTACCCCATCGCCGATGACGACCCCCCGCACCCTGTATGCAAAGATCTGGGACGACCATGTCGTCGAACAGCGCGACGACGGCACCGCGCTGATCTGGATCGACCGCCATTTGATCCACGAGGTGACGACCCCGCAGGCGTTCGAGGGGCTGCGGCTCGCCGGCCGCGCGGTCCACCGCCCCGACCTGACCCTCGCGGTGCCCGACCACAATGTCCCGACCAACCACCGCTTCGAGCCGATCGCCGACCCGCAATCGGCGTTGCAGGTCGAGACGCTCACCGCCAACTGCGCCGAGTTCGGGGTCGAGTTGATCGAATTGAACGCCGCCGCGCAGGGCATCGTCCATGTCATCGGGCCGGAGCAGGGGTTCACGCTGCCCGGCA
>JAYTTV010000016.1:0-3053 GCA_043745075.1 Sphingomonadaceae bacterium
GGGCATCCGGCGCGGGCGACGCAACTAATGACTGTCATCCCCGCGTAAAGCGGGGACCCAAGGTCACCGACTGTCGCGACTTTGGGTCCCCGCTTTCGCGAGGATGACAGCTGAGTGGTTGACTTTCGCCCCCCATGCCGTCATGGAGCGCGGTCTGTCGCGATGGCCCCGAGGTTCACGCGCTTCTAGCAATACACGGGACGCGTCATGGCCAAGCCGACTACGATCAAGATCAAGCTGATCAGCACCGCCGACACCGGCTTCTTCTACACGACCAAGAAGAACCCGCGCACGCAGACCGAAAAGCTGATGTTCAAGAAGTACGATCCCGTCGTGCGCAAGCATGTCGAGTTCAAGGAAGCCAAGATCAAGTAGCACCGGAAGCCGGATCGCTACCCGCCCGACCGCAGCTTCGCCGGGGCGGCTTGCCACAAAAATCCTGCTCGACGCACTGCCGCTTCGCCCGGTAGAGCGTGTCGATGCAGACCCTGAAATCTGATCCATCGCTCGACGCCGCCGAGATGCTCGGCCTGCGGGCGCTCGCCCACATCGTCGGTGACACCGACCTCGGCCCGCGCTTTCTCGACCTGACCGGGCTCGACGTCGCGACGCTCCGCGCGCAGGCGGGGTCACCCGCGGTGCTGTCGGCGGTGCTCGGTTTCCTCGAAGCGCACGAGCCGAGCCTGATCGCGACGGCAGCGGCGCTCGACGTCCCCCCCGCCGCGCTGACCGCCGCGAACCGGGCGCTGGCGCGATGAGCCGTCCGCTGGTCATCTGCGACTGCGACGAAGTCCTGCTGCACTTCGTCGGCCCGTTCACCGACTATCTCGCCGCCGAGCACCATCTCGCGCTCCACCTCGACAGCTTCGCGCTGTCGGGCAATATCCGCCGCCCCGATGGATCGACCGTCGAGCCGGAAAATTTCTTGCCGCTTCTCAACGGCTTCTTCGACACCCACATGCCGACGCAGACCCCGTCGCCGGGGGCCGCCGACGCGCTCGCGGCGCTGGCAAAGGACTGCGACGTCGTCATCCTGACCAACGTCGACGACCGCCACAATGCGGTCCGCACGAATGAACTTGCGCGCCTCGGCATGCCGTATCGCGTCGTCACCAACAACGGACCGAAGGGCCGGCCGGTGCGCGCGCTGATGGATGAATATGGCGCGACGCGCGGCGCGTTCGTCGACGACCTGCCGCCGCATCATGGTTCGGTCAAGCGTGCCGCGCCCGAGGTGTTCCGCCTCCACATGGTCGCCGATCCGCGGTTGCACGCGTTGATCCCGGCGAGCCCTGATGCCGATGCGCGGGTCGATGACTGGCCGTCGGCGCTGCCGATCCTGCAAGCTGCCTTGGGAGTGACGCGATGAACCCGGAAACCCGCCTGAGCGAAATGGGCATCGCCCTGCCGCACGCCGCCGCTCCCGCTGCCAACTACGTCCCCGGCGTCATCCATGGCGGGCTGCTCCACATCTCGGGGCAGATCCCGTTCGACACCGATGGCGCGCTGATCCGCGGCAAGCTCGGCGGCGACATGACGACCAAGGAGGGCGCTGCCGCCGCAGCGCGTTGCGCGGTCGGGCTGATCGCCCAGATGAAGGCGGTCCTCGGCAATCTCGACCGGGTCGAGCGCATTGTAAAGCTTGGCGTCTTCGTCGCCTGCACGCCCGAATTCACCGACCAGCCCAAGGTCGGCAACGGCGCGTCGGACTTGATGGTCGCGGTGTTCGGCGAGATCGGCCGTCATGCCCGGAGCGCGGTCGGCGTCGCTGCGCTGCCGCTCGGGGTCGCGGTCGAAGTCGACGCGATTGTCGCGGTGCGCGACTGAGGGTGCCGTTGAAAGCCGCGGCGCAGTAGGGTCGAGCATGGCTGAACCCATCATCGCTCGCATCGTATCGCACGCCCGCGAGATCGCCGCCGCCGACTGGAATGCATGCGCCGGAGCGGGCAACCCGTTCCTGCAGCATGAGTTTTTCACCTGCCTCGAGGATTCGGGGAGCGCCGTCGGGGGGACGGGGTGGCAGCCGGTCCATCTGGTGATCGACGGCGACGACGGCAAACCGGCGGCGATCATGCCCAACTATCTGAAATCGCACAGCCAGGGCGAGTATGTCTTCGACCATGGCTGGGCGGATGCGTGGGCTCGGGCGGGGGGATCTTATTACCCCAAATTGCAGTCGTGCGTGCCGTTCACCCCGGCTACGGGCGCTCGTTTATTGCTGCGGGATCAGACACTTGGCGCTGCTTTGCTGGGGGCTGCCGAGGCGTTGACGGTGCAGAACAAGCTGTCGTCGGCGCACGCGACCTTCATTGTACCCGATCAGGTTCCTTTGTTCGAAGCGGCGGGCTGGCTGGTCCGGATCGACCAGCAGTTTCATTGGGTCAACGAGGGCTATGCGACCTTCGACGATTTCCTCACCGCACTGTCGTCGCGCAAGCGCAAGGCGATCCGCAAGGAGCGCGAGGGGGCGCTGTCGGATGGCATCACCGTCGAGCTGCTGACCGGCCCGGCGATCACCGAGGAGCATTGGGACGCCTTCTGGCATTTCTACCAGGACACCGGCAGCCGCAAATGGGGGCAGCCGTATCTGACGCGCAAGTTCTTCACTTTGCTGGGGCAGCGCATGGCCGACCGGGTCCTGCTCGCGGTCGCGCGACGCGGTCCGCTGATCATCGCCGGGGCGCTCAACCTGATCGGCGACGACTGTCTTTACGGCCGCTACTGGGGATGCAGCGAGGACGTGCCGTTCCTCCACTTCGAACTGTGCTACTATCAGGCGATCGACTGGGCGATCGCCAACGGGCGTGCGCGGGTCGAGGCGGGGGCGCAGGGGAGCCATAAACTCGCGCGCGGCTACCGTCCGACACCAACCTATTCGGCACATTTCATCCCCGACAAGGGGTTTCGGCGTGCGGTTGCGGACTACCTCGCAGCGGAGCGCGAGGCTGTCGTCGAAGGCATTGAAATGCTTGATGAAGAAGGGCCCTTTCGCAAGGAGTGACGGTCGCGCACAGTGCCCGCACATGGCCGCACTTCGATGCGATCCGCTGCGA
>JAYTTV010000017.1:0-39352 GCA_043745075.1 Sphingomonadaceae bacterium
ATGTAAAACGTCGCGTCCAGACCTGCTCAAAAAACCAAAATAAATATTTTATCGTATCCGGAGAAAATATACGAAAGCGTACCAGCCAAGTCGACTGACTCAAAGGCCTACTCGGTACATTGCCGAAACGAGTATGTAATCAGGCTGGCGTTCCGGCCGGGTTGCTGCGGGGGTTTTTTGGGGGCTACATCATGTCTGTCGGCAATTCCATGCGTGTGCGCAGCGCACTTCTTCTTGGCACGTCCGCCGTCGTCGTGGCGCTGCAGGCGTCGAGCGCCGGCGCCGTCGCAGTCGTCTTCTGGGATGGCGTGAGCGCAAATGGTGCGACCGCGGGTACCGGAACGAGCACTGCCGGCGGTTCCAATGCACAGGCCAACTTCAACCAGTCGACCGCAGTCGGCTCCAGCGCACACGCTGGCGCGATTTCCACCTCCGCTTTCGGTTCCGCCGCAACCGCCAGTGTCGCCAACAGCAGCGCGTTCGGCACCGGTGCCAACGTCAGTGCCGGGCCGGGGACCGGCGTTGGTCCCGGCAATACCGCACTTGGCGCAAACACGACGTTCAGCGCCGTCGACAACGCCAACCTCAGCGTTCTCGCGAACCAGGGCCTGTCGTTCGGCACGACAACGGTTGGCGTGTTCGCCAATAACACGGCAACTGGCGCCGTCTCGATCGGCTCGTCGACCGGCACCGTCTTCGCCAACCGGCTGATCGGCGTCGCCGCCGGTCGTGTCGCCGTCGGATCGACCGACGCCGTCAACGGTGACCAGCTCCTCAGTGTCGGCAACGCCCTCCAGAGCAACATCGACGCCGGCACGACCTCGGTCACCGCGCTGACAGCTTCGGTGAACGCCAACACCAACGGCGTCGCGAACGGCGTCGCGAACCTCGCCTTGACCAACGCCACGGTCTCCGGCCTGACGACGGGTCTCGCCACGACCAACGCGAATGTCACCGGCCTGACGACTGGCCTCGGGACGACGAATACGACGGTTGCCGGCCTGACGACGGGTCTCGCCACGGCGAACGCGAACGTCACCGGCCTGACGACCGGGCTCGGGACGACGAACACGACGGTCGCCGGGCTGACGACCGGCCTTGCCACGGCGAACGCGAACGTCACCGGCCTGACGACCGGGCTCGCCACGACCAACACGACGGTTACCGGGCTGACGACCGGGCTCGCCACTGCCAACGCCAATGTCACCGGGCTGACGACGGGCCTTGCCACGACGAACACGACGGTTGCCGGGCTGACGACGGGCCTCGCCACCAACGCCGCCAACATCGCCGGCGTTTCAGCCGGGCTGGCAACGACGAACACGACCGTCGCCGGCCTGACCACGACGACCGCGACGACGAGTGCCGTCGTCGGCACCCTGAGCACCGGGCTGGCGGCAACGAACACGACCGTTTCCGGACTGACGTCGGGCCTCGCCACGACGAATGCGAACGTCACGACGCTGACGACCGGCCTCGCAGCGGCGGGCACCGCAGTGAACTCGCTGTCGACCCGTGCGACGGCGGACGAGCTGGCGACGACGACCCTCGGCGGAAGCACGACGTCGCTGGCAACGCGCGTCGGCGTCAACGAAGCCGCAGCGCTGGTTTCGGCGGCGTCGGTGACCGCGAGCGCCACGTCGCTGGCGACCCGCGTCAGCAATGCCGAGAACATCTCGACGGTGCTTGGGACGAGCACGACCTCGCTGGCGGCCCGCATCGGTGTCGATGAAACTGCGACGGCAACGTTGGCGGCGTCGGTGACCGCGAGCGCGACATCGCTCGCAACGCGCGTCAGCAACGCCGAAAATGCGACGACGACGCTGGCGTCGAGCACGACATCGCTCTCGGGGCGCGCAACCGCCGACGAGTCGAGCATCGCAGCCAACGCCACGGCGATAACGAACGCGTCGAACTCGCTGACGACACGGATCAGCGCGACCGATACCAACCTCGCGGCGGCATCGACCTCGCTCGCCAACCGGGCGAATGCGACCGATGCCAACCTTGCTGCGGCCTCGACCTCGCTGTCGGACCGGGCAACTCTCGGCGAAGCGGCAACTGCGGCGACCTCGATGGCGCTCGGCACCGTATCGACGTCGTTGACGACGCGTGTAAGCGACGCCGAAGTCGCGGGCCTGACGACATCGAACGCGCTCACTGCAGCGTCGAATTCGCTGAGCAGCCGGATCGATGCCAACGATGCGGCAAGCACCGCCTCGACGACGTCGCTGAACTCGCGTGTCAGCGCCGCCGAGGATGTCACCACTGCCAACGCGACGTCGCTGACCAACGCTTCGAACTCGCTGACGACGCGGATCAGCAGCGGCGAGGACGTGACCGCAGCCAATGGCGTGTCACTGACCAACGCCTCCAACTCGCTGTCGCAGCGCGCGACCGATGGCGAAGCGGTCGTCGCCGCCAACGCGGTGTCGCTCACCAACGCATCGACCTCGCTAAACGCCCGCGCAAACACGACCGACGCCAATCTGGCGACTGCATCGACATCGCTGACCGCGCGCGTCAGTCTGACCGACGCCAACCTGGCAACAGCCTCGACCTCGCTCAACGCACGGGTCAACACGACCGACTTCAACCTCGCGACCGCCTCGACTTCGTTGACGACGCGGTTGAGCAGCTCGGAAGTCGTCGTGACGAATAATGCGACGTCGCTGGCCAACGCGTCGAATTCGCTGTCGACCCGTGCGGCGCTCAGCGAGTTCACGATCACCAGCAACTTCACGTCGCTATCGAGCGCATCCAACTCGCTGACGGCCCGCGCCGTCGCCGGCGAAGCGGTTGTCGCCGCGAACGCGGTGTCGTTGACCATTGCATCGAACTCGCTGTCGGTTCGGGCGTCGACAACCGAGACCAACCTGTCGAACGCCTCGAATTCGCTCTCCAGCCGCGCACTCGTCACCGAAACTAATTTGACGGTGGCGTCGAATTCATTGTCGACCCGCGCGTCTATTACCGAAACCAGCCTCGCCGCCGCATCTAACTCGCTGTCGGCGCGTGCGACGGTCGACGAGACTGCCCTGACCGTCGCTTCGACGTCATTGACGACGCGAATCTCGACGAGTGAGACGCGCGTCACGGGCATCAGCACATCGCTCACGGGCATCTCGACCTCGACCGCCACCAACACGACGGACATCACTGCGATCGCGGTCGGCCTCGAGGGCGTTATCCGCGCCAACAATACCAGCGCGTACAGCCTCAATGCGGCGACCGGAGCCAACGCGCTTGTTGCCGGTTGCGGGTCGACGGCAACAGGTGACGGCGCATTTTCCGCGGGCACCGAGGCGAGCGCTTCGGGACTCGAGGCGGTCGCCATCGGGCGATTGGCGGTGGCCACCGGCGGCTCGGCGGTTTCGGTCGGTGCCCGCAACTCTGCCAGCGGAACCGGAGCGGTCGCGGTCGGTGACCCGAACGTCGCGACCGGAACCGGGGCAGTTGCCGTGGGTGCCGACAACACGGCGACGGGCCAGGGCGCGGTCGCGATCGGCAATCTCAGTGTTGCGAACGGCGCAAGTGCGGTTGCGCTCGGTGACTCGGCCAATGCAGCGAACGCCAGCGCGGTCGCGATCGGCCAGAGCGCTAATGCAACCCTCGCGGGCAACATCGCGATCGGCCAGAGCGCTTCAGCGACGGGGGCGAAGTCGGTCGCGATCGGTTCGGGGTCGACTGACAACGGCGTCGCCGGGGTTTTCGCGGTTGGCGGCACGGCAATCGGCACCCAGCGCCGGGTCGTCAATGTCGCGCCGGGCACGGTCGCGGCGGGATCGACCGACGCCACCAACGGCGGCCAGTTCTACGTGCTGCAGACGAGCGTCGACACGCGCTTCGCCTCGATCGGTGTCACCGGGGCGGGTTTTGCCAGCAACGCGATCGCGCTCGGGGTCGGGTCGAGTGCCGCCGCGAACGCCGCGTCGTACGGCGTCAACAGCAACGCATCGGGAACCGCATCGTTCGCTGGAGGCTATGCCGCCACAGCGGCCGGGTCGAACTCGGTTGCACTCGGCAGCAACGCCTCGGTGTCGTCGACGGGCGTTGGATCGGTCGCGATCGGCTCGGGCTCGGTCGCAAGCGCGCCGAACACCGTATCGTTCGGCTCGCCGGGTAACGAACGTCGCCTGACCAACGTCGCGCCGGGCGTCCTGACCACCGACGCGGCGACGATCGGCCAGTTGAACTCGGTCCACAACGACGAGCGGCGTGCGCGCGGCGGTGTCGCGATGGCGCTGGCGGCGGCAACGGTCAACGTCCCGCTCGAGCCGGGCGAGATGGGTCTCGTCGGCGGCGTCGGCTACTTCCGCGGCGAAACCTCGCTCAACCTCAAGTACCAGGCGCGTCCCGGCACCAACTGGGTCGTCGGGGCCTCGGTCGGCGTCAACACTCGCGCGGGCGACGTCGGCGCCTCGGCGGGCGTCGGTTACAAGTGGTAGCCTGACGTAGCGACCCTGCACGGCGGCGCGTCATCGTTGATGACGCGTCGTTCGCCGTTCGATACACGAGTGTTATGACCCTTCGGATCGGCGTTACCTTCAGTCGACCGAGCGATGATCCGACCGACCTGTTATGGTCGTCGGGGATCGGGCAGAATAGGGTGCTGCTCGTCCTCTTGCTCCAGCGGCTTGCCGGAGTGGGAGAGGTCGTCGTCGTCGATTGTTCGGGCCAGCCCGCGCCGCATCCGCTCGCCGCTTGGTGCGGCGTGCCGACCGCGAGCGCCGAAGACGCCGCCGGCTCCCTCGACCTGATCATCGAATGCGGCATGCGTGCGCCAGCCGAGGCGATGCACCGTTTTCGCGATCGCGGCGGGCGGCTCGTCTCGTACATGGCGGGCAATTCGATGGCGATGAACTTCGAGGCGCTGGCGAGCGCGATGCCGCACGGCGAGACCATCTCGGCCGTGCCGTTCGACGCGGTGTGGATCACGCCGCAGCACTGGACGATGAACCGGGCGAGCTGCCTGCTGACGCGGTCGGCGGTGGTCGAGCAGGTGCCGCACATCTGGGAGCCGATCTTCGTCGAGGCGCGCGCGCGGGCGGCGGGGCTCAGCCCGTTCTACAAGACCGACCGGGCGACCGATGCGTTTCGCGTCGGCATCCTCGAACCCAACGTCAATGTCCTCAAGACCTTCCAGCTGCCGCTCCTGGTGTGCGAGGAAGCCTTCCGGCTCGACCCCGGCGCGATCGATCATGTCCTGCTGTTCAATACCAGCGGCATCAAGCTCGTCCCGCATTTCCTCGAGCTGACGAGCTCGCTCGACCTGTTCCGCGCCGGCAAATTATTCTCCGAGGGCCGTATGCCGATCGCCGAGGTGCTCCACCGCCACGTCGACGCGGTCGTCGTCCACCAATGGCAGAACGATCTCAATTATCTCTATTGGGACGTCCTGTGGAGCGGACACCCATTGGTCCATAATTCGCCGTCGATCGAAGGCGTCGGCTATGCCTATGCGTCGTTCGACCCGGCCGACGGCGGTCGCGCGCTGGTCGATGCCACCCGCCGCCACCGCAGCCGCGCTCGAATTTCTCGACCGCTTCAGCATCGACTCGCCCGTCGTGCGCGCGCGGGATGAAGATTTGATCGCTGGAGTGATGGCATGATCGTGAAGCAGGCGCGGCGCGTGATGGCGGCGCTGGCAATCGTCGCGCTCGCCGGACCCGCGGCAAGCGCGCCACCGGCGGCGGGTGTCGCCGGCGGTTTCCGCACCAATGCCAGCGCGACCCAGCGGCTCGCGGCGGCGCTCGCGCAAATCCACATGTCGACCTGCTTCCCGGTGTTCAGCCAAGCGGGGGCGTTCATCTTCGAGACCGGCGAGGCGAATTTCACCGTCCAGCCGCTCGGTCCCGACGCCAATCGCTGGCCGACGGTGGTGACGATCGAGAGCAATCATCCCGCCACCGCGACGAGCAAGACGCCGCAAACCCGGCTGACGACGCTCGTCATCGCCCCGGCGGGGACGTGCTCGGGGGTCTATACCAGGTAATTTATTGGCCCGAGGCGTGCGCGGCGCTCAAGGCGCGGGTGTTCTCCGGCTTCGGCCCGGAGAAGCCGCTGCTCGCGCATGTCATGCAGAGCGAGGCAAATCCGGGGCTCCAACTGTACCTGACCGCCGCTGGTCCGGGATGCGTCTCGATCAAGAAAGAGCTGATCGGGTGAGCAGTCCGGGGGGACGCACGGCCGGGAAGCGCGACGCGAGCGAGGCTCGCGCGGGCGGCGGCTATTCGATCGGCATCACGATCTTCATCAACAAGGACGGCGAGCTCGGCCTGTATGAAAACGGCCTGCGCCAGAACGTCCTGTTCCTCTACCAGTTGTTCGCCGCCGCGCCGGGGTGCCGCCGGGTCCACCTGCTCAACCACGGCGACGGCGAGTTCGTCGGCTGGCCGCCCGACCTCGGCATGGACGGCGTGCCGGTCGTCCGTACCGCCACCGTCGCCGACGACCTCGACGCCATCGTCATCATCGGCGCGAGCATCGAGGCCGACGAACTCAAGGCGTTGCGCGCGCGCGGCATCCGCGTCGTCGGCTACAAAGGCGGGAACGGCGCGGTGATCTCATTGGAGGCGATCACCGCGAGTCCCGTCCGCGGCGACGCCGAGCGTTATTTCGACATCGATTGCTACGACGTGCTGTGGATGACGCCACAGCATCTCCACACCTATGCGGGCTGGTGCCGGACGCTGTACCGGGTGCCGGTCGAGCCGGTGCCGCAGGTCTGGGCGCCCACCTTCATCGACAATCGCGCAGGGAAACTTGGCGACCGCTTCGGCTACCGCCCGGCGGCGGCGGGGTGGCGGATCGGTATCATGGAGCCGAACATCACGGTTATGAAGACCAGCCACATGGCGATGCTGGTTTGCGAGGCGGCGTGGCGCAGCGAGCCCGACGCGGTCCGCGAAGTCTATGTCTCGAACACCGCCAAGCACCGCGAGCAGCCGCATTTCCTCAGCTTCGCCAGTGCCTTGCGCGCGACCAAGGCGGGGGTGATGAGCTTCGAGCCGCGCTTCGTCTCGGCCGACTTCCTCGCCAATTACTGCGACGCAGTGGTGACGCATCACTGGCAGAATGGCCTCAACTATCTGTATTACGAGGTGCTGCACGGCGGCTATCCGCTGGTCCACAACTCCGAATTCCTCCGCGATTACGGCTATTATTACCCCGATTTCGCTGCCGATGTCGGCGGCGAGGTCCTGCTCGCGGCGTTCCATTCGCACGACGCCAATCTTGCGGCGTATCGGGCGGCGACTGCGGGGCTGGTCGCCCGGCTGGCGCCCGCCGAACCGGCGCATGTCGGGCTCCACGAGCGGCTGGTCGAGCAGGTTCTTGCCGCGCCCCCGCGCCACTGAGCGGGGAACGAGTTCTCGCGGAAGCAATGATGATCAGGGAAGGCTCGCCGCGTACTGGCGCGCCGCGTTCCTACCCCGCCAACCCTACCAGCGCGTCAGCCGCGGCAGGACCAGCCGCGCGACCCAAGCGACAATCGCGATCGCCACCGCAAACCACAGCGCCACGTACAGCGGATCGTCGTGCGGGCAGGCGACGACGAACACCGCGCCGCCCCATGCCGCCGCGGTCAGCCCGACCGCCGACGCGGTGCCGCCGGGGTCGGTCGGCGCGCCCCGCCGCATCAGGATGCCGAGCGCGAGCAAAGCGGGCAGGCTGAGGACGACGACCGCGAAGACGCAGCGGAGGCCCTCGTGCCAGTCGAGCCGCGCGATGAGTTCGGCGCTGCCGTGGCTCGCCGCGTCGATGCCCCAGCCGATCGCGATCGCCACCGCCGCCGCGACCGCGAAGCCGCGCAGGCCGCGGCGCGGCGACCGCGTCGGGTCAAAGGCGGCGAGCGCGGTTGCGCCGCCGATCGCGGCAAGGATGCACAGGCTCGCCGCTTTCCACCAGAACGCCATCCGCCCCATCGCCATCGGCATGTCGGGTCGCATCCCGCGGATCCAAACGTAGACCGCGACTTCGACGACGATCAGCGCGAGGAGGATCGCCGCGTCGCGCCACGCCAGCCGCCGCTGCACCGGCTGGAGGTCGGCGGCGAGCCGGTCGATCAGCAGGTCGTGCAATTCACTCGCCATCTTGAAGTCCTTCGACCGGCTCGACTGCCAGCCGCTTGGCAAGGCGCGCAAGGCCTCGGTGGATATTGACCTTGATCAGGCTCGGCGACTGGCCGGTCCGCGTCGCGGCGTCGTCGACGCTGAGACCGGCGAGCTTGACCAGCCGGATCGCTTCGGCCTGCGCCGGTTTCAACTCGGCGAGCAGGGCGTGGAGGACCGTCGCGCTGGTGATCGCCGACTCGTGGTCGCCGACCGCGAGGTCGTCGGGCAGCTCGTCGGCGGCGGTCCGTTTCATCGCGCGCAGCCGGTCGATCCATTTATACCGCGCGATCGCCGCGAGCCACGGGCCGAACGCGCGGTCGGGGTCATAGGTGTGACGCTTGGTGTGGAGCGCGATCATCGTGTCCTGGACTGCGTCCTCGACCGATCCCGGCGGCAGGCGGCGCGAATAATAGCGGAGCAGCCACGGCCGGACCTCGGCGAGCAGCCGCCGGTACGCGCCGCCGTTGCCGGCCTGCGCCGCCAGCATCAGCGACCCCCATTGCTCATTGTCCACACGCGACTCCCGCCGGTCGCCGCCGACCATAGATTGCGCCAGGCGGTACGGATACGCGCCACCCACGCCCAGGGCTGATTGTGCGGGCATATCCACGTGTTCGCGCGCGTCGCGGCGATGGTTACACGCGCGGCGAAGCGTGCGACGGAGGGCGGGTGACCCCGCTTCCGCTCCCCGCCTTCGCCGCGCATGCCCCGGCGGCCTTCGTCTTGGCCCCAGCTGTCTTCGCGGTGCTCCTCGCGGTGGTAGGTGCGGTCGTCGGCAGCTTCGTCGGATTGGTCTCGGTGCGGCTGCCGGCGGGACGGCCGATCGCGTTCGCGCGGTCGGCATGCGCGGGGTGCGGGGCGGTGCTCGGGCCGATCGAGCTCGTGCCGCTGCTGAGCTTCGCGGTCCAGCGCGGGCGGTGCCGCCGGTGCGGCGCGGCGATCGGCTGGCGCGATCCGGCGGTCGAGGCGGCGGCGGCGGCGATCGGTGCGATCGCGGCGCTCGGGGTCGCCGACCCGCGGCTGGCGGTCGCGGTGGCGGTGCTCGGCTGGGCGTTGCTGCTCCTCGCGCTGCTCGATGCCGAACATTTCTGGCTGCCGTCGAGCGTGACGCTGCCGCTCGTTGCCGCCGGATTGGCGGTGACGGCGTGGCTCGCCCCCGACGACTTGCCCGGTCATGTCATCGGCGCGGCGGCGGGCTACCTCAGCCTCGCCGGGGTCGCCGCCGCGTACCGGGCGCTCCGCGGACGCGCCGGACTCGGCGGCGGCGATGCGAAGCTGTTCGCGGCGAGCGGGGCGTGGCTCGGCTGGGCGGCGTTGCCGATCGTCCTGCTCGCGGCGGCGCTGTCGGGGCTCGTCGTCGCGCTCTTGCTGTGGCGGCGCGGGATCACCGCGACGACGCGGCTGCCGTTCGGCGTATTCCTTGCGGTGGCGACGTGGATCGTCGCGGTCGCGGGACCGGGTTGAGCAAGCGCTGTCCTACACCCCGGCGACTGGTGTAGCCGCAGACAAGGACCGTCGAAGAGTGGGTGGCCAAGGCTGGATCGCGGGTGAGGCTCAGCCCACGGCCGGGTAACAATATTTCTCTAAGGCGCAAGCTAGAGCAAGAAACAAGATGCGTTTAGTGTCGCCTCTGTTACCTTAGCCGCCAACCCCTCGCCACCGCTTGATCGCCACCACGACCGGCACCCGTCCCGGACGCCGTTCGAGCAGGCTGGTCATCGTCTGTGTCGTCCCCCCGATCGTCACGATCGTCGTCACGATGAAATGGTCGGAGGTGAACCCAGCCCCGGCAGGCAGCTTCAATCCGGTCGCGGTGAAGTCGGTCGGGGTGAGCAGCCCGGCGCGGTCGCGGCGGTCGGCAAGGATACGTCCGCCGACGCGGTCGCCGACGAGGATGCCGAGCAGCTCGGGCGAGGCGGCGTTGACGTTGACGTCGGCGCGGGCGGGCAGCGCGGTGACATACGGCCGAAGCTTGGCGATCGTCGCCGGGTCGATCTCGGCGCGGGTCAGCTCGCCGATGTCGGCAACGCGTCCGCGCTCGGCGATCGATTTGGCGATGCGGCTGGCGATGTCGGGGTCGAGGCGCAGCGCGGTGGTGATCGCCGCGAGCACCGGCTCACCGCCGCCGCCCGCCGCGTTGACGTTGAAGCGGCCCTGCGCGTCGGCGATCGCCAGCGCGAAGGTGCCGCCTTCGATCGCGGTCGGGGCCTGCGCGACCTTCGCCCAGGCCTCGTTGCGGTTGTCGGTGTCGGGCGCGGCGACCATGTCGCGGCGGAGCGCGGCGATCGCCGACAGCTCGCCGCCGCGCGCCACCGCCAGCGCCTGCGCCACCTCGCGCAGCCGGATCGCGCGGTCGAGCGCGGGGTCCTCGGTGCCGAGCATCAGCATCACCGCCGCGACCGCGACCGCGACAATCGCGAGGACGTTGATCAGGATCATGGGCGCAGGGTCACGGCTGGGCTACCACCGCGCCGGGCGGGAGCGGGCGGACCGGCAGGTCGATCACCCGGCGGAGGGTGCCGCTCAGGCCGGGGCCGGCAAGGTCGATCTCGACCGCGACCGCGAGCGGCCAGCCCCGTGCTTGCGCGTCGCTCGCCGGCCAGCGCTCCTGCCAACCGCCGGGCAGCGCGTAATAGTGCCAGCGGACAGCGGCGACATGGTCGAGCACGACCTGTGTCCGCCCGCCGTCGATCCGTTCGAAGACGCCGTCCGCGAGCCGGTAGCTGATCCCGATCGCGCCGCCGTCGACGTGGCGGTCGAAGCCGACGCCGGTCGCGCTCCCGACCAGCGGCGCATCGGCGATCCCGGTGAAGTCGCGAGCGACGACGACCATCGCCCGCTGGAGGTCGCCGAGCCGGTCGAGCCGCCCCGCCGTCCGCGCCTGCGCGCCGAGGACGGTGTCGACCAGCGCGACCCCGGCGAGCGCAATGATCGCGAACAGCGCCAGCGCGACGATGACCTCGATCAGGGTGAAGCCGGCGTCGCGCTCCCCGGTCTCGAACTGCGCCCGGCGGTTCACGCCGACTGGCTGTGGGCGACCGTGCGGAAGGCCCCGCCTTCGGCGACGAGGATCGCCAGTTCGCGGGTCGCGGTGCCGTCGGCGGCAAAGCGGACCGCGCCAGTGACCCCGGCGAACCCCGCCGAGCCGGTCAGCCCGTCGCGGTCGAGGTGGCCGCTCGTCCGCAGTGTCCGGGCGATGCCGACCGCGTCATAGGCGAGCCCGGCGATCTGCCCCGGCGGGTTGCCGAAGGCGGTCTCGAAGCGTCGAGCGAAGTCGGCGAAGCCGTCGGGATCGGGGGCGGCGAGCCATGCGCCGTCGATCGCCGCGAGCCCCGCGCCCGACAGCGCCATGCCCTGGTAGGTGCCAAGCAACTGGACGCCGCTGCCCTGCACCCCCCGCGCGACTCCCGCCAGCGCGTCGGCGTCGCCGGTGACGAGGACGGCGTCGGGGGTCGCTCCGGGGGTGTAATCGGTCAGGGTCAGCCCGAGTTCGGCCGCCTGCCGCCGCGCCACCGCGCCCGCGAGACTGTCCCAGCGTGTCGTGCCGGGGCTCAGCCCGACGCGGCGGACCCCGCGCGATCGCGCATAGCCGAGGATCGCGCCGACCGTCTGCGCCGGGGTGACACCGAGCGGGAAGGCGCCGCTCCCGCCCGCATCGTTCGACAGCGCGACGACCGGGATGCCCGCCGCTGCCTTGACCACAGGCGTGACCTGCGCGGCGAACAACGGCCCGACGATCAGCGGCACGCCGCGCTTGACCGCAAGCCCCGCCGCCGCCGCCGCGCCGTCGGGCGTGCTGCCGGTATCGAACACGACGAGCGTATTCTTCGTCGCTCCCGGCGGTTGCGCGAGGGCCGCCGCATGCTGCATGCTCCGCGCGAGATCGGCGCTCGGGCCGGTCAGCGGCAGCAGCAGCGCGGCGAGCGGGCGGTCGTCGCCCTTTGCCGCCGCCCAGACCGGGGAACACGCCGATGCCAGCGTCGCCAGCCACGCCGTTCGCAGCAGATCCCGGCGCTCGATCATCGGCGGATCCCCTGTCGTGGTGGCTGCTCGCCGCGTTGGGCGTCGTCGTCTATGCCGCCGCGCTGGTCGCGACGCTGCCGGCACGGCTGGTCGTGCCGCGCGGCGTCGATGCCGCCGGGACGGTGTGGCGCGGGGAGGCGGCGCTCGGCGCGGGGCATGTCGCGGCGTGGCGCGCGTCGCTGCTCGACTCGCTCGGGAGCGCCGGGATTGCCGGGCGCTGGACGATCGACGGACCCGGCAGCGCGCTCGAAGGCGCGGCGCGTTGGGGCCCCTTCGCCGGGGTCGAGCTCGCCGCCGTTCACGGTCGCGCGGGCTGGCCGCTGGTCGCCCTCGCCGCGCCGTCGCTGCCGTTCGCCTGCGACTTCGGGGTCCATGTCGCGCTCGACCGCATCGCGCTCGCGCCGAAGCATCAGGCGGCTGCCGGGAGCATCACCAGCGAGTCCGGACCCTGCAGCGCGCGTTTCGGCGGCGTCGCGCGTGTCGTTCCGAGGGTCGTCGCCGACTTCGTTGCGAGCGGCGACCGGACGACCGCGACGATCACGCCGTGGGCCAACCGAGCGCAGCCGCTCGCCGATCTGACGCTCGAGAAGGGTGTCCTGCGGCTCCACACGACCGCTGCCGGGGCGGCGCTGATCCCCGGCTCGATCGGCGCGAGCGACCTCGAAATCGAGCTCTGACCCGGTCATTGCCCGGCCAGGTTGTTGAGGTTGATGATCGGCAGCAGGATCGACAGCACCATCAGCAGGACGACCCCGCCCATCGTCAGCAGCACCGCCGGCTCGATCAGCCCCATCAGCGTCGCCACCAAGGCATCGAGATCGCGGTCGAGGTCGACCCCGGCGCGGGCGAGGACGGGGCCGAGCTTGCCGCTGCTCTCGCCGCTCGCGACGATCGCGACGAGCATCGGCGGGAACACCCGCGCCTCGTCCATTGCGCGGTGCAGGCTGGTCCCCTCGCGCACCCGCGTCGCCACTTCGAGCGCCTGCTTGCGGACGAACATGTTGGGCGTGACCGCGGCGGCGGTGGCGATCGCGTCGACCAGCGGGACGTCGCTCTGCACCAGCGTCGCGAGGCTGCCGGCGAAGCGCGCGGCATTGAGCTGGCGGCTGAAGCCCGAGAACGGCCGGGTCGTGGCGATGAACTGGTCGAAGCGCAGCCGGTTGGCCGGAACGCCAAGCCAGCGCCGCGTGCCGACGACGACGGCGATTATCGCCACGAGCGCGACGAGGCCGAAGTGCGACACCGCCCAGCTGATCGCGATCAGCGCCCGCGTCAGGAACGGCAGCTCGGCGCCGCGTGAAATGAATACTCGGGTGATGTCGGGGACGACGTAGATCAGCAGCAGCGTCATCATGCCGAACGAGACAAGTCCGAGCAGCGCCGGATAAAGCAACGCGAGTTGGAGCTTGTTCGCCGCGCGGTAGCGGCTGTCGACGAAGTCGGCGAGGTGGGCGAGGACCTGCGGCAGCTTGCCCGACTGCTCGCCCGCCGCGACCGAGGCGCGGAAGAACTCGGGGAAGACCGCCGGATGCTCGGCCAATGCGGCGGCGAAGCTGCCGCCGTCGAGGATGCGACCGCGGACGTTGAGCAGCAGTTCGGCGACGGGGGTCGCCGCCGCCTGCGCCGCCACGAGGCGCAGCGCCTCCTCGACGCGAATGTCGGTGCCGACGAGCGTCGCCAGCTGGCGGGTCAGCGTCGACAGTGCCTTGGCCCCGATCTGCTTGCCGAACAGCGCCGGGCGCGGGGTGGCCGTCGCCGCGCGCGTCGCCTCGACCGACACTGGCAGCAGACTGCGGTCGCGGAGGAGGCGCCGCGCGCCGGTGGCACTGCTCGCCTCGATAACGCCGCGCTGGGTCTGGCCGAGAGCGTCGACCGCGCGATAGACGAACGCCGCCATCAGCTGTCGTCGCGCACGACGCGGGCGACTTCCTCGACCGAGGTCATGCCCGCAGCGATCTTGGCGGCGCCGTCGTCGATCAGCGCCGGCCCGCTGCGCCGCGCGGCGGCGACGAGGTCGGCCTCCGAGACGCCGTCGTGGATCAACCCCTGCATCGCCGCGTCGACCTCGATAATCTCGTAGATCGCGCCGCGCCCGCGATAGCCCTCGTTGTTGCACGCGGCGCAGCCGACCGGGCGGTAGATCGGCGCGCCGACGGCGACCGCGCCACTCAGCATCGCGCTCTCGATCGCGGTCGCCTCGCCGGGCGCGCGGCACGCCGGACACAGCGTCCGGACCAGCCGTTGCGCGATCAGCCCGGCGACCATCGGCGCGAGCAGGTAGCGCTCGACCCCCATGTCGACCAGCCGCGTGATGCTGCCGACAGCGGTGTTGGTGTGGAGCGTCGACAGGACGAAATGCCCGGTCATGCTCGACCGCACCGCCATCTCGGCGGTCTCGTGATCGCGGATTTCGCCGACCATGATGACGTCGGGGTCCTGCCGCAGGATCGCCCGCAGCCCGCGCGCGAAGTCGAGGTCGATCCGCGGGTTGACCTGCATCTGGCCGATCCCCTCGAGCTCGTATTCGATCGGGTCCTCGACCGTCATGATGTTGCGCTTGCGGTCGTTCAACCGGTTGAGCGCGGCGTACAGCGTCGTCGTCTTGCCCGATCCGGTCGGCCCGGTGACGAGGACCATGCCGTTCGGGCGGGCGAGCAGCCGCTCGAAGACGCTCAGGTCGCGCACGCTCATGCCGAGGCGGGTGAGGTCGAGGTCGGTCGCATCGCGGTCGAGCAGGCGGAGGACGACGCGCTCGCCGTGCTGCGCAGGCAGGGTCGAGACGCGGACGTCGATCTCGTGGCCGCCGACGCGCAACGTCACGCGCCCGTCCTGCGGCACGCGCTTCTCGGCAATGTCGAGCCGCGCCATGACCTTGATCCGGCTGGTAAGCAGCGGCGCGAGCGCGCGCGCGGGCTCGACCATGTCGCGCAGGACGCCGTCGACGCGGAAGCGGACGACGCAGCGTTTCTCCTGCGTTTCGAAGTGGATGTCCGACGCGCCCTGCCGGACGGCTTCGAGGAGCAGGGCGTTGATCAGGCGGATGACCGGGGAATCGTCGCGGCTGTCGAGCAAGTCGTCGAGGCTGGCGGCGGTGTCGGCGAGCGTGGCGAGGTCGGTGTCGGCGGCGGCGAAGTCAGCGGCGTCGCTGGCATTGTCGCGGTATAATGCGCGTAATCGCGCCTCAAACCCGGCCTCGTCGACGGCCTCGTAGGTCAGGTCGCCGTAGCGCCGCTGGACCTCCATCAGCGCCTCGATGGCGACGCCGGGGCGGTGGCTGCAGACCCCGCTCGCCGCCGCGACGACGACGCCGTGCCGCCGGGCGAAGGCATAGGGCAGCGACGCCGCGGCGACCGGCGGCAGGTCGATGTCGTCGGGGAGCGCGTCGATCATGTCGTTGCCAGCGTGACTTGCGCGGAGACGATGCCGGGGTCGGGGCGGCGCTCGAGCTTGAGGTCGACGACGTGCATCCCGGCGTCGCGTTCGAGCGCGGCGAGCCAGCCGACGAGCGCGTCGAACCCCGCCGCGTCGAGCGTCACGCCGATGTTCGCCCCCTGCGGCTCGATCCGCTGGATCGTTAGCCCCGCCTTCGCCGCGCTCTCGGTGATCGTCGTCGACGGCGTGCCCGACCGCGCCGCCGCCATCCGCGCGACGTCGGGCCCGGCAACGCGGAGGCGCGCCGCAATCCGGTCGTAGCGAGCGATATCGTCGAGCGCCGCCGCGTGCGCCGCCGCGATCGGCCGCCAGACGAGGGTCGCATACAACGCGGCAACGGCGACCAGCGCCAGCGCGGTGAACAGCGCGCGCTCGCGCGGCGAGCGGGCGTCGAGCCAGCGCGCCATGCCTGACCGCAACGGCGCGATCGCGGGCAGTGGCAGCGCGCGCCAGCTGAGGCGGCGGGAGTCGAATCCGGGGAGCCGGATCGGGCGGAGTTCCATCTTCACAGCGCCGCCCCGCGAACGACGATGTCGCCGTCGGCGCGCCCCGGGGCCGCCGTCGCCGCGCCGCTGACCGGGCTCAGCCCCGCCGAAACCAAAGCCGACTGCGCCCGCTGGAGCCCGCCGATATCCGCCGCCTCGACCCCGAGCGTCAACGCGCCGTCGCCGTCGGTGTAGCTCAATTTGGTCAGGGTCAGCCCGCCGACAGGGGTCAGCGCGGCGGCGGCGCGGGTCAGCAGCGGCAGGAAGCGCCCGCGCCCCGCGCTGCCGCTCGGCAGCAGCCGGTCGAGATCGGCGGTCAGCGGCGTGCCGGGCAGCATCTGGCGGACGAGCACCTCGGCAGTCGTCCGCCGGTTGGCCGCGATGCCGCGCAGCTTGAGCGTGTCGGCGGCGGCGATCGCGGTATGCGCGAGCAGCCCGGCGGCGAGGACGATCCCGAGCCGCCGCAGCGCCGCCGGGATCGGCCGCGCGGGCGCGGCGTAGCGGCCCTGGCGCAGGTCGAGCCCGGGGGCGAGCAGCCGCTGTGACGCGATTCCTGCATCGCCGACGCTGCTCATCGGCAGGTCGAACGGCAGCGGCGCGCCATAGGTCACGCACGGCAGCGACCCGCCCGCCGCCCAGACCACGAGGAAGCGCTCGACCGGAACCGCGAACCCGGCCCCCGAATCGGTGCGGACGATGACGCGACCCGCCGCGGACTCGACGCTCCACGATCCTCCTGCGGGGACCGGGAGGAGCAGCGCGTCGGGAACGATTGCGGCATGGCCGAGCCCGGCGGCGTCGAGCGTCGCGACCCAGCCGAGCATGATTTCGTGGCAGACGACCCCGGCGACGAAGGTCTGCGGCGCGACTTCGGCCCCAAGCGCGGCATGGACCGCGTCGAGCGGGTCGGCGATGCGGTCCTCGATCGCGAACGGCAGCGCCGCGAGCCGCTGCGCGCGCCCGGCGATCGGCAGGTCGACCGCGAGCAGCAGGACATCCTCGGTCGGCACCAGCACCGTCGCCGGTCCGACATCCCAACGCTCGAGCGCAACCGCGACGCCGCTCGCGAGCGTATATACGCCTCCGGTCGGAGCGGTGGAATCGGCGGCGTCGCTGTTCATTCCGGCCCACTTCGGTCGTTTACTATTGGCGGGCCGATAGCGTTCGGCTTCGTCCCCTCTATAAGACGGTATGGCAGTGCACACAATTTACTCGAAGGTTCAGGACGGCGTGGAAGCGGCCAAATCCGAGCTAATGCTGCCTGCGGAGAGCGTCGCTGCGCCCGCGGCGGATGCGGGCTTGGGTGCGCTTGAGGGGGACGCGGGGCTGACGCTGATCGAGATGATCGTCGTGCTCGCGATCATCGCATTGGTCGCCGCGCTGATCGTGCCGAGCGTCATCGGGCGCCCCGATCAGGCGCGGGTGACGGTGGCGCAGGCCGACCTCAAGTCGATCGGCGCGGCGCTGAAGATGTACCGCCTCGACAACGGCAGCTACCCGACGACCGAGCAGGGGCTGGCGGCGCTGGTGACCAAGCCCGCGACCGGGCCCGCCGCGACGAACTACGCCGCCGACGGCTATCTCCAGCAGACTCCGTCGGACCCGTGGGGCCACCCGTACATCTACCGCAGCCCCGGCGCGACCGGCGGCGGGTTCGACCTGTTGTCGCTCGGCCGCGACGGCAAGCCGGGCGGGGAGGGCGTCGACGCCGACATCCAGGACACGGGCCGTTGAGCCACCGCGTCGGCCTGACATTGGCGGCGGATGCCGGGCTGACGCTCATCGAGATGCTCGTCGTGCTGGCGATAATCGGGGTCGCATCGCAGGCGACGGTCTTGTCGCTCGGCAGCCATGGCCCGGGGGCCGAGGTCGAGGCGCGGCGGCTGGCGGGGACGATCCAGGCGGGGGCCGACGCGGCGATGACCGGCAACGCGCCGGTTTCGTTGCGCGCCGACGCCGCGGCGTATCAGGTCGGGGCGAACCGCCACGTCCTGCCCGACGGCATGCGGCTCGAGGGAGCGCCCGCCGCGCCGGTGACGCTCGACGATAATTCGGCGGTCGATCTCACGCTGGTTCGCGGCAGCGAGGCGTGGAACGTCCGTTTCGACGGGCTGCGCGCCACCGCCGCGCGAGCAGCGGCCGCACAATGACCGGGCACGACTCCGGGTTCACGCTGATCGAGGCGCTCGTCGCGATGGCTGTGCTCGCGGTCGCGTCGGCCGGGCTGATCCGGGCGACGAGCGCGCATATCGACCTGATCCGCGGCGTCGAGGCGCGGACGATCGCCGGCTGGGTCGCCGAGAATACGCTGGTCGAGGCGACGCTGCCGGGTGCCCTCGCGCAACCCACTGTGGTGACGATGCTCGGCCGCACGTGGCAGGTAACGGCGACCGTCAAGCCGAGCGACGACCCCGATCTCGCCGCGCTCACCGTCGCGGTCACCCCGCAGGGCGCGACGCAGCCGCTCGCGACCATGCGCGGTTTCCGCGATGTCCGCGGCGCCGCGCGATGACCCCGCGGACCGTCGATCGCAGCGTCGCGCTGATCGCGGCGGGGGTCGTCGCCTCGGTCGCGGTCGCATTGGCCGGGCTGACGTGGCGGCTGAGCGGGGCCGACGACGGGCGCGCGCACGTCGCCTCGGTCAGCGCCGCCGCGCCCGCATCGGCCGCGCTCGACCTGTCGCCGATCACGCGCTTTGCCCCGTTCGGGCAGGCCGTCGGCGTCGCCGGAGCGACTGGCGACCCGAGCGCGCTCGGCCTGCAGCTCCGCGGCATCATGCTCGCGCGCCCGCAATCGGCGTCGAGCGCGCTGATCGCCGCCGCCAACGGTCCGGCCAAGGCGTATGCGGTTGGCGAGACGCTGCCGGGCGGCGCGATCCTCGACGCGGTCGAGTTCGACCTCGTTGTCCTCCGCGTCAACGGCCAGCTCCAGACGCTGGCGTTCCCGGCGAAGCCCGGCGCGCCGGGCACTTCGGCGCAACCGGCTCCGGTCGCCGTGCCGATCGGGCCGCAGCCGCGGATCGGCAATGCCGCGCCGGTCGAAGCGTATCGCGCCCGCGCCGCCGACCCGCAGTCGCTGCTCGGCAGCCTAGGCGCGACCGCGACTCCCGATGGCTACCGCGTCGGCGCGACCCCGTCGGACGACATGCGCCGCGCCGGGCTCCAGCCGGGCGACATCGTCGAGAAGGTCAACGGCCAGGCGGTCGGCGACCCCGAGCGCGACCGCGCCTTGTTCGACGACGCGGTGGTTTCGGGGCGCGTCCGCGTCGACGTCGTTCGCGACGGCAAGCACATCGCCATGTCGTTTCCGTTGCACTAGGGGGCAAGTCTGTGGGTCGGAACAAGCATCGAGCCGCGCTGTCGGCGGCGATCGGGGCGCTGGTCGCGCTGCCGGGCGTCGCGGCGGGGCAGGCCGCGCCACAGGTCCCCGCCCGGGTCCGGGCGAACGACGTGATCGTCAACATGCGCGACGTCGAGATCGCGCAGGTCGCCGAACAGGTGTCGCGGATCACCGGGCGGACGCTGATCCTCGACCCGAGCGTCAAGGGCGTCGTCAACGTCGTCTCGGCCGAACCGCTGTCGGCCGACGGCGTCTGGGACCTGTTCCGCTCGGTCCTGCGCGTCTACGGCTTTGCTGCGGTCAAGTCGGGGGCGGCGTGGCGGATCGTGCCGCAGGCGTCGGCGATCCAGGGCGGCGCGACCGCGGCATCGGGGCGCAACGTCGTCCGCTCGCAGGACGTCGTCACCCGCGTCGTGCCGCTCAGGAACCTGCCTGCCGACGCCGCAGTGCGGGTGTTCCGGCCGCTCGTGGCGTCGTTCGGCAGCATCGAGCCGCTCGCCATCCCGAACGCGATCGTCGTCACCGACTATGCCGAGAACGTCCGCCGGATCGAGCGGCTGGCGCAGGACCTCGACGCCGGCGGCGGCGCGTCGTTCGAGAGCCTGCCGCTCAAATATGCGAGCGCCAAGGACGTCGGCGCAGCGCTCGCGCGGATGCTCGGCGACGGCACCGCCCCGGGGTCGCCGAAGATCGCGGTCGACGAACGCAGCAACGTCATCCTCATCCGCGGCGACGCGCGGAGCCTGTCGGAGGCGCGGCGGATGGCGGCGCTGCTCGATAAGCAGGGCGGGAGCGCCCCGACGACGCGGGTTTTCCGCCTCAATTTCGCCGACGCCGAGAGCGTCACCGACGTCCTGCGCGGGCTGACCGGCGGGAGCCAGAGCGCGGCAACCAATCCGGTCGCGCGGAGCCTGTCGCGGTCGCGGTCGAGCATCGGCGCGGGATCGACCTTCAGCACGTCCTCGTCATCGACTGCCAACAGCGGCCAGGGCAATTTCGGCGCGCTCGGCGGGCAGGGGGGTTTGAACGGCGGCGGCGCGACGACGGGGTCGCCGATCGCGGCGCTGGCAGGCGGATTGAGCGGGTCGGGCGGCAGCGCATCGGGCAGCACGGCCTCGGCGGGCATCCAGACCGACGACGTGTCGATCCAGCCCGCGCCCGAGTTGAACGCGATCGTCGTTCGCGGGACACCGGCGGCGATCGCCGCCATCGGCCAGTTGATCGAGGAACTCGACGTCCGCCGCCCGCAGGTCCTGATCGAGGCGGCGATCGCCGAGGTCACCGGTGATGCCGCCGAGGCGCTCGGGGTCCAGTTCGCGGCGGGCGGGGCGGCGGTGATCAACGGCGTCAGCGGCGGCACGTCGTTCTCGAACACCGGGGTCTCGCTGAGCTCGGTCATCGCCGCGCTGGTCCCGGGCGGGCTCGGGCTGGTCGGCGACGGGCTGTCGCTCGCGGGCGGCAGTAAGGGCAATTTCAATATTCTCGTCCAGGCGCTCGGCACGTCGACCAAGTCGAACCTGCTGTCGACGCCGTCGATCACGAC
Organism: Sphingomonadaceae bacterium; assembly: GCA_043745075.1. GTDB lineage: Bacteria > Pseudomonadota > Alphaproteobacteria > Sphingomonadales > Sphingomonadaceae > Polymorphobacter_B. The sequence continues at coordinate 20,937 of JAYTTV010000017.1, forward strand.
GCTCGACAACGAGCCCGCCGAGATCGTCGTCGGACAGAACGTCCCGTTCCGCACCGGCAGCTTCAGCACCACCGGCAACACGCTGACGCCGTTCACGACGATCGAGCGGCAGGACGTCGGCATCACGCTGCGCATCGTCCCGCGCATCCACGAGGGCGACAGCATCCGGCTCGAGGTCAGCCAGGAGGTGTCGTCGCTCGTCGGCAGCGTCACCGGCGCCGCCGACCTGATCACCAACCGGCGCAGCATCCAGACGACGGTGCTCGCCGACAACGGCGACACGATCGTCCTCGGCGGGCTGATCACCGACGACCGGACCAACACCCGCAGCCAGGTGCCGGTGTTGGGTGACATTCCGGTGCTCGGCAATTTGTTCAAGTCGCGTCAGCAGACCCAGACCAAGCGGACCTTGTTCGTCTTCCTCCGCCCGACGATCCTGCGCGACCGCGCGTCGGTGGTGGCAGCGGCGAAGGTCAAATACGACCGCCTCCGCGCGCAGGAGGCTGGCGACCCCGACCGCAGCCTCCTGCTCCACCCGCCCGCGCCGCGGCTGCCGCTGGAGATCCAGGGGATTTATTGACGGGCGGGGGGGTACGAAAAAGCGCTGTCCTACACCCGCGTCCCGCGCCTAGCGTCGGCGCATCGAGTCGCCACCGGGCGGCACCGCGCGCTCTTTCTCATCGTCAGCCACGTGTGTTTCGCGCAAATTTTCGCGTGATAGGTTCGCACGGCCGCTTCGGATCGTGCGAGATCGCGTGAGCCTCACCATCACCAGATCGTCATCCGGCGAAAGCCGGGACCCACTGTCGTGCGGGCAGCGAACTTCGCGTTGCGCTCGCCCATGGGTCCCGGCTTTCGCCGGGATGACGGGAGAGTAGAGCGGTGCGGATCAAGTTCTGTCAGTGCCGCATAAAAATCGAAGCGCAAAAAGTCCTTGCGAAATCGACGCCCAAAAGCCTGAACTTCGTGTGACCTTTGACGCGATCGGTGCGGCCGAACGTCAGGCATCGCCAGCTATCGCCACGAGCTTCGCGACCGTGTTCATGTTCCGCGCGGTCCCGGCCCGCGCCGCCGGGATGACCAGCTTCGTGTCGCGCATCCCGTTGTCATAATGGACATAGAGTTCGCGGCGGCCCGCGACGACCTGCTCGCCCGCGCGTCCGGTAGCGTGTTCGATCGCGTCGTGGGGCGGCGGTGCATCGAGGAAGATCGCGACCGTCTTATTGGCGGCGAGATCGGCAAACGGGTTGGCGGCGAGGACCGCCGCCAGCTCGACACCGGTCCGGATCACGACCCCGACCGGCTTGCCGGCGGACGCCGCCAGTTTCGCTTCGAGCGCCGCCTTGACCGCGGCCTCGCCCGCCGCCGAGCGGAAGACGACGTTGCCGCTGGCGATGTACGTCCGCGCCCCGACGAAGCCGAGCCCGTCGCACATCGCCTTGAGATCGCTCATCGCCAGCTTGCCGGTGCCCCCCACGTTGACCGCGCGGAGGAGGGCGATGAACACCGTCGTCGGAGCCGAGGTCACGGCACCGATCAGAACGGGACGTCGTCGTCGAGGTCGTCGCTGAAGCTGCCGCCGCCCGGATACGCGGGCTTCTTCGCCGCCGGAGCAGCGCCGCCGCCCGACTCGCGTCCGCCGCCGTAGCCGCCGCCCGAATCGCGCGAGCCGCCGCTGTCGCGGGCACCATAGCCGCCACCGCCGCCGCCTTCACCGCCGCCATCGCGCCCGTCGAGCAGCGTCAGGTTGCTGTTGAAGTTCTGCAGCACGACCTCGGTGGTGTATTTGTCGGCGCCCGACTGGTCCTGCCACTTGCGCGTCTGCAGCGAGCCTTCGAGATAGACCTTGCTGCCTTTCTTCAAATACTGGCTGGCGACCTTGCCGATGCCTTCGTTGAAGATGACGACATTATGCCATTCGGTCTTTTCCTTGCGCTCGCCCGACCCCTTGTCGCGCCACGTTTCCGACGTCGCGAGGCTGAACTTGACGACGCGCCCGCCGTTACCGAATTCCTTGGTTTCCGGGTCCTTGCCCAGATTGCCGACGAGGATGACCTTGTTGACGCCCGCCATGACTTCTCCTTGCGATCCAATAGAACGTATAGTGAACGACTAGTGCGCCCAGCGCGACTCGTCGAGTCGTATTTCTACCTCGCCGCGCTTGAAAACGCGACTGTCTTACGCCAGCATGACGGTGGACGCTGGGGCGGGCGCGGGCGGAGGGATCGATGGCGGGCGAGATCGAGGCGATGGGCGCGATGACGACCGCGGGGCTCGCGGCGTCGACGCTCGACGGCCCCGGGTCGCACCCGGCGCGGCGCGGGGCCGCCGCGCGGCCGATCGAGGGCGAAGTGCCGCCGCTCCACCGCGACGAACACGACCTCGCCCACGGCGCCTGCGCGAATTGCGGCACTACGCTGACCGGCAATTTTTGCGCAGCGTGCGGGCAATCGGCGCATGTCCACCGCAGCATCGGGCATATCTTCGAGGAGTTCCTCCACGGCATCTGGCATTTCGACAGCAAGGCGTGGGCGACGCTGCCGCGGCTGGTGTTCACTCCGGGGCGGCTGACGCGCGACTATGTCTACGGCAAACGCGCAGGGTATATCGCGCCGCTGGCGCTTTTCCTGTTCTCAATCTTCCTGATGTTCTTCGTCTTCGGGATGCTCGGCGGTCCCGACATCAACGGCGCGCTCAACGCGGCGGGGGGCGAGCCGGTGGCCGATGCCCGCACCAAGGTGGCGGACGCCAAGGCCGAGCTCAGCGACGCGCAGGACGAGATCGACGGGGCCAAGTCGGTCCGTGGCACGGCGCTGGTGGGGGGCGCCGTCGCTGCAAAGATCGCCGCGAAAGAGGCGGAGCTCGCGACCGCGCAGGGGGCTCTCGCCGCCGCGCAGGCGGCACCGGTTCCCGCCGACAAGGCAAAGGGGCGCTGGCAGGATCAGCTCGCCGACGGCGTCCGTTCGGGTCAGCTCAAGATAAACTTCGGCAGCGCGACGATCGATTCGCGGATCCGCGAGGCGCTGCTCAACCCCGACTTCGCGCTCTACCGGATCGAGCAGAAGGCGTACAAATTGAGCTTCCTGCTGATCCCGCTGTCGCTGCCGACCCTATGGCTGCTGTTCGTCTTCCGCCGCGATGTCCACACCTACGACCACGTCGTATTCGCGTTGTATTCACTGTCGTTCATGTCGCTGCTGTTCGTCGTCATCGCGTTGCTGGCGAAGTTCGATCCGACGTCGGTCAGTCACAAGGGTGGCAACGCCGACTTCACGTTCGGCCACTTTGGCGGCATCGCTCTGTTCGCCGCGCCGGTCCACATGTTCGTGCAGTTGAAGGGCGCCTATCGCCTCGGCTGGTTCGGCGCGCTGTGGCGGACTTTCGTGCTGTCGATCGCCTCGATCGTGACGCTTGGGCTATTCGCGGCGATGATCGTCGTGATCGGGCTGGCGGATTAAAGCAGCGCCCGCGCCAGCCAGTAAGTTGCTCCGGCCCCGACGTAAGCCATTGCGAAGGTGTAGGCGAACATGAACCCGGGCCACTTCCACCCGCCGGTTTCGCGCCGCGTCACCGCGAGCGTCGACAGGCACTGCGGGGCGAAGACGTACCACGCGAGGAAGGCGAGCGCGGTCGGAAGGGTCCACGCGCCGCGAAGGCGCTCGACGAGGCCCTGCGGATGTTCAGCGTCGGCGTCGAGCGAATAGACCGTCCCCAACGCGCTGATCGCGACCTCACGCGCCGCCATGCCGGGGACGAGCGCGAGCGCGATCTCCTTGTTGAAGCCGATCGGGCGGAAGACCGGCTCCAATGCCGCGCCGATGTGCCCCGCGACCGAATAGTCGATCGCCGGCAGCGCCGCATTGGCAGGCGGCTTCGGCCATGTCGCCAGCGCCCACAAGGCGACCGTCGAGACGAGGATGATGCCGCCAGCGCGAGCGAGGAACGCCCACGCCTTCTGGTACAGGCCGATGCCGATGTCGCGCGGCGCGGGCCATTGGTATTTGGGCATCTCCATCAGGAAGGTCGGGGTCGGCCCCTTCGTCACCGTCCGGCGGAGCACCCATGCCGCCGCAAGCGCGCCGGCGACGCCGAAGCCGTACAGGCCGAACATCACCACGCCCTGCAGCCCGAGGATGCCGAGGACCGGGCGATCGGGAATGAACGCGGCGATAATCACGGCATAGACCGGCAGCCGCGCCGAACACGTCATCAGCGGCGCGATCAGGATCGTCGTCAGCCGGTCGCGCGGCTCGGCGATGGTCCGGGCTGCCATGATGCCGGGGATCGCGCAGGCGAAGCTCGAGATCAGCGGGATGAAGGCGCGGCCGTTCAACCCGACCCGCGCCATCAGCCGGTCCATCAGGAATGCGGCGCGGGTCATGTAGCCCGACTGTTCGAGGACGATGATGAAGAAGAACAGGATCAGGATCTGCGGCAGGAACACCACGACCGAGCCGACGCCGTGGAGGACGCCGTCGACCAGCAATGAGCGCAGGTCGCCCGGCGGCAGCGCGGCGGTGGCGGCCTTCTGGAGCGCGTCGACTCCGCCCGACAACAGGTCCATCGGCGCCTGCGCCCAAGCGAAGACCGCCTGGAACATCAGGAACAGCAGCGCGGCGAGCAGGATGGGCCCGAATATCGGGTGGAGCGTGATCGCGTCAAGCCGCTGCGACCAGCGCCGCGCCGTCCCGCGCTGGGTGGTCACGGTGCCGGCAATCGCGCGCGCCTCGCGCTGGAGGAGGACGAGGTCGCCCGGCGTATCGGCGGCGGGAAGTGTGTTACCGGTCAGAAGCGGGGCGAGCGCGGCAGCGATGTCGGCAAGTCCGCGCCGCCGGACGGCAACGGTCGCGACCACGGGCAGGCCGAGGATCTTGGTCAATTGCGCGACATCGATCGCGGTGCCGTCGCGCTCGGCGAGGTCGACCATGTTGAGCGCGACGACCATCGGCAGGCCGAGGCGGCGGAGCTCGAGGACGAAGCGCAGGTGGTTGCGGAGGTTGGTCGCGTCGATCACCGCGACGATCGCGTCGGGGCGGCGCTCGCCCGCCTGCGCGCCGAGTACGACCTTGCGGGTGATCTCCTCGTCGGGCGAGCGCGGGCTGAGGCTGTACGTGCCGGGGAGGTCGATCAGGTCGACGCTGCGCCCGTCGGGGAGCGCGAGCTTGCCAGCCTTGCGCTCGACGGTGACGCCCGGATAGTTGCCGACCTTCTGCCGCGACCCGGTCAAGGCGTTGAACAGGCTGGTCTTGCCTGCGTTCGGATTGCCGACGAGCGCGACCATCGGCGTCCGCGTTGCGGCAGCCGGTGCTGCGGTTGGCGCGTCGAAGGGAGCGTCGAGGACGGGGGCGTTCACTCGGCGGCGCTCATTCGGCGGCGATCGCGCGTTCGACGATCACCATCCGCGCGAGGCGCTTTCGCAGCGCGACCGACATGTTGCCGACGCGAAGCGCGATCGGGTCGCCGCCGAACGGGGCGCGGTGGAGGAGCTCGACATCGACCCCCTCGTCGAAGCCCATCTCGTGAAGCTGCCGCGCGTTTTCCGGGTCGACCCGGTCGCGGTCGATCGCGACGATCGTCGCGATCTCGCCGCGGCGAAGGTCCTCGATGTGGAGGCGTCCGGTCATCGGCGTCGGGCAATCAGTGGGGTCATGGGGTCGCCTGTCGTGACCATCCGCAATTGCGACTAATTAGCGGTAAGCGCAAGGCTTGGAAAGGGCCGCCGCACTCGACACCATTCGGCGCAGGCGATACGGCGCGCGGGTGAACCGGGTCCGCTCCCTCTTGCGCTCGCAGGCATGGCTGACGCTCGTCGTCGCGTTGATCGCGCTGGGCGTCCAGATTCTCGTGCCACCCGGCTTCATGCCGGTTCGCGACGGCGGCCGCACCGTCTTCACCATCTGCACCGGCCACGGCGCGGTCAGCGTCGCGGGGCCGGGCCACGCGCCCAGGCCCGAGGGCAAATCCGAAGCGCCGTGCGGGTTCAGCGGTATCGCGGTCGCGATCGACGACGCCACGCCGCCCGTGCTCGCCGTCCCGCCTGAGCAGATCGTTGCGGTCGAGCCGACCGAGCTTGCGCCGCTGCCGGTCGTCCGATTCGACTATCTCCGCCCGCCGCCGCGCGGCCCCCCGGCGCTTCGCTTCGTCTAGAACCGCGCGGCTCCGGCCGTGCCCCCGACCTTCGACGATGCGCTACCCGCAATGCGGGGCCATCGCCGTGAGCGAAAGCCAGACTCATGATCAAATCCACCACCGGGCTCGCTTTGCTGTGCCTCACCACCGCCGCGCCCGCGCTCGCCTGTTCGAGCTGCGGCTGCAACCTGACCTCCGAATGGTTGAGCCAGGGACTCGTCGTCCAGCCCGGCACGTCGCTCGACCTGCGCTACGACGACGTGCCGCAGACGCAACTCCGCGCCGGTCGCAGCGTCATCGACGGCAGGGCGATCGCGCTGCCCGCCGACCGCGAGATCGAGCGCTACACCTACAACCATTATGTCACCGCGATCCTCGACCGCCAGTTCGACCCGGTGTGGGGCGTCGATGTCCAGGTTCCGTTCGTCTATCGCCCGCATCTGACCGTTTCGCCCGGCGACACCGAGCCGAGTTCCTCGCGCACCGGCGGCCTCGGCGACATCCGCGTCACCGGGCGCTGGCAGGGCTTCGGCGGCCCCGGCATCACCGGCATCCAGTTCGGCCTCAAGCTCCCGACAGGAAATTTCCGCGAGGAGTTCATTGCCGGCCCATCGACCGGCGAGGCGACCGACCGAGGCCTCCAGCCGGGCACCGGAACGCTCGACGCCACGATCGGCGCGTATCATTTCGGCCAGCTCGCGCGCGGGTTCGACTTCGTCCTCCAGGCGCAGGCGACGTTGCCGCTCGACAACCGCGACCTCTACCGTCCGGGGATCGCCGGGACCGCATCGGCGGGGCTCCACTTCACCGGCTGGCGCGGGATCACGCCGCAGGTCCAGGTCAACGCCCGCCTTGCCAAGCGCGACCACGGCGTCAATTCCGATCGCGAGAACAGCGGCGGCGAGTTCGTCTCGATCGCGCCCGGAGCGACGGTCGCGGTCGGACGGCGCGCGGCGCTCTACACGATCGTCCAGGTGCCGGTGTACCAGCGCGTCGGCGGGTATCAGTTGACCCCGCGCTACACGCTCTCGGTCGGCGCGCATTATCGGCTCTAGACCTCGCGCGAGAGGGTTTGCGCAAACAAGCGACTGTGTTAGCAGTGCAGAACACCACGGGGGAATTGTCATGCTCGTCGCCGCCGCTTTCGACGCGGACGCTGCCACTCGCGCGTATCTCGCGACCTTCAACGGCGCGGCGCGGGCGCGGTCCGACGCGTATTTCGAGGGCGGCTACTGGCTGGTCCTGTGGAATTCGGTCGTCGGAGCGGGGGTGGCGTGGGCGTTCCTCCGGCTCGGCTGGGCGGCGCGGCTGTCGGGGTGGAGCAGCACCGTCACCGGTGGGCGGCGCTGGCTCACGGCGTTCGTCTGGGCGCTTGTCTTCCTCGCGGCGACATCGCTCGTGACATTGCCGTGGACGATCTACACCGACTTCGCCCGCGAGCATCAGTACGGCATGTCGAACCAGAATTTCGTCCAGTGGTTCGGCGACCAGGCGAAGAATTTCGCAATCAGCGTGCCGGTCACCGCGCTCGTCGTCATGGCGATCATGGCCGGAGTGCGGTGGTCGCCGCGGCGCTGGTGGCTGTACGCGGGCGGATTTTCGCTCGTCGTCATGGCGTTCCTACTGACGCTCGCGCCGGTCCTGATCCTGCCGCTGTTCAACAAATACACGCCAATGGCCGACTCACCGTTGCGGACGTCGATCCTCAAGCTCGCGCAGGGCAACGGCGTGCCGGTGACGCAGGTCCTTGTGGTCGATGCGTCACGGCAGACGAAGCGGGTATCGGCGAACGTCGCCGGCTTCGGCCCGACGACCCGCGTCGCGCTCAACGACAATCTGCTCAACCTCCATGACGACGCCGGGACGCTGTCGGTGATGGGGCACGAGACCGGGCACTATGTCCTCAACCACTCGATCTCGCTGATGGTCGGCTTCGGGGTGATCATCGTCATCGGCTTCGCCACCGTCCAGGCGGTGGTGCCGGCGCTGATCGCGCGCAATCCCGGCTGGGGCGTGCGGGGGATCACCGACCCGGCGGCGGTCGCGGTCGCGGTCGTCGTGCTGACGCTGTTCTTCCTCGTCCTGACCCCGGTGACGAATTCGCTGACGCGCTTCCACGAATCGCAGGCGGATTATTTCGGGATCAACGCCTCGCGCGCGCCCGACGGCTTTGCCCGCATGGCACTCCGCCTCGGCCAGTATCGCAAGCTCGAACCGACCCCGTTCGAGGAGGCGGTATTCTTCGATCACCCGTCGGGGCGGACGCGGATCCACATGTCGATGGAGTGGAAGGCGGCACACCTCGGCGAGCCGGGGGTGCAATAGCGGTCAGACCGCCGGGTAGCGCAGCCGTCCGAGGATTTGCGCGATACTTGGGCGGTTGCCGCTCCCCGACGTCAGCCGCGCCTTGGTCTTCTCGAAGGTCATGATCCCGGCGATCCGGCGGTCGAGGAAGCCCCAGGTGTCGGCGCGGCTGTCGCTTTCGTCGCCGAGCCAGTACAGCAACGTCGCGGCATAGACCCCGCCGAGGATCGCGCGCTTCGAATAATGGTTGAAGTCGGTCGCGGTGTCGCCGCACGCGTGCCAGATTGCGTCGGCGGTGCGCCACGTCGATTTCGCACTGAGGGCAGGGTGGAGCGCGAAGATCGAGACCGCGCGGCGGACGGTCTCGCGCTCGCCCTCGGCTTGCTCGAAGCGGGTGCGGACGGCGAAGGCGATGCGCTCGCGGACTTTCATGTTGCCGATGCCGGTCAGCGCAGCGGTCATCCGCGTGTTGGCGAAGGCGGTATAGGCGTCGACCATCTGCGCTGCGCCGCGTGGGAAGACGAGGTGCGCGACGTCGGGGTCGATCCCGGCGTCGGCGGCGCCTGCAGCGACGCTTGCGGCGGTCCAGCCGTCGAAGGCGACATGCGGGATCATCGCCGCGATCAGCCGCGGGCGGATTTCGTCGAGGGTTTCGTCGGGCGCTTGATCGATCATTCCGCCCTGATACCGTGCGCCGCGACGAAAGGCGATGCGGCCCGAGCGCGCTTGTTCGGCGGCGGCGCATCTGCTAAGCGCAGCGCCTCGTGCCGGTGGGCTGTCCGCTGGTAAACCCTAAGCTATGACAAGTCCGGACCATGCTGAGGTCTGTGGCGTGAATGGAGAGACCGGCTTTGCAGATCATCGTTCGCGACAATAATGTCGACCAGGCGCTGCGCGCACTCAAGAAGAAGCTGCAGCGCGAAGGCGTCTACCGCGAGATGAAGCTGCGTCGCCACTACGAGAAGCCGTCGGAAAAGCGCGCCCGCGAAAAGGCCGCTGCCGTCCGCCGCGCCCGTAAGCTCGAGCGCAAGCGCGCCGAGCGTGACGGCGTCCGGTAAGATAATGACCGCGACCGCTGCCGGCACTGGTGCTGGCAAGTGGGTCGGCTTCGCCCTCGTTCTCGCGCTTGTCGTCGCCGCCCTCGTCTGGGCGGGGACGCAGCGCGCGGTCGATTCGGCGCGTCCCGCCGACCTCGCCTATCTCAGCGCTCACAAGGGAAAACCCGGCGTGAAGACCACTGCATCCGGCCTCCAGTACGAAATCGTCACCGAGGGCACCGGCCCGACCCCGACCGCCGCCGACACCGTCGCGGTCCACTACGAGGGCAAGTTGCTCGACGGCACCGTGTTCGACTCGTCGATCGCGCGCGGCCAGCCGGCGGTGTTTCCGCTGAACCGCGTCATCCCCGGCTGGACCGAAGGCGTTCAGCTGATGAAGGTCGGGTCGGTCTACAACTTCACGATCCCGCCCGAGCTGGGCTACGGCGCGCAGGGCGCGGGCGGGGTGATTCCGCCAAACGCGGTGCTTCTGTTCCGGATTGAGCTGCTCGGCGTTCAGGGGAAGTCGTAGCGCGGCCGCGCGCAGCGAAGCGAACGCTCTTGCGTTCGTTAGCTACGCGCGGACTCGCGCAAGACCGGCCGGCGAGGCGGCTGAGACCGCAGCCGAACTCGTCTGACGAACGGCGCGGCTTTGCCGCGACGCCCTTACTTACTTTCCTGATCGTACCGCCCTCAAAACTGCGCGTGCGCCCGCATCGCCAACACCGGCACCGGACCGCGGTCGCGGTTATACGCCGGATTGATGATCAGCTGCCCGTCCGCCGTGAAGTGCAGCGGCCCGATCACGGCGACGTCGTAATAGGTCTCGCCAATCAGCTCGGGCCCGGCGTTCACCAGCCTGCCGTCACCGATCAAGACCCCCAGTCCCCCCGCCGCGAGATACCGCCGTCGCTCGTCCGAAATGTCGTTGGCGATCAGCGCGACGCCGACCCGGTCATGGTCGCGCCCCCACCCCGAGCCCTTGACCGACACCCCGCCCGAAACGCTGCGGTCGACGTCGGTAAACTCGACCACTTCGCTACGACCGTCGCCGAGCCCGGCGCGGAGGAAGACGCCGATGGTATCGCTGACTTCCTGCTCGGCATTGATGCCGATCCCGGTCCGGTCGCGGAAGCGGCGGACGGGAACTGGGTCGGGGGCCTGTCCGTGCGCCGCGCCGTAAGCGATCGAGTCGGCGAGGCTGGCGAAGTTGCCGTGGCTCAGCCAGCCGTTGACGCGGATCGCGCCCGGATGGCCGCCGATCGTCACCCGCCGCTCGATCTCGCCGATCACCTGGAACTGGCGGAAGTGCGTCTCAAGGTCGACGCTGTTCGGAATCTTCGACAGGTTGAACAGCCCCGCGCGTCCGGTCCAGTTACCGGCCGCGAGTTCCGCCGCGCCGCCATAGGTGTAGCCCCATGCGTCGGCGGCGTAGTCGAAGGTGGCTAGATCGACCGCGGTCCAGTTGAGGAAGTCGCCGCGCGGATCATGGGCGTATTTATTCTGGTCGAAGACGTCGGCGACGCTGAACTTGCCGATCGTCAGGGTCAGCCGGTCGGCAGTGTGGGTTGCGCCGAGGACGTTTAGATCGGGTGCGGTCGCCGACGCCTCGCCGCCAAGGTCGATAGTCTGGCGGAGGAAGGCGCGCTGCAGCCGGAAATACGGCGTGCCCTTGCCGACCTTATACGCCTCGGCAGACGGAAAGCCCGCTGCGCCGAGCGTGTTGCGCAGGCCGAAGCCCTGGTCGACCTCGCCGTTCGCCCAGACTTCGGCGCCGTGCCACGGGCTCGCGCCGACATAGCCCGTCAGGTCGAAGGTCTCGCGGAACTGGCCGCCCCCCGACAGGCTGTTCGGCCCCTCGTAGGGCGAGCGGAAGGCGGTGTTGTACTGGCCGACGACGGTCGACTGGGCGTGGACCGCGAAGCGTTCCGGCACGGCATCGGGGGCGACATCGATCGGCTTGTCGGCGGTGCCCGGATCGGTCGTCGGCGCGGTCGACGATCCGGCGGCCTGAGCGTGCGCAACGCTCGGCGCAAGGGCCAGCGCCGCCAGCAGCGTGGCAGTCGTGAAGCGCATCGATGATCCCCTGGCGGCCCGCGCGCGACCTAGCGCGGCGGCTCCGACGGGGCAACCGAACGTTGGGCAAGGGCGACTTTGATCAGCGCGATGATCGGGTCGGCGAGCGTCACGCCGAGGATGCCGAACAGCACCCCGAACAAAAGCTGCGCCCCGAGGACGACGGCGGGGGCAAGATCGACCGCGCGCTTCTCGATCAGCGGATTGATGAAGTTGTCGGCGACCTGGACGACGAGATAGACGCCGACCGTCTCCAGGCCGATCGTCGTTCCCGCCGAAAAACCGATCGTCACGATCAGGATGCCCGACGCGATCGCACCGAGGTTAGGGATGAACGCGAACAGGCCGGCGACGAGCCCGAGCAGCAACGGCAGCGGTGCGCCGACGACCGTCAGTCCGAGGAAGATCAACGTGCCCTCGAACAGCATCAGCGCAAGCCGCCCGGCGACCCAGCGGCGCAGCATCTTGCCCATCGCCTCGACGGTCATCCGCAGTTGCGCGCGCTTGGGCTCCGGGGTCAGCCATTCGACGCCGCGCTCGTACAGCCGCGGGTCGATGGCGATGAAGATGCCGAAGGTGACGATCAGGACGAGGCTGCCGAGTGCCCCCGCGGCGCCGCCGATGAAGGTCATGATCCGCCCCATCGAGCCGCCGATCTGTGCCTTCAGCTGCGCGATCGGATCACCGCCGGTGCCGCTGCTCAGGCCGTATTCGCTGGCGAGCGTCGACAGCCGGTCGCTCTGGCGCATCAGCGTCGCCTGCAGCTCGGAAAACTGCGCCGCGAGCTGGGTGCCGGCAAAATAGAGGAAGCCGAACAGCGCCGCGACGAATACCAGGATGACGATTGCCAGCCGGAGGCCGCGCGGACCCGGCATCACCCGGCCGAGCAGGTGCTCGCCGCCCTGCAGCCCGGCGGCGAAGACGAAGCCGGCGAGGATCAGCAATATCGACGAGGCGAGGTGCCACGCGAGGAACAGCAGCGACGCGATGCCAAGCCAGATGACGGCGTCGCGCAGGGCGCTGCGGCCGCGATCGGACAGCTCGATCGGGCTCGGCGGGACGGCGGGATCGTCGCTCATGCGGCGAAATTCGCCTGGTCCATCACCCCGCCGCTCACGGAGCCGGAGCCGCAGCGGGGGCAGGCCCGGACTTCGGATGCAGCGAGACGAAGGCTCGGCCCGGGCGGAATGCGCCGAACCATGTCAGCGGGTTGAGCGTCGTCGAGCCGTCGAGCGAGAAGGTCAGGAACTCGGCGCGCCCGACCAGATTCTCGATCGGCAGCATGTCGAGCCCGCCGACGATGCTCGAGAAACGGCTGTCCTCGCTGTTGTCGCGGTTGTCGCCCATCAGGAACAGATGCCCCTCGGGGACGATGACCGCCGGGGTGTTGTCCTGCGGGGTTTCACCGAGATCGAGGACGTCGTAGCTGCGCCCGCTCGGCAGCGTCTCGCGGAAGCGCGGGTAGCGGCAGATGGTGACGCCGTCGGGGCGGGTGACGCGGTACTGGACGACCTGCGGCGCGGCGCACGTCGTGTTCGCGGACTCGCGGATGTCGGCGGGGGCTTCGGGCACCTTGGGCACCGCAACGCCGTTCAGCCACAGGACGCCGTTCTTCATCTGCACGGTGTCGCCGGGAAGGCCGATGACGCGCTTGATCCAGTCGTCATGCTCGCGCGGCGACTTGATGATCGCGATGTCGCCGCGCTCGGGATAGCGGCCGAACAGGCGACCCTTCATCTCGGGCAGGATCGGCAGCGACGGCGACAGGTACGAATAGCCGTAGGGGTATTTCGACACGATCAGCCGGTCGCCGGTTAGCAGCGTCGGCAGCATCGATTCCGACGGGATGAAGAACGGCTTGGCGACGAGGCTGTGGACCGCGAGAACCGCGAGCGCGAGCACGATCAGCTGGCGGATTTCGCTCGCCCAATCGACCTTCTTCTTGGGCTGGGTCGCCGTGGCCACTCCAGTTACTCCGGTTTCGCTCATTCGGGCCTCGCGGTGATCAGGACGATCGCCTGCGCCCAGGGATGATCGTCGGTGATCGTCAGATGGATTTCGGCGCTATGCCCCGCCGGGGTCAATTTAGCCAGCCTTTCCGCCGCGCCTCCGGTGAGGACCAAGGTCGGGGCCCCGCTCGGCAGGTTGACGACCCCCATGTTCGTAAAAAACACGCCGCCGCGAATGCCGGTTCCGAGCGCCTTGGCACACGCCTCCTTGGCCGCCCAGCGCTTGGCGAAGGTGCCCGCGCGCGTCATCGGGCGGCGGTTGGCCTTGGCGATCTCGACGGGGGTGAAGATGCGATTGATGAAGCGGTCGCCGAAGCGCTCGATCGACGCCGCGATCCGGTCGATGTTGGTCAGGTCGTTGCCGAGGCCGAGGACGATCATGCAGGTAAGGGGGGCCGGGCATCGTCGATCGCCGTCCGCATCTCGCGGATCGCGAAGTCGAGGCCGACGAACACCGCCTCGCCGATCAGGAAATGCCCGATGTTGAGTTCGGCGACCTCGGCGATCGCCGCGACCGGGCCGACATTGGCGAAGGTCAGGCCGTGGCCGGCGTGGACCTCGAGCCCGCGATTGGTCGCGAGTGCCGCCGCCTTCGCCAGCCGAGCGAGTTCGGCGGTCTGGTCGTCGCCGGTCAGGTGGCAGTAGCGCCCGGTGTGCAATTCGACGACCGCCGCGCCGATCGCCGCCGATGCCTCGATCTGGTCGGGGTCGGGCTCGACGAACAGGCTGACGCGCGAGCCGCGCGCGGTGAGCCGGTCGACGAAGCCGCGCAGGCCCGCCTGGTTGCCGAGGACGTCGAGCCCGCCCTCGGTGGTCCGCTCGGCACGCTTTTCCGGGACGATGCAGACCGCATGCGGGCCGTGCGCCAGCGCGATCTGAAGCATCTCCGCGGTCGCCGCCATCTCGAGGTTGAGCGGGACGGTCAGCGCTGCGACGAGCCGGACGATGTCGTCGTCGGAGATGTGCCGCCGGTCCTCGCGCAGATGCGCGGTGATCCCGTCCGCCCCCGCCGCGACCGCGAGCTGCGCGGCGCGAACCGGGTCGGGGTGCGGCCCGCCGCGCGCGTTGCGGATCGTCGCGACGTGGTCGATGTTTACGCCGAGGCGGACGCGGCCGGTCATGCCGGGCACAACGCGGCGGAGAGCAGGTCGTAGCTTCCGCCCTTGCCCTGCCACGGCTCGCCGAAGTCGAACGGGCGGTCGGTGAAGACGATCAGGGCGAGGTTCCTTTCGGGGGCAATGATGTTGCGGACCTGGACGCCGCCGATCTCGCCGCGCCGCTCGACGAGCTTCTGCGGCGTCGCACAGCCCTTGAGCGGGACGGTATATCCCCAGACGCCGAGTGCCGCGTAGCCGAGCTTGGGGCTGCCGCGCTCCATTTCGGCGAGGCTGTCGGGCTTGAGGAGCTGGCCGGTCATCAGCGCTCGATCGAATTTGGCGAGGTCGCGCGGCGGGCCGCGAACTGCCCCCGCCGCGCCGAAGCGGCCGATGTCGATGAAGCTGTCGTCGCGCCCGTCGGCGAAATAGCCGAAGCGTCCCGATGGCTTCTCGCCGGGAGCGACGAGGTGCGTCGCGGTCATCCCCGCCCTGGCGAAGATCTCGGCGTCGAGCAGCTTGGCGAGCGGCATCCCCGTTACGGCTTCGAGCACCGCGCCGACGACCTCGGTGTCGCAATTATTATAGTCGAAACGCACACCTGGCTCGGCCTTCGCCTTGCCGAGGCATATCGGGTTGACTCCCGGCGGCGGGGCAGGGGCGTCGTAGCGGTACTGGACGAGCGATTCCTTCTTCGCATCGGCCGGACCGTCCTCGAAATTCGGCAGGCCGCTGGTGTGCTGGAGCAGCATCCGCAGCGTGATCCGGTCGGAATTGGCGACCTTGAGCGCGGGGACATACGCCGCGATCGGCATGTCGAGGGCAAGCTTGCCGCGCTCGACCTGCTGCATCACCGCGACCGCGACGACCTGCTTAGTCACCGACGCCCAGCGCCACGGGGTCTCCGACGTGCGATATTCCTGCGGGCCGAGGAGGTTGCCGCAATCGTCGACGGTGTCGCTGAGCAGATATTGCCCGCTGATCTTGATCGCATCGGCGACCTTCTCGATCGCGGCGCAGCGGTTGAGCAGCGCATCGCCGGGCGGGACCGGGATCGGCGGCTTGGCTGCGGCGGCGCTGGCAGCGAGCGCGGCGAGAAGGAGCAGCCTCATGCCGCGCGGCTGCCCGGCTTGACCGCCGGGATCGCGGCGAGTTCGGGGGGCAGCGCGTCGGCGGCGTAACTCGGTACCGCGAGCCCGAGCAGCGCGGTCAGCGGCACGCCGACATCGGCGGCCCCGTCGCTGCGATCGACGAGGCACGCGGCGTGGACGACGTCGCCCCCCGCCGCGGTGATCGCGACGATCGCCTCGCGCGAGCTCAGTCCGGTCGTCACGACGTCCTCGACCATCAGCACCTTCTCCCCGGGTGTCAGCGCAAAGCCGCGGCGCAGCTCGAACGTGCCCGTCGGACGCTCGACGAACATCGAGGCGACACCGAGCTGACGCGCGACTTCATAACCGACGATCACCCCGCCCATCGCTGGCGACACCACCGCAGTGACGCTTTCACGCACCGCCGCCGGCAGCTTGGCGACGAGCGCGGCGCACAGCCGGGCCGCCCGCGCAGGGTCCATCAGCACCCGCGCACACTGGAGATAGCGCGCCGAGCGCAACCCCGACGACAAGATGAAATGCCCCTCGAGCAGCGCTTCGGCGGCGCGAAACTCGGCGATGATATCGGCGTCGGTCATGCCCTGCTGCTAACACCGGTCGATAGGCTGTGGAAAGCGGAGCTTGATTGCGCTATGCCGGCTCGGGGTCAAAGGGGGGTACACACATGGTTTCGACGGGTGCTGCGCGCGCGATTGCGGGCGCCTTGATCGTATCGCTGGCATCACCGGCGTTCGCCCAAATCAAGTCGACGCATAGCGAGACGGCGGAGGCAACACGCGCCCGCGCGACCAACGAACTGCCGGTCTGCGCCAAGCCGCTCGGCACGATCGCGGTGTCGGAACCCGAGACGAAATGGTGGGGCGGCCTCGGCCTCGGCTCGCCCGAAGCACTGATCCGCGTCTACATCCAGAAGTCGCACTGCTTCCGGCTGGTCAACCGCAGTCAGGCCGGCATGGCGGCGATGGAGCGCGAGCGCGCGCTCAATGCGGGCGGCGAGATGCGGCGCGGCGGGACGATCGGCAAGGGCCAGATGGTCGAAGCCGACTTCACCGTCATCCCCGACATCGTCACCGGCAACGGCAACAAGGGCGGGTTGAACGTCGGCGGCATGCTCGGCGGGCTGATCGGCGGCGCGGCGGGCGGACTGATCGGCGGGATCAACGTCAAGAAGCGCTCGGCGAACGTCGTCCTCAACGTCGTCAACAACAAGTCGTCGGAGGAGTTCGTCGCCGAGGGCCAGTCGAAGAAGACCGACCTCGGCTGGGGCGGCGGCGGCGGCATCTTCGGCGGCGGCGGCCTCGCGGCGGGCGGCGCGTCGGGCTACGACAACACCGAGATCGGGCAGGTCATCGCGCTCGCCTATCTCGACGCCTACACCAAGATGATCGGCGAACTCGGCGGCCAGCTCGGGCAGTTCGCCAGCCAGCAGCAGGCGGCGAAGGCCGTGTCGATGAAGCGCCCCGGCCGTATGTACGCGGCGGCGTCGCTCAAGGCGAAGGTGCTGAAGTCGCTCGACCCGGGGGCATTGCTCTACCCGACCGGCACCAAGCAGGACGGCTTCTGGGAGGTCGAGGACGAACTCGGCACCAAGGGCTGGGTTGCCGAGGCCGCGATCGAGGTTGCGCGGTAGGTGAGTCTTCTTCCCTCTCCCCTTGGGGGAGAGGCGACTCGCGCCCTAGGCGCGGCGGGTGAGGTGTACACGCTCGTTCGGCGTTGCAACGCCGAGGCACCCTCACCCTCCCACTCGCGAAGATGCGAGCAGGGCCCTCTCTCTCCCCTGAAGGGAGAGCGGATCAGGCCTTCACCCGCTCGACGCTGACCACCGCCTGCGTTGCGCGCAGTGCCGCGATGATATTGGTCAGGTGCGCGAGGTCATCGACCTCGATGTCGACGACGAAACCGTGGAACGCGCGGTCGCGCTCGCGCAGGGTCAGGTTGACGATGTTCGCGCCGTGATGCGCGAGGATCGCGGTCAGTGCGGCAAGGCTGCCGGGCTGGTTATGGACGACGGCGAACAGCCGGGCGACCGCGCTCTCGGTCTCCTCGCCCCAATGCAGGTCGAGCCATTCGCCTTCGCCGGGCTCGGCGAGGTTGGCGCAGTCGATGCCGTGGACTTCGATCCCGGTCCCGGGGCAGGCGACGCCGACGATGCGGTCGCCGGGCACCGGGTGGCAGCAGTCGGCGAGCTGGAACGCGACTCCCGGGGTCAGCCCGCGAATCGAGATCGGTGCACGAGGCCCCGCCTTGCCGCGCTTCTTGGTCTTGAGGTTGGCGGTCGATCCCGGCAGCACCGCCTCGAGCACCGCGGTGTCGCTGACCGTCGCCCGGGCGAGCGCAAGATACAGCGCATTGCGGTCGACGAGCTTGAGCCGCGCGAGCCCGGCGGTGACGGCGTCATCGGACAGCGGCAGCTTCAGTCGCGCGACGACCTCGTCGTACAGCGTCCGCCCCATCTTGAGCTGCTGGCTGCGCTGCTGCTGGCGGACGAAACGCCGGACTGCCGACCGAGCCTTGACCGAGACAACGAATCCTTCCCACAGCGGGTCGGGGTGCTGCGCCTTCGACCGCAGGATTTCGACCTGGTCGCCGTTCGCCAGCGGGGTCCGCAGCGGCACGACGCGCCCGTTGACCTTCGACCCGACGCAGGTGTCGCCG
>JAYTTV010000018.1:0-11847 GCA_043745075.1 Sphingomonadaceae bacterium
CGCCATCGGTGGTGGTGTTGCGGAAGGTGCGGTTCGGGGTGACGGCGACCTGGCGGCTGTACGGATCGGTCGGGAAGACGCCGCCGAGGCTTTTCAGGACATCGACGATTCGATTCGATGCGTTCGTCGTGACCGCCATGTCGGTGTTGAAGCCAGGCGTCGTCGGGTTCGGCGTCGGATCGGTCGTCTCCCGCGTCGAGACATAGACCGCAGCGCAGCACTTTTCGTCGCGATGGGTGTAGTCGCCGATGAGGCGGAAGCTGACGTCGCTGCTCGGGGTGAACAGCAGCTGGCCGCGGACGAAGTAGCGGTTGCGATTGTTGTCGCTGCCGTCGGTACCGGTGATGTCCTTGTAGAAGCCGTCGCGCTTGACATAGACGCCGTCGATCCGCGCGGCGAGCTTGTCGGCGATGATCGGGCCGGTGACGCCGGCCGAGAGGCGGTAGTAATTATAGTTGCCATAGGTCGCCTCGGCATTGCCGCCGAGTTCGAACGACGGCTTGGCGGTAACGATGTTGATCAGGCCGGCGCTCGCGTTGCGGCCGAACAATGTGCCCTGCGGACCGCGCAGGACTTCGATCCGCTCGATCTCGCCGAGCTCGTTGAGGCCCGCGCCGGTGCGGCTGCGATAGACGCCGTCGATGAACACCGCGACCGAGGATTCGAGGCCGGGATTGTCGCCGACGGTGCCGATGCCGCGGATGCGCGCCGAGGCATTGGCCTCGTTGCCGGTCGATGAGACGAGGAGCGACGGCGCCAGCTGGTTCAAGGCGCGGACGTCGTTCGCGCCCGAATTCTTGAGCGCCTCGGCGTTGACCGCGCTGACCGCGATCGGAACGTTCGACAGCGCGGTCGAGCGGCGCGTCGCGGTGATGACGATGTCGCGGCTGTCGCCCGACCCGGCATCGACCGCGGCGACGGCATCGGCCGGAGCGTTGGCGACGACGGCACCGCTCGCGGCGGTCGCGGGAGCGGGGGTCGCGGCGGGCGGCGAGGTCGGGTTCTGGACGGCGGCGTCCTGCGCGAACGCGATGGCCGGCATGGCAAGCGCGCACGACGACAACAATAGAATATGCTTCACGGTATCTCCCAAGGCAGGCGTTACGGTCATGATACCGTTCGGGGCGGCGCTTACGGCAGGTTGCCGTGTGCGGCAAGTAATCGTGCCTTTTCACGCACAATGTCGCGACCTTGTGGCTGATGCGCCACAGGCGGGTTGCGACGCGAGCGCGGTGGCGGGCGCGTGAAATACCGTTATGGTCCGCGCTTCGTAGTGTGACGAAGGAAGCGTGAATGCGGACGATCAAGGTGCTGGCGGCGATGTCGTCGGCGGTTCTGCTCGGGAGCACCGCGCTGGCGGCACCGGCGGTGCCGGTCTTGCCCGTCGCGCCGCTCAACTACACGATGCGGACGCTGCCGAACGGGTTGCGGGTGTTCGCGATGCCCGACCCGACGACCGCAAACGTCGCGGTCGAGGTGATCTACGATGTCGGCGCGAAGAACGACCCCGCCGGGCGATCGGGCTTCGCCCACATGTTCGAACATTTGATGTTCAAGTCGACCCGCGACATGGTCCCCGAACAGCTCGACCGGCTGACCGAGGACGTCGGCGGAAACAACAACGCGAGCACCCACGACGACTTTACCGAATATCACGAGACCGTCCCGGCGAACCATCTCGAGCCGATCCTGTGGGCCGAGGCCGAGCGGATGGGGTCGCTCGTGGTCGAGCCGACGGTCTTCGCCAGCGAACGCAACGTCGTCGAGGAGGAACTGCGGCAGGGCGAGGCGCGCCCGTACGGCACGCTGTTCCAGACCTATCTCCCCGCGATCAGCTACTCGGTCCACCCCTATGCGCGGTCGCCGATCGGCAGCATCGCCGACCTCGACAGTGCGACGATCGATGACATTCGTGCCTTCCACGCGGTCTATTACCGCCCCGACAACGCCGTCCTCGTCGTCGCCGGCAACTTCAAGCCCGCCGATCTCGACCGCTGGGTCGACAAGTATTTCGTGCACCTGCCCACCCCGGCGCGGACGATCCCGCGGGTGACGACGGTCGAGCCGCCGCGCACCGTTGCGACGACGCACACCGTCTACGCGCCGAACACGCCGCTGCCCGCGGTCGCGATCAGCTGGGCGATCCCGCCGTCGAAGTCGCCCGACGACGCGCCGCTGTCGGTCCTCGATGCGATTCTGTCGGCGGGGGAAAGCTCGCGGCTGTATGAGAGCCTCGTCTACCGCGACCAGCTCGCGTCGTCGGCGGGGGCGAACCTCGACGACCGCCAGGATACCGGCGTGTTCGCGGTGTATGCGATCATGGCGGGCGGCAAGTCGGTCGCCGACGGCGAGGCGGCGTTGCGCCGCGAAGTCGCCCGGCTGCGCGACGCGCCGCCGACCGCCGCCGAGCTCGACGTCGCCAAGAACCAGCTGCTGACCGCGGTGATCAAGCAGCGCGAGACCCCGCTCGGCCGCGCCAATGTCCTCGGCGAGGCAGTGATCGTCGACGGCGATCCGGCGTCGGCCGACCGCTCGGTCGCCGACCTTGCCGCGGTCACCGCCGCCGACGTCCAGCGGGTCGCGCGCAAGTATCTGCAGGATTCGGCGAGCGCGGCGATCCGCTACCTCCCGGCTGAATCTGCAAAGGGCGCAAAGGGCGATGTCGTCACTGTCGCCGCGACCGTCCACCCCGCACCGTTGACGGTGCCGCCGGGCGTCGCGGTGGTGATCCCGGCGACGGCGGCCGAGCGGATTGCCCCGCCGCCGCCTGCTCCGCCGGTCGCGGTGCCGGTGCCGGTCGTTGCTGAACGGACCTTGCCGAACGGGCTGCGGGTCGCGGTCGCGACGCGGCGCAACGTGCCGCTGATCGCAGTTGCGCTTGTCACCGGCGGCGGTGCGGCGGGCGATCCGGGGGGGCGCGGCGGCACCGCCGAGCTCGCCGCGACACTGCTGACCAAGGGCACGGCGACGCGCTCGGCGACGCAGATCGCGCAGGAAATCGAGGCGCTTGGCGGCAGCATCGGGGCGGGGGCGGCATGGGACGGCACGTCGCTGTCGATGTCGGTCAAGACCGACCGGATCGGAGCTGCGATGGCGGTCTTCGCCGATGTCGCACGGCATCCGAAGTTCGCGCCCGACGAGATTGAGCGCGCGCGGACGCAGGCGATCGATGATGCCGGGATCGCGCTGACCAGCCCGCCGAGTCTCGCGCGGATGACCGCGACCAAGGCGGTATTCGGCGACACGACGTACGGCCATATCGCGAGCGGGACGGTCAAGTCGTTGAAAGTAATCACGCGCGCCGACCTCACTGCGGCTTATGCCGGGTGGAATCCGGCGGGGGCGACGCTGATCATGACGGGGGACATCGACCTCGACGGGGCGGTGGCGCTGGCGACCAAGGCGTTCGGCGACTGGGCTCCGGGCAAGGTCGAGGCGCGTTCGGCACCGGCCGCCGCGACCTATCCGAAACCGCGGACGATCGTCGTCGACCTGCCCGGCGCAGCCCAGGCGTCGGTAGTGGTGGCTCGGCCCGGGCTCGCGCGCGCTGACCCGGCATATTACCCCGCGATCGTCGCCAACGCGGCACTCGGCGGCGGCTTTTCATCACGGCTCAACATGGAGATCCGGGTCAAGCGCGGGCTGGCGTACGGCGCGAACAGCGGGATCGACGCACGGCGCGGGGTCGGCTCGCTGACCGCCTCGACCGCGACCAAGAACGCCAGCGCGCCCGAGGTCGCCGGGCTGATCGCCAATGAATTGAAGAAGATGGGGACGACCCCGGTGCCGCTCCCCGAGCTTCGCATCCAGCAGGCGGTGCTCAACGGCGGCTTCGGGCGGTCGGTCGAGACGGTGGCGGGGCTGGCGGGGCGGCTCGCCGGATTGGCGATCGACGGCATCCCGCTCGGCGAGTTGGCGCATTACTCGACGTCGATCAACGCGGTGACTCCGGGAACGATCACCGCGACGGCGGCGACGCTGTTCGACCCGGCGCTGGCGAGCACGATCATCGTCGGTGACGCCAAGCAATTCCTGCCGGCTCTGACCAAATTGGGAATCACGGCGGAGGTGATTCCGGCCGCACAGCTCGACCTCGATTCGGCGACGCTGCGTAAGTGAAGTCGCGGGGATGATTGGCGTATTCGCACGCGCACAGTTGGCGCACAGGCCCGCACGCGAGATGCACAACGGCGCATGGATAAAGCACGCCGAAACGCCTGAGCGGGCGGAGGCGATCGTCGCCGCGTTGCCGCCGCTCGCTCCGGCGCGTGATTTCGGGCTCGCGCCGATCCTGCGCGTCCACACCGCCGAGTATGTCGACTTCCTCCGCGAGGCGTTCGCTTTGTGGCAAGCGACGGGGCGCGAGGGCGATGCGCTGCCGTATGTCTGGCCGGTCGTCGGGCGGCGGCCCCTCGCGCTCAGCCGGATCGACGCGCTGCTCGGTCGCTTCAGCTTCGACGCGGCGACGCCGATCGCCTCCGGAACCTATGAGGCGGCGTATTGGGGCGCGCAGACCGCGCTGACCGCGCTCGCGCCGCTGCTCGACGGCAGCGCGCGAACCGCCTTCGCCTTGTGCCGCCCGCCCGGCCACCACGCCGGGAGCGATTATTTCGGCGGCTATTGCTACATCAACAGCGCCGCAATCGCCGCCCGGGCAGCGCGCGATGCGGGACATGCGCGCGTCGCGGTGCTCGACGTCGACTACCATCATGGCAATGGCACGCAGGATATCTTCCTGGCCGACCCGAGCGTGTTCTACGCCTCGATCCACGCCGACCCGGCGACCGACTATCCATTCTATTGGGGCCATGCCGATGAGGCGGGCGAGGGGGCGGGAGCGGGCACGACGCTCAACCTGCCGCTGCGACGCGGGACGGGCATAGCGCCCTATCTCGTCGCGCTCGATACGGCTTTGGAGGCGCTCAAGGCGTACGATCCGTCGCTGCTCGTCGTGTCCTTCGGTGCCGACACCTTCGCCGGTGACCCGATCTCGGGCTTCGCGCTGGCGACGGCGGATTACCCCGCCGTCGCCGCACGGGTCGCGAGCCTTGCGCTCCCGACCCTGATCGTCATGGAAGGCGGCTACGCGACCGCCGAACTCGGGGACAACGTCGCCGCGTTCCTGTCGGGTTTCGCCGCTTAGAGGACGTGCTTCGTGCCGTGCGGGCGGTTGTGCTTGAAGCGCGCGATGTGGCGAGCCGCCGCATCCTGCATGTCGTGGATTTTCTTCTTGTCCATCGCGCTCAGGTGGCCGCCCTTGCGGTCCTTGGTGTGCAGTTTGGCGCGGGTGATCAGGTTCTGCTCCTGACGCAGGATACGTGCTTCGTGCGCGGTGATCGTGCCGCTGCGAACGCCCGCGTCGATCGAGTTGCGCTGTTCGATCTGGCGGGCGTTGATCGCGGCGGCGGCGGGCATGGCAACCCCGGCAGCCATGACGGCTGCGGTGATCGCGACGAGATATTTGTTCATGAAAAGCGGCTCCGTTTGACGTGACGAGACGTCACGCCCCACGCAACGTTCAACGGGGGCGGAACGATCCGCGAGGCTTGTCGATTGTGCGGACGAAGACTAATCCTGCTGTCATATTCTTCGACTTGAAGGACCACTATGCGCCCGACTTCGCTTGCCGTTTCGCTTTTCGCTCTCGCTATTTCAATCACTTCGGCAACTACCGCCAGTGCCGCCCCGCAGTATGGCACGTTCGGGGTCGACACCGCGGGCATGGATAAGTCGGTCAAGCCCGGCGACGACTTCTTCACCTACGTCAACGGTACCTGGGTCAAGAACACCGAGATCCCCGCCGATCGCGCCGGCTCAGGCAGTTTCCAGGTTCTCGACGACCTGTCGCGGACGCGGACCCGCGCGATCATCGAAGCGGCGGCGAAGGCATTGCCGGGCGGCGATGCCGACGCCGTGCGGGTTGGCACCTTCTACGCGACCTTCATGGATGAAGCCGCGATCGAGGCGAAAGGTGTCGCCGCGATCAAGCCCGCGCTCGACCGCATCGCGGCGATCTCGACCCGCGCCGACCTCGCCCGCGCGCTCGGCAGCGACGAGCGCGTTGCCGTCCCGGGCCCGTTTTACGTCGGCGTCGAGCAGGACCCGAAGAACCCCGAACGCTATATGGTCGGCATGGGCCAGAGCGGGCTCGGCATGCCCGACCGCGATTACTACCTCGTCGACACCCCCAAGTTCGTCGAGACACGCGCGAAATATGTCACGCACATCGCGGCGATGTTCCGCCTCGCGGGCATGACCGACGCCGACGCCCGCGCCAAGGCGGTATACGACCTCGAAAAGGCGATCGCGCAGGCGCATTGGACGCAGGTCGAGAACCGCGATCCGATCAAGACGTACAACCTCCGTACCCCCGCGGCCGTCGCCGCCGAGGCCCCCGGGCTCGACTGGCCGGTATTCCTCGCCGCTGCCGGGGTCGGCAACCAGACGCGCATCGATGTCGCCCAGCCGACCGCGTTCACCGGCATGGCGAAGCTCGTCGCCGACCGGCCGCTCGCGGTGTGGAAGGATTATCTCGCGCTGCGGACGCTCAAGGTGCGCGCGGCTGAGCTGCCGAAGGCGTTCGTCGCCGAAAATTTCGCGTTCGACGGCACCGTGCTGTCGGGCCAGCCCGAGCAGCGCGCACGGTGGAAGCGCGGGGTCGATGCGGTCAACGATGCGATGGGCGAGGCGGTCGGCCAGCTTTACGTCGCGAAATACTTCACCCCCGACGCCAAGGCGAAGATCGACGCGCTGGTCCACAACCTGCTGTCGTCGATGGGCGAGCGGATCGACCAGGTCAGCTGGATGTCGCCCGCGACAAAAGTCGAGGCGCGCGCCAAGCTGGCGACGTTCAATCCCAAGATCGGCTACCCGTCGAAGTGGCGCGATTATTCGAAGCTCAGGGTCGTCGCGGGCGACGCGGTCGGCAATGCGACCCGCGCCGATGCGTTCGAATATGACCGCAACCTCGCCAAGCTTGGTGGCCCGCTCGACCGGACCGAGTGGGGTATGACGCCGATGACGATCAACGCTTATTACAACCCGCCGATGAACGAGATCGTCTTCCCGGCGGCGATCCTCCAGCCGCCCTTCTTCGATCCCGATGCCGACCCAGCAGTCAATTATGGCGCGATCGGCGTCGTAATCGGTCACGAGATCAGCCACGGCTTCGACGACCAGGGGCGCCAGTACGATGCCAAGGGCGCGCTGCGCGACTGGTGGACGTCGGCCGACGCGAAGGCGTTTACCGAGCGGGCGAACAAGCTGATCGCGCAATACGATGCCTATGAACCGCTGCCGGGCGTCCACATCAAGGGCGCGCTGACGCTCGGCGAGAACATCGCCGACCTCGCCGGCCTTCGCATTGCCTATGAGGCGTACCAGCTGTCGCTCCACGGCAAGCCCGCTCCGGTCATCGGCGGCCTGACCGGCGACCAGCGCTTCTTCCTTGGCTATGCGCAGGTCTGGCGCGGCAAGCGGCGCGACGCCGCGGTCCTGTCGCAGCTGACGTCGAACCCGCATTCACCCGAGAAAGAGCGCGTCTTCGAGGTTCGTAACTTCGGCCCGTGGTACGATGCGTTCGCCGTCAAGCCGGGCGACAAGCTGTACCTCAAGCCCGAGGATCGCGTCCGGATTTGGTAAGGCTAAATCATCCAAAACGGATGGTTAATCCGAAACTGTCGGTTTTCCTTACAACCCAAAGATAGTTAACCCGAGCCCAAGTGACAAGTCGTTGAGTTTCCGCAACGACTTGTCTTGGCACGGATATTGCTTAGCTCCGTCCGCTGGATAAGCGGTTGATTTTACGGAGGGCGGCATGCAGTTCAACTTAGTGGCCATCGCTGGCGTCATGGCGGCAGCGACGCTGGCGGCCGGAGCGTCGGCAACGACCTATCCGAACCTGATCGTCGACGGCGGGTTCGAGGATTCGGGCTTCGGCGGCACCTCGACTTATTACAATATCGGCCGAGATCATGCGACGCCGGTCGGCTTTGGCTGGAAGGCGTCGAACGTCGATATCGTCGCGAACGGGGCCTACGCGCCGTACCTCGCCGGCGGCGGCGACTATGTCGTCGACCTCTCCGGCTACGGCACCAAGGGCTATATCGCCCAAAAGGTCACCACCGAGATCGGCCTCTCGTACACGCTCTCGTTCGATTATGCGAAGCAGGCCAGGATCGTCGACCCGACCTTGCTCGTCCAACTCGACGGCACGACCTTCGCCACGCTGGTCGGACAGGCCGAATGGAATTTGTTCAGCCAGACCTTTGTCGCGACCAAGACGTCGTACATGATCTATCTCAAGTCGAGCGGCACGCATAACAGCGGTGTCTATATCGACAACGTCTTGCTCATCGATCCGCCGACGACGATCCCCGAGCCGACGACGTGGGGCCTGATGCTGAGCGGACTTGCGCTCGTCGGATTGGCGACACGGTTTCGCGCCGGTTACCGCAGCCGCAGCGTCACCGCCTGAAGTCTGCCGGACGACAAAGCGCGGATGGCCGACGCCATCCGCGTCTTTCGTCGGGGCTACTCCATCACCGAATGCTCGGGGTCGACGACGATCTTCTTCGGTGACTTGAGGATGAAGATCAGCGGGATCGCCGCGATCGACAGCCACATCATCAGCGTGAAGTCGTCGAGATAGGCGATCATCGCCGCCTGCTGGTTGACCGCCGCGTCGACCATCGCAAGGACCGTGTCGCCCGCCGAGCCGAGCGCCAACGCGATGCTCGGATCAGCGCCCGTGACGGTGAACGGGGTGATCGCCGCGCCGACGTCGGCGTGGGCGATCTGCGTCTGGCGCGCGAGGATGCCGACCGACAGGCTGACCCCGACCGACCCGCCAAGGTTGCGCAACAGGCTGAAGAAGCTCGCCGCCTCGGTCCGCAACGCCGCCGGGACGGTGGCGAACGCGAGCGTGTTGAGCGGCACGAAGATTAGCCCGACGCCGAACCCCTGGACGAGGCCCGACCACAGGAATGGCCCACTATCCATCGTCGGCGAGAAACCGGTCATCCAGTACATCGTCAGCGCCACCAGCGACATGCCGGAGATCATCAGCAGCCGCGCGTCGACCCGGCCGATCAGCCGCCCGACGAGCAACATCCCCGCCATCGTGCCGACCCCGCGCGGGGCCATCGTCAGCCCCGAGATCACCACCGGATAGCCATAAAGCTGTTCGAGCATCGGCGGTAGCAGCGCGCTCGTCGCGACCTGGAGCATGCCGACGAGGAAGATGAAGGCGAAGCCGGTGACGATGTTGCGGTCCTTGAGCAACGCCGCGGGCAGGATCGTCTCGCGCGCGGTGAAGATGTGAACACCGAACACCCAAAGCCCCATCGCGCACACCGCCGCCTCGATCCGCACCTCCCACGACGAGAACCAGTCGAGCTGCTGGCCGCGGTCGAGCATCAACTGCAGCGCGCCAATCCCGATGCCGAGCGCGAGGAAGCCGAAGGCGTCGAACTTGCGCATCAGTCGCTCGGGGGCGGGAAGCACTGCGAGCGCGCCGAACAGCGCGAGCAGGCCGAACGGCAGGTTGACGAAGAACACCCAGCGCCATTCGAAATTGTCGGTCAGCCAGCCGCCGAGCACGGGGCCCATGACGGGTCCAACCATGACGCCGACGCCCCACAACGCCATCGCCTGGCCATGCTTTTCCTTGGGGTAGGCGTCGAGCAGGAACGACTGACCGAGCGGCACGAGGAATGCGCCCGATGCGCCCTGCAGCAGGCGGAAGAAGACCATCTGGTTGAGCGACTGGGCGAGGCCGCACAGCATCGACGCGACGACGAAGCCGCCGATGGCAAAGACGAACAGCCGCTTGCGCCCGACCTTGCCGCCGAGCCACGCGGTCAGCGGCGTCGCGATCGCGGCGGCGACGATGTACGACGTCAGCACCCATGTCACCGTGTCCGACGCCGCACCGAGGCTCGCCTGCATGTGCGGCAGTGCGACGTTCGCGATCGTCGAATCGAGGACGGTGATGAACGTCGCGAGCATCACGACGCACGTCACCATCAGCGGGTTGACCGCTTTTGCCGGGGCGGCAAAAGGTAGGGCGGCGGTCGCCATCAGGAGCGTCCGCCGACCGGGCGTCCGGTCACTTGCCCGGCTGCAGGTCGACCGTCACGTTCGCCGACAGGCCGGCGATCGGCGGCAGGCCGCGATGGTCGTCGATCGCGATGCGGACGGGGACGCGCTGGACGACCTTGACCCAGTTGCCGGTCGCGTTCTGCGCCGGCAGGACCGAAAACTCCGCTCCAGTGCCGCCGCCAATGCTGAGGACGTGACCGGTCAACGGCGTTCCGGGATAGGCGTCGAGCTTGACGGTCGCCTTCTGGCCGATCCGCATATGGTCGAGATCGGTTTCCTTGAAATTGGCTTCGACCCAGTCGTGGCCGCTCAACAACAGGCTCATCGTCGGGATGCCGAGCGCAACGATCTGGCCGGGCTGGACCTTGGTTGTCTGGCTGGCGAGGCCGTCGGCGGGAGCGATGACGTTGGTCCGGCGCAGGTCGAGAGCTGCCTTGTCGCGCGCCGCCGCTGCCGCGAGCACGAGCGGGTGACGGTCGATCGGGTCAGCCGGGGTCCCCGCGAGCGCGGCGCTGGCGTTGGCTTCGTCGGCGAGCGCAGAATTGAGGTCGGCACGGCCCTGCGCCAGCGTATGCTGGGCCTGCTCGAGGCGGGCGCGCGTGGTGAAGCCGTCCTTCATCAGGTCCTGCTGGCGCTTGAGATCGATCTCGTCGTACCCGACTGCCTCGCGCTTGCCGCTGACATCGGCACCCTTGCCGGTGAAGGTCGAGCGCATCCCGGCAACCGAGGCGCGCGCCGTGGCGAGATTGGCGGTCGCCTGCTCGAGCGCGATGCGGAACGGCTCGGGATCGATCTGGAACAGCACATGGCCCTTGTGGACCTGCTGACTCTCACCGACGTTGACCGCGATCACGCGGCCGGTGACGTCGGAGCTGATCGACACCTTGTCCTGCGATACATAGGCATTGTCGGTCGACACCGACCGGCCCGAAGTCAGCCAGAGATACGCGCCGCCAGCGATGACGACGAGCGGCAGCAGGATCATCAGCAGCGGGCGGCGGAGCCGTTCCCACAGCGTCCGGCGCGGGGCGGCGACCAACTGGTCGCGTCCGACGACATCGTGCATCACTTGACTCCCGACTTCTTCACGCACGTCTCGGCGCGCGACGACAGATTGGCGCGCATGACCGTCAGCGCGGTCATCGCGGCGGCAAGATCGGCCGGATCGACCCCGGCCTGGGCTTCCTCGACAACCTCGTCGCCGATCTCGCGCAGCTGTTCGAGCAAAGGATGCGCCGTCGGGGTGAGATGAAGCCGCCACGCCCGGCGATCGGCGGGGTCGGCGCGGCGCTCGACGAGCGCGGCCTCCTCGAGCCGGTCGACCATGCGGCATAAAGTAATCGTTTCGACCTCAAGATAGTCGGCGAGGCCGGTCTGGTTGGTCCCCTCGTTGCGCGACAGGGCGAACAGCACCTGCCACTGCGCGCGGCTCACCCCGAGTGACCGCGCCTTGGCGTCGAACCGCCGCCGCAGCAGGCGGCTGGTGTCCTTGAGCAGGAAAGCAAGTGAGTCTTGTGTCATGTCAGCAATATAACAGCCATGCTTGTAATCAGCAAGATGTTAAATGCTGCAGTGCGGCATTGGTTCCAATCGACGGCGGTCCGACATGGCGGGGCGGAGGGCGCCGGCGGATCAGCCTGCGCCCCTCGACGACGATGTGCGCGCGATTAGTAGTTCGGTGTGATCGTCGGGTCGGGGGTGATCTGCGGCAGGATCGACTGCGGGACCTCGCCGCGCTTTCGGGCC
>JAYTTV010000019.1:0-38967 GCA_043745075.1 Sphingomonadaceae bacterium
CCGTCGGGGCTGATGCGGATATCGTCGACCGGCACCGTGCCGTCCTGGAAGTACCAGCCCGGGCCTTTGACCTGTACGACGAGCCGACGCACGCCGGTCGTGAGGTCGACCGCGTCGAGCCCGTCGTCGGCGAGGATGAAGACGGCGTGCGGGTCGGAGGTAAACTGCGGGCGGCCTCCGATCGTGCCTTGTGTGAGCACCCTACCCGGCCCGCCCGTCGCGGGCATCGACACCAGCTCCGCATCGCGCAACTTGCCGTATTCCATGTAAAGCCGCAGGCGCGCCGCCTGCCCCGAACGGACGACGACGATCGTGTTGCCGTCGGGCGCGAACACCGGAAAGCTGTAGTAGGCGGGGAGGTCGGTGACCCGCGTCGGCGGTGCGGTGCCGTCGACCGGCGCGACCCAGACCGCGCCGCTGCCGCGCTCGCTCCATGTCACCCACGTCAGGCGGCGGCCGTCGGGGCTCCAGCTCGGCTCGAACGCGGGCTCGGCGCTGCCGCTGAACGCGACCGGAGGACCGCCGGAGAGCGGCATCAGCCACAGCTTCCCTAGCGCCGAGAAGGCGAGCGTGCGGCCATCGGGCGAGGCGACTGGAGCCATGATAAGACGCGCGCGGACCGGTCCGTCGTCCTCGCGGATGTCTTGCCGGGTCGATGGCCCGACGCCGACATCGACCGCGGCGGTGAAGGGCAAAGGCACCGCTGCCCCGCCGTCGAGCGGCAGCCGCTCGATATGCCCCGCGCGGCTGAGCACGATCGCGCGCCCGTCGGGGGTGAAGGCGTAGCGCGGCAGCAGATCCTGCCATGCCGAGGCCTGCAACTGGTCGTGCTCGACCGGAAATGCGACCCGCCGGTCGTCGCCGGTGGTCAGGTCGCGGATGCGCAGTTCGGTCGCGTTCTCGACGCGCCGGGCATAGGCGAGCGAGCGGCCATCGGGCGACAGAACGGGCCGGAATGCTGCGCCGGGATTGAGCGCCTTGCGCGGCCCGTCGGGCTCGGCGACGACGATATGCTCGTTGGCAGTGGCGAGATCACGCGCGACGATGGTCCATTCGCCCGGGGTCTCGAGGTCGAGCGCGCCGGTGTGACGGGCGAAATACAAGGTGCGGCCATCGGGCGACGCGACCCCGCCGAGCGTGCTGCGCCACTGGTCGCGCGGGGCGGCGGCGGTGTCGCGGACCGGCACGACGAGCGTCGCGCTGCCGTCGAGGCCGTAGCGCCACAGTTCGTAACTGTTGAGGTCGGGCCGGTTGCGGCTGACGGTGAGCGAGCGGCCGTCGGCGCTCCACGCGGGCGACACCAATGCGGTGTCGTCGTCGCCGAAGCTCACCTGCCGCGCCCCGCTGCCGTCGGGGTGGACCAGCCACAGGTTTTCGGCCCCCGACCGGTCGGAGACGAAGGCGATCCAGCGGCCGTCGCGCGATACCGCGGGCTGGGTGTCGAAGCCCATCCCGCTTGTGATCGCTGTCGCCGTGCCGCCACTCGTGGGCATCGCATAAAGGTGCCCGAGCATGTCGAAGACGATGCGCTTGCCGTCAGGCGTGACGTCGAGCGACAGCCACGTTCCGCTCAACGTGGTGAAGCGGATGTGCCGCGCCGGGGCCAGTGGCAGCGTCTGCCCGGGCGGCTGACGCAGGCGCGCGGGAGTTTCGGACGCGGTCGCCGCTGCTGCTAGCGCAACCGCCGAAATCGCCGTCAGCCACCCCCTCATGCGCGGCTCACCGGTAGCCGGGCGGGAGCGGATCGGCGGCGCGGGCGGGAGCGTAGCGGTCGCGCAACGCGGTCTGTCGCGTGCGGAGCGAGGTCTCGCGGCCGTCGACATAGACCGCGACGGGGGCGTTCGAGGGCTCGAGCGGGTCGCCGTCCCAGATGACAAGGTCGGCGGGCGCTCCCGGCGACAGGGTGCCCGAGAGCGGGACTGCCCCCCAAATCTTCTGCGGCGCGACCGTCACTGCGCGCAGCGCCGCCGCGTACGGCAGGCCGTTGGCGACCGCCATTCCCGCGCCCTCGCGCAGCGCGAGCCCGGCGTCGTAGCTCAGGTAGATCGTATTGCCCGAGACCGTGAAGCCGATCTCGACCCCTGCCCGCTGCAAAATCGCGGCGTTGTCGAGGCGCGCGCCGAGCTGGTCGAAGTCCTGCGGCAGGTTCGCCTCGGGATCGAGGACGACGGGGATGCTCGCGGCGGCGAGGTCGGCGGCGACGCGCCACGCCTCGACCCCGCCGACGATGACGACGCGGACATGCTCGTCGCGGGCAAGCCGGATGGCCTGGCGGATATCCGATTCGCGGTTGGCGGTGATCGCCAGCGGGATCGTCCGCGCCAGCACCGGCGCGAGCGCGGCGGCATCGAGGCGGGTGATCGCCTGGTCGCGCGGGGCGAGGTTCGGCGGACGCCCGGCCAGCGTGCGCGCCTCGTCGAGGGCATGGCGCAGCAGGATCCATTGCGCGGCACGCGACCCGCCCGCCTTGTCGAGCGTCGCGTCGCCAACCGTCGCGAACACCGCCGCGCGCGGGCGCTCGACGATATCGGCGCCGGGGACGAGGTGGAGGATCGCGCCGAGCCCGGTGAACGGTGCGACCGCCGCGCCGCCGGGCATATCCATCGCCCGCGTCAGGCCGTCGGCGCGCGCGACCGGCAGCAGGACCGAGTTGGCGTCGAGCGCATATTGAATGTCGAACGCGGCCCCGAGCGGCCCGGTCGCGACGCTGCGGTCGTCGGTGTCGGCGGCGCCCGCGACCTCGGCGAGCCCGAGCTGCGTGCCCCCGCTCATCAGACCGGGCGTCACGATCCGTCCACGCGCGTCGACGACGGTTGCCCCGGATGGCGGGCTGCCCCCTGTAGAGACCGAGACGACGCGACCGTCCGCGACGATGATCGTCGCATCGTCGATCGGTGCAGCGGTCGTCATCGTCCACGCGCGGGCATGGACGATTGCGAGCGTCGCCGCATCGGCCCCGGCGCTCGCCAGAAGCGTCATCGCAAGTGCGAGCATCCTCATGGCCGCACCATCGTCGGGCGGCCGAGCGCGAAGTCCGATCGTGGTTGGCGCGCGGGGTCGTGGCGGTCGAACGCAACCGCACCGTCGATCAAGACCGTATCGGCGTGGCTGTAGACACTGAACAGATCGCCCGACCAGACAACGAGGTCGGCGTTCATGCCCGGCGCGATCGTGCCGATCCGGTCGGCGAGGCCGAGCGCGATCGCCGGGTTGCGCGTCACCCATTCGATCACCGTTTCGGGCGGCAGGCTGAGCCCGGCGCGCCGCCCTGCCCCCGCCGCCTTCGCCGCCTCCATCGCCAGCCGCTGGCCGATCGCGGGCGAATCCGAATGCATCATCGTGCAGACCCCGGCGGCCGACAGGAAGGCGGCGTTCTCGCGGATGCCGTCGAGCGCCTCCATCTTGAAGCCCCACCAGTCGGGCCAGACCGCGGCGCAAATCCGCTCGGCCTTGAGCAAAGGCGCGATCTTGTAACCCTCGACGGCGTGGTGGAAGCTCGCGATCTTGAAGCCGAATTCGTGCGATAGCGCGATCATCGTCGCCATCTCGTCGGCGCGGTAGCAATGGACGTTGAGCCGCAAGTCCCCCTCGAGCAGCGCCGCGATCGTGTCCTTGCGGAGGTCGCGCGGCGGCGGACGGCCGCCCTCGTCGGCAGCGTGCCGCCAGCCGCGGATGTAGTCCTGGCCCTCGACCATCGTCTTGCGGAGCAATGCGATCTCGCCCTGGCGGCTGGTCGGGGCGCGGCTTTTCCCCGCCGACGTCAGCTTGGGGTTCTCGCCGCACGCCATTTTCAAACCGGCGGGAGCATCGGGAAACTTCATCGCTGCCATCGTCGTCGCCGAGACCGGCTTGAGCACGACCGAGCGGCCGCCGATCAACGGGCTCGACCCGGGCAGGACCTGGAGCGTGGTGACGCCCCCGGCGAGCGCGAGCGCGAACGCCGGGTCCTGCGGGTTGACCGCGTGCTCGATCCACGTGTCGGCGACGTTCCAGTCGCTCATCTCGCTGACGTCGGACGCGTCACGGTCGACCGACGTCAGCGGCACGACATAGGTGCCGTCGTGGCTGTGCGGGTCGATCAGCCCCGGGGTCAGCCAGCGCCCGCGCGCGTCGATCTCGCTCGCCCCTGCAACGGCGGCGAGGCCGTGGCCGATCGCGACGATACGGCCGTCGTGGACGCTGAGGTCGCCGTCGTCGATGCGCTTGCCCGCGCCGTCGAGGATCGTCGCGTGACGGATGACGAGGTCGCTGCGCGGGAGCGCGTGGTACGTGCTCGGGTACGGATCGCCGAGCCACGGCATCGTCAGCGGCGGGCGATCGCGGTCGTGATCCCGATGCTCGGGTGGCCGCGCGTCGGCGGCAGCGGCAAGCGCGAGCGACCCCAGCGTGGCGACGACGGCCCGGGTAATCCGTGGTGCCATCGCGCGCACGCCTCCGCTCAGAACCGCTTCGTCACCGTCCCCAACACCTGCCGCCCCTGCCCGTAGACGCAGCCATAGGCCCCGGTGCAGCGCGCGACATAGGTCTTGTCGGCAAGGTTGGACGCGTTGACGGCAAAGCGCCAGCCCGGGATGTCGTAGTGGACGATCGCATCGTACAAAGTCACCGCGCCGGTGACGATGTACGGGAACGAGCTCGACGGCAGGCCGCCCGCGCTGCTGCTGTTATAGCGGACGCCGCCGCCGCCGCCGAACCCAGCAAGCCCGCCGTGCTGGAAGGTATAGTCGGCGAAGATCGATGCCTTGTTCTTCGGCGTCGTCGGCAGTGGCGCACCGATATCGCCGATGGCGTTCGGACTGCTGTCGATCCGGCTGTGGTTGTAGCTGTACGACGCGTTGATCGAGAGCTGCTCGTGGATGCGTGCGACGAGTTCGACTTCGCCGCCATAGACTTCGACCTGCCCGCCCTGCGTGCCGAACGCCGGAGTCTGGCCGACCTGCGCGACGACGAAGTTGCTCTGCTTGATGTTGAATCCGGCGATCGTGGCGAACAATTTGACGTCGCTCGGCAGGCCGCGCGCATCGACCTTGATGCCGCCTTCGATCTGCTTGCTCGACGTCGGCTTATACGGCGCGAGCGTCACCGAGTCGGTGCCGAGGACCGGCTCGAACGAGGTCGCATAGCTCAGATACGGCGCGATGCCCGACGGCGAGACGTAGGTAACGCCAGCGCGCCAGGTGAACTTCTCCTGATTCTGCCCGGTAAAGACCGGCGGCACGGTCACCGCGCCGAACGCCGCCGCGGTCTGGGTGCGAACCCAGTCGTAGCGCCCGCCAAGCAGGACGAAGAGATTGCCGAAGGCGAGCTGGTCCTGGCCGTAGACGCCGGTCTGCTTCAATCCCTGCTGGTTGTAGCGGGTCGGATAGCCGGGACTGACTTCGAACGTCTTGTTATAGACCGGGTTGTACGCGTCGAGCGTGCCGGCGAAGACAAAGGCGTACGCCGCGCGATTGCGGACGTTGCGGTAGTCGACGCCCGCGAGCAGCTTCTGCGTCAACGCGCCGGTTGCGACCGTCGCGCTGAGCCGGTTGTCGGTGGCGAAGCTGTCGACGTGCTCGGCGTAGCTGAAATTATACTGCTGGAGCGTCCGGTAATAGCTCGGCAGCGTCGCATCGGTGGTGTTGATGAAGCCGCCGCCGCTGTAGATTCCGATCGGGGTCTGTTCGTCGTAGTCGCTCCACCGCGTGTTCGATTCGAAGGTCGCGAAACTGCCGAGCTTCTGTTCAAAATCGAAGCCGAGGCCGTATTGCTCGCGGATATATTTGGTCTCTGGGTCGTCGAGGTTGGTCGACCGCTTGATCTGGCCGTTGGGGTTGGGCAGCAGCGTGCCCGCCGCCGGCAGGAATCCGCCGTTGCCGCCGTAATTCTCGTCATACTGGTAATAGACGAGCCCGGTCAGCTTGGTGCTGTCGCCCAGCTTGAGGGTCGCGCTCGGCGCGACGAGCATCCGCTGGTTGTGGGTGAAGTCGACATCGGTGCTCGATGTGCGATACAGCGCGGTGAGCCGCCCGGCGAGGAAACTGTTGAACGCGCCGGTCGCGGTCCCGGCGACTTCGGCGAAGGCGTCGGTGCCGCCCTTCGCCTCGATTTCGCCGCCCGCTTCGAACGACGGCCGCCGGCTGACCTCGTTGAGGATGCCGCCCGGGGGTGCGGCGCCGTAGAGCACCGACGACGGGCCCTTGAGAATGTCGAGCGACTGGAACGCGTACAGGTCGAGCCCGGTCGACTGGATCGTCGTCGTCGCCGGAACCGCGAGGCCATCGATATACTGGCGCGGGGTGAAGCCGCGGACGGTGATGAAATCGTAGCGTGGATCGGGGCCATAATTCTCGCCGAACACTCCGGCGGTGTAAC
Organism: Sphingomonadaceae bacterium; assembly: GCA_043745075.1. Lineage (GTDB taxonomy): Bacteria > Pseudomonadota > Alphaproteobacteria > Sphingomonadales > Sphingomonadaceae > Polymorphobacter_B. Next base: position 6,355 of record JAYTTV010000019.1, read on the forward strand.
GCACCGCCTGCTGCGCATCGACGAAGCTGAGCAGGTCGATCTGGTCGCGCGTGACGACGCTGATCGACTGCGGCGTCTCGATCAGCGGGATCCCCGCCTTGGTCGCGGTCGCGGCGCCTTCCGGGACGAAGCGCGCGGCGGTGACGACAATGTCACCGCTGTCGCTGCGCGTCGTCTTGATCGTCTCGCCGCTCCCGGCCGCGGTCTGCACCGCGTCGGCGGTCTGGCCTTGCGCCGATTGCGCGACGACGAGCATTGCTCCGGTCAATAACAGCGACCACGCCCGCCGGGCGCGCAGATCCTGAACCTTCATGGCAAAAACCCCTTGCTCGACCTTCTATCCGCCCTGCCCCAAGTCTTGTTGCACCGACGATAGTCCGGCTCCCGCTTGGCCCTATTGCGCTGGCGGGTCGAACATCGTCGCGATTGGGCCGGAGCGTTGCGACATCGCCGCTAGTTGCGACTAGTTCGCATTCTCACTTCTGAAGGTCAGGCGCAAGCGTGAATTAGGCGTCGTTTGCGGTGTCGCGCATCCATGCCGCCAGCGGGTCCGCCCCGAGCGCATCGACGATCCCGGCGAAATCCTCGCGTGCTTCATCCTGCCCGTGCTTGAAACGCGCATCGACACCGCGGACGGTCGCGCGAAAGGCGACGACCTTCGCCGCGAGGTCGTCGTAGCGCGGCCCCATTTGCTCGACGGTCCACGGCCGCGCTCGCGGTGCCTCCATCACGTCGACGAGGTCGCGGAGCGCGCGGTCGGTCTCGTCGGGGACGAAGGCGATGTCGGTTGTGAAGGCGGCGACGGTGAAATTCCACGTCGGCGCCCAGCCGGGACGCGCGACCATGTCGGGCGAGATATAGGCATCGGGGCCCTGGAACAGCACCAGCGCGCGGGGTTCGTGGCGAAGCGCGGGAACTTGCGGGTGATGGTTGGGGAGATGCCCGAACAACCCCGTAATCCGCCCGTCGTCGTCGAGTTCGGGGAGCAGCGGCATCATCGACGTGACGAAGCGCCCCTCATGCGCGACGACGATCCACGCGAGGGGAAACGCCCTGACGAGCTTCAGCAGGTCGGCGTCGCGCGGCGAAAATCTGCCCATGTCAAATTCCGGTTATGGTCCAGCGATCCCACCGGCGTAGCGCGACCGGCCGCTCGCCGCTACCGGCGTGTCGCAATCGCAGGGTGAGCGCAGGCGGGCGATGAAGACACGGTGCAGGTTCTCGCCAAGCGTCTCGCGCTCTACGTCGCCAACGTCCGGCGGAGGAACGACGTCATCGTGTCGAGAATGTCGGCTTTGCCGCGAAACGGCTTCGACAGCGCGAGCAGCAGGCCGATATGGCCGACTCCGGGATATTCCTTCTCCTCAACCTTCGCCCCCTTGAGGCGAAGCGCCGCCGCCAGCGCGCGGCTGTTGCGCGGGCGGACGACGTCGTCGGCGTCGCCGGTCAAAAGGAGGGCGGCCGGTGCATCGGCGCGGACGAAGCTGATGGGCTGGGTCGCCTTGGGGTTCGGTGCGGCACCGAACGCCGCGACCGCCGACGGCTGGTCGAACGGCAGGAAGTCGTACGGCCCCGCCAGCCCGACCACCGCCTTGATCGCGCCCGGCGCTCCGGCGGCGGCGATGTAGTGCCGATCGAGCGCGAGCATCATCGCGATATGCGCGCCCGCCGAATGCCCCGCGACCGCGATGCGCTTCGGGTCGCCGCCTGACGCTGCAATGTGATCGACGGTCCAGCGCACCGCCGCCGCGCCGTCGTCGATGAACGCGGGAAAGCGCACCTGCGGCACGAGCCGGTAATCGGGCATGACCACCACGAAGCCGCGCGCGGCGATCGCGCGCGCGGCAAAGGCGTAGCCGCCGCGATATCCCGAATTCCAGCCGCCGCCGTAGAAGAAGACCACCACCGGCAGCGGTGCAGTGGCATCGGCGGGGGTGTAGACGTCGAGCCGCTGGCGCGGGTCGCTGCCGTACGCCGCGCCGTCGATCCGCTTGACGACGCCGCCATCGCCGGGAGTCAGAGCGTTGAGCCGGTTGAGCGTCGCGAGGTTGTTGCACCCGGCGAGCGCGACGGCTGCCCCCGCGCTGGCGGCGGCGATGAGCGTGCGGCGGGAGATCGTCATATCGCCATCTTGCCCGCCCGCCTCGCCGTGTCTAGGCCGATCGCATGACCACCGGACCCGAACACGCTGGCCTTGAGCTCGAACGCCTCGCTGCGATCATGGCGCGGCTGCGCGAGCCCGGCGGGTGCCCATGGGACCGCGCGCAGACCTTCGCCACGATCGCGCCGTACACGATCGAGGAGGCCTATGAGGTCGCCGACACGATCGACACCGGCGACATGCCCGCGCTCCGCGACGAGCTCGGCGATCTGCTGCTCCAGGTCGTGTTTCACTCGCGGATAGCCGAGGAAGCGGGGCATTTCGCGCTCGCCGACGTCGTCGCGGGGATCGCCGCGAAGATGGAACGGCGGCATCCCCACGTTTTCGGCGACGCCACCCCCGCCGCCGACGCGACGGCGCAACTCGCCGACTGGGAGACGATCAAGGCGGCGGAACGCCCGCGCGATGGCGCGCTGTCGGGGGTGGCGAGCGCCCTGCCCGCGCTGATGCGCGCCGACAAGCTCCAGCGCCGCGCCGCCCGCACCGGTTTCGACTGGCCCGACGCGAGCGGCCCGCGCGCCAAGGTCATCGAGGAACTCGCCGAGTTCGAGGCGGCGGCTAACGACGCCGAGCGCCTCGACGAAGGCGGCGACCTGTTGTTCGCCGTGGTCAATGTCCTCCGCCACCGCGGCATCGACCCCGAAGTCGCGCTCCGCGGCGCCAACGCCAAGTTCGAGCGGCGCTTCAAGGCGATGGAGGCGATCGCCGGGGCATCGTTCGCCTCCCTCGATCTCGCCGCGAAGGATGCGCTGTGGGACGAAGCCAAGGCCGCCGAGCAGCGCTGACGCTCTCCCGCGCTAAATGGTCGCGAAGCGCGCCGCCATCTCGGGGGCCAGCCGGACCTTGAGCGTCACCCCGCCGTCGTCGCCGTCGATCCGCTCGATGACGTCGCCGTGCGCGTAGAGCCACGCGGCGCGGCGGCCTTCGTGCGCGCCGAGGACGAAGTCGACCGTCCGCGCCGACCGCTGGAGCATCTCGGCGACGAGCGTTCGCAGCGCGTCGACCCCCTCCCCGGTCACCGCCGAGATCGCCATTGCGTCCTCGGGCAGGTTGGCGAGCAGCCCCGCGCGCGCCTCGGGATCGAGCAAGTCGAGCTTGTTGAGCGCGGTGACGATCGGGACGCGCGTCTCGCCGTCGATCACGCCGAGCCCGCGCAGCACGTCGGCGACATCGGCCGCCTGCGCGTCGCTATCGGGGTGGGCGACGTCGCGGACATGGACGATCAGATCGGCCTCGATCACCTCCTCGAGCGTCGCGCGGAACGCCGCGACCAACTGGGTCGGGAGCGCCGAGATGAAGCCGACCGTGTCCGACAGGATAACCTTGTCGACGCCCGGCAGCTCGATCGCGCGCATCGTCGGGTCGAGCGTGGCGAACAGCAAATTCTCCGCCATCACCGTCGCCCCGGTCAGCCGGTTGAACAGCGTCGACTTGCCGGCATTGGTGTAGCCGACGAGCGCGACGACCGGATACGGCGCCTTCTGCCGCCGGTCGCGATGGAGCGCGCGCGTCCGCTTGACCTCGTCGAGCTCCTTCTTGAGCTTGGCGATCTTGTCGCGAATCTGCCGCCGGTCGGACTCGATCTGCGACTCACCGGGACCGCCGAGGAAGCCGACGCCGCCGCGCTGGCGTTCGAGGTGGGTCCATGAGCGGACGAGGCGGCTCGCCTGGTAATCGAGGTGCGCGACCTCGACCTGAAGCGACCCTTCGCGCGTCGTCGCGCGCTCGCCGAAGATTTCGAGGATCAGCCCCGTCCGGTCGATGACCTTGGCGCTGAATGCCTTTTCGAGATTGCGCTGCTGGATCGGTGACAGCGCGCCATCGATCACGACGACCTCGATGTCGTTCGCGGCAACAGTCGCGGTCAGCCGCTCGATCTGGCCTTTGCCGAACAGCGTCGATGCGGTCGCCTTGCGGATGCGGATGATCTCGCGCTCGACGACGTTGAGATTGATCGCCGCCGCGAGGCCGACCGCTTCCTCGAGCCGCGAGTCGGCATCGCGGCTGGCGGAGCCGTCACGCTTCGCCGCCGCCCCGTCGCGCTTGCCGCCGGCACCGTCACGCTCGGGCATGACGACGAGCGTGTTCGCGCCGAAGCGGATGCCGCGCTGGGCATCGAAACCGGGCTGCGCCTGGGTCGACTCGCCGCGAACCCGCTCGGGGGCCGCGGCGCTCGCGTCCAATGGCTCGCGGACGTCGTCCGCGTCAGGATCAATCAAGGCCGTCGTCGTCGAGCTTTTCAGCGTCGAACAACTGGATCGGACCGGCGGGCATCACGGTCGAGATCGCGTGCTTGTAGACCAGCTGCGAACTGCCATCGCGGCGCAGCAGCACCGAGAAATTGTCGAACCACGTGATGTTGCCCTGGAGCTTGACGCCGTTGACGAGGAACATCGTCACGGGCGTCTTGGTCTTGCGGACCGTGTTGAGGAATACGTCCTGGAGGCTGCTCGGCTTCTCGGCCATTTTTTTGTCCTTCTTATTCTTGGCAAACTCATGTTTGCGCGATGATCGCGTTGATCGCGGCCACCGCTCCCCGGCAGAGAACCGCCGGAAGTTTGGAATGTAGGGCGGCGACCGGTTCGGCTCAAGCCGCCAATTGACGCGATCACCGGAACGCCGGGTGATCGCCTAGCGCGACAGGTCCACCATCGCGGCCGTCCCGATCGGAGCCCAGTCCTGATACACGGTCCGGCAGACGTCGCCTCGGGCGTTGCACAAGTCCCGTTCGGCCAAGAGATGACCGTCGAGGCGCAGGATCAGCGTTAGACGCGGCACCCGGTCGTCAAAAATACCGGAGAAGACCACGGCCTCCTTTGGGAGACGGAGCGCTCTTTGCTCGCGCTCGCCGTCCCGCGGCAGCCAGTCGAGGCGATGTTTCGTCCAACCGATATCGCGGCAATCGTTTCCATCGAAGCAGATCCGGGCACCCTCCGCGCGTACGACGGTGCCGGGCTTCGGAAAACGGTCAAGCGGAGACGGGGCGGCATCGGCAGCAGAATCGTGATCGGAGTCGATCGTCGCTCTGATCTTGAATGAGCCCTTTAGAACGTACGCGGAAAGGTTTTCGATTGGCGGCGACTGCTCGGTGATCTGGTTTTCGATCGCCGCGAGCTCGTCTTTCCGGTGCTGATCGGCCGCGGCCAGACACGCATGGACCTGCGTCGGGCAAGTCGCGATACGCCCCAGTCGCCAAGCTTTTGCCCGGGCGTCGAACGCGGCGAGAAGCGCACGCGGGATCTTACGCCGCACCGCCGCCGTCCGACGCACGATCTGGGAACTCGTCACTGCCGCCGCCCGAGCGCTAGCCGGTGCTGCACTAACCTAAGCAACCGACGGGGTAGCGACCGCTGCGGCGAGGCAAATCAGCATGGGCAACGGCGACCGTCAGACCGCCACGTCCTCGGCATCTTCGTCGCGCGTTCCCTCCGACAGCCCGAGCGCCTTCAACTTGCGGTGGAGCGCCGAGCGTTCCATGCCGATGAACGCCGCGGTCCGCGAGATATTGCCCGAGAAACGCCGGATCTGGGCGCGTAGATACTCGCGCTCGAACGCCTCGCGCGCCTCCCTGAGCGGCGTCCCCATGATCGACTTGACCGCCTGGTTGGGCAGCAGCTTGGCCGGTTCGGTGGTGATCTCGGCCGGAAGCATGTCGACGTCGATCCGCCCGACACGCTCGGGCGGCGCGAGGATCAGCGTCCGCTCGACGACGTTGCGGAGCTGTCGGACGTTGCCCGGCCAGTCGTAGGTCTGGAGCGCGGCGACCGCATCGTCCGACAGGATCGGGGTCGAGACGCGCCGCTCGGCCGAATAGCGCGCGAGGAAATAGGCGACCAACTCGGCGACGTCCTCGCGGCGCTCGCTCAGCGAAGGCAGCCGGACGGGCACGACGTTGAGGCGGTAGTACAGGTCTTCGCGGAAGCGCCCGGCCTCGATCTCGCCGGGCAGGTCGCGCGACGTCGCGCTGATGACGCGGACGTCGACCCGGACCCAGCGCGAGCCGCCGATCCGCTGGAAGGTCTGCTCGGTCAGCACGCGGAGGATCTTCGCCTGCGTCGGCAGCGGCATGTCGGCGACCTCGTCGAGGAACAAGGTGCCGCCGTGCGCCTGCTCGAACAGCCCGGTCCGCGCGAGGTGGCCGCTGTCCTCGCGACCGAACAGCTCCTCCTCGACGCGCTCGGGGTCCATCCGCGCTGCGCTGACGACGACGAACGGCGATCCCGAGCGCGGGCTCCACTGGTGGAGCAGCCGCGCCGCGATCTCCTTACCCGATCCCGCCGCGCCAGTGATGAGGACCCGGCTACCGGTCGCGGCGACGCGCTTGATCGTCGCCCGGACGCCGTTGATGATCGTCGACGATCCGGTCAGTTCGGTGTCGAAGCCCGCACGCTCACGGAGTTCCTCGTTCTCGCGCTTCAAGCGCTCGGTCTCGGTCGCGCGCTGGACGACGAGCAGGAGCTGGTCGGCCTGGAACGGCTTCTCGATGAAGTCGTAAGCCCCGCGCTTGATCGCGGTCACCGCGGTCTCGATGTTGCCGTGCCCCGAAATGACGATGACCGGCAGTGTCGGGTCGCGGCGCTTAACCTCCTCGAGCAGTTCGAGGCCGTCCATCCGCGAACCCTGCAGCCAGATGTCGAGGATCAGCAACGAGGGTCGCCGCTCGGCGAGCGCGGCGAGCGTCGTGTCACTGTCTTTCGCGGTCCGCGTTGCATACCCCTCATCGGCGAGGATCGCGGCAACGAGCTCGCGGATGTCGGCTTCGTCGTCGACGACGAGAATTTCGAGCGCCATGCGTCTCCTAACCCAGTTGCCGGCGCGCGGGGATCGCGTCGTCGGAGCCGGTATTGCTGTCGATATGATCGGCGAGCGCGCTTCGGTTGAAGCACAGCCGCGCGATGGTCCCACCGCCGGGCGCATCGGCCAGATCGAGCACGCCTTCGTGTTCCTCGACGATCTTCTTGACGATCGCGAGGCCGAGCCCGGTGCCGCGTGCACGGGTCGTGACGTAGGGTTCGGTCAAGCGATCGCGCTGCTCGATCGGCAGGCCGATGCCGTTGTCGGTGACCCGGAGGACGACCTTGGCCGCGTCGACCTCGATCGCGAGGACGATGCGCCCATCGTTCGTGCCGTCGCGATCGGTCCGCGCGGCGACCGCCTCGGTTGCATTTTTGAGCAGATTGGTCAGTGCCTGGGCGATCTGACGGCGGTCGCAAACGAGCAGCGGCACCGCGGCGGGTACGACGATCTCGAACGCGATCGCCGGGTTGGCGACCTCCTGCATGAACACCGCCTCGCGCGCGACATCGACCACTGGCTCGGGCTTGAACACCGGCTTCGGCATCCGCGCGAACGACGAGAACTCGTCGACCATCCGCCGCAGATCGCCGACCTGGCGGACGATCGTTCCGGTCAGATTGGCGAAGGTCGCGGGGTCGTCGATGATCTGGCGGGCATATTTACGCTGAAGGCGCTCGGCCGAGAGCTGGATCGGGGTCAGCGGGTTCTTGATCTCGTGCGCGATCCGCCGGGCGACATCGGCCCACGCCGCCTGCCGCTGGTCGGCGAGCTGCGCGGTGATGTCGTCGAAGGTCAGGACATACGTCCGCGCGCCCGATCGCTCGGCGGCAATCTGGACCGCGAGTGTCTGCGTGTCGGTACCGCGGACGATCTCGACCTGCCCCGAGGACTGGCCGCGCGCGGCCGCTTCGTTCAGCAACGCCGCGAGTTGCGGGACCGCGTCGGCGAGCAGCTGTCCGGCAAGCGCGCGCTCGGTCGTCTGGAGGAGCGTCGACGCCGAATGATTGGCCAGCCGGATGATTCCCCCGGCGTCGATCGACAGTACGCCCGCCGAGACTCCGGCAAGGACCGCCTCGCTGAACTGGCGCCGCCCGTCGAGCTGGCTGTTGGCGGTGACGAGCGCGGTCTGCTGCGCCTTGAGCTGCCCGGTCATCCGGTTGAAGGCCCGCGCCAGCGTGCCGAGCTCGTCGGGTGAGCCGCGGGTCGGCACGCGTGCGTCGAGGTCGCCCGCGCCGACCCGCTCGGCGGCATCGGCGAGCCGTGCGATCGGCGTCACCAGCCGGTTGGCCAGCCACAAGGCGAACCAGATCGCCGCCGACAGGATCAGCAGCGAAACGACGATCAGCAGCCCGTTAAAGCGCAGGACCATCCCGCGCGACCGCGAGATCAGCGACTCATACTCGTCGAGCGCCTGCCGCGTCCGCGCGACCTGTGCGAGAACCTGCGGGTCGGCGGGCGTGCTGATATAGAGATAGTGGCTGGCGTTATCGTCGATCCGCATCACCGCTTCGATCCGGTCGCGGGCGTTCGTCAGAACGCGCGGTACCCCAACGCGCGCCAGTTTAAGGTCCTGCGGCGATACCCGCACTGCGAGCGGCCGCGTCTCCATCTTGACCGCTGCATAGGTGACGAAGCCGTGCGGCGTCGGCGAGAACACCGCCGCCGTCGTCAGGTGCCGCCGCGGCAGCTGGAACTGGACGCCCTCGACAAAGTCTTTCGAGCCATAGCCGAACTGCTGGCCATAATTGCGCAGGTCGGCCGCCATCGCGATGCCGTCCTCGAGGATCCGTTGCTGCTTCTCGTCGACATACGCCTGGGCGACGTGATCGGCGTTGCCGAGGACGGTCTTGACCCGGTCGGAGAACCAGAACTGGACGCCGAACTGGAACAGCAGCGAGGCGAACACGACGACGAGCAGCGTTGGCACCGCCGCCACCGCCGAAAACAGCGCAACGAGGCGGACGTGGAGCTTGGCCCCTGCCGTCCCCTGCCGCCGCGCCGTCAGCAACAACGCGATGCGCCGCGCGATCAGCACGAGCAATGCCATCAGTGGCAGGAGGTTGGCGACGAGCAGCAGCGTCACCATCGGCGGCGAGAAGCCAGCAGCGGGCGCGCTTTGGCCGGTCAGAATCGCATAGCTCGACAGGCCGAGGACGACGACGATCGCGGCGATGAGGACTTCGAGCCGCGGGTAAAGGTCGACCCGGGTTACCCAGCGATTGAACCGCCGTCGCAGCGTCCGCCAGCGGCGGGCTCCGATACGGCGAGCTGGTTTCGGATCCATGACAGACACGTTACCGCGCCTGCGTGGCAAAAGGAACACACTCGTTGCCACATTGCGACGAATGCTCAGCGCGAAGCGATCAGCCGCCGCGCGCGCCCGGGTCGACCCCGCGCTCGGTCAGCTTTTTGCGGAGCGTATTGCGATTGATGCCGAGCAGCCGCGCCGCGCGAATCTGGTTGCCGCCGGTCGCCGCGAGGCTCAGCCGGAGCAGCGGACGTTCGATCTCGGCCAGCACCCGGTCGTACAGCCCATCGGGCGGAAGCTCCTCGCCGAACATCGTCAGATAGCGCGCGAGGTGAAGTTCGACCGAAGCAGCGAGGCCGTCCGAACCGGTCGAGTCGGGCACCACGACGATTGGCGGCGTCTCACCGTCGAGCCCGTCGTTGATCGCCGCTTCGCCGATCGTGTCGCCGCGGGTCAGCGCCGCGAGCCGTCGCATCAGATTCTCGAGCTCGCGGACGTTGCCCGGCCAGCTGTGCCGCTGGATCGCCTCGATCGCCCCGGCATCGAGCCCCTTGCGCGGCAGCCCCTCGGCAGCGGCGCGGTCGAGAAAGTGCCGCGCGAGGACGGGAATATCGTCGATCCGGGCGCGGAGCGGCGGCAGCTTGAGCGGGATGACGTTGAGCCGGTAGAACAGGTCCTCGCGAAACCGCCCCGCCTCGATCAGCCGGCGAAGGTCCTGGTTGGTCGCGGCGACGATGCGGACATCGGCGCGCTGGACGCGGGCGCTGCCGACCGCGGTGAAGTCGCCCGACTGGAGGACGCGAAGCAGGCGGGTTTGCGCGTCGATCGGCATGTCGCCGATTTCGTCGAGGAACAGCGTCCCGCCCTGCGCCTGCTCAAAACGCCCGCTCGCCCGCGCCGCCGCGCCGGTGAAGGCGCCGCGCTCGTGGCCGAACAGCTCGGATTCGATCAGTTCGCGCGGGATCGCCGCCATGTTGACCGCGACGAAAGGCTCGCGGCGGCGCGGACCTAGGTCGTGGATCGCCCGCGCGACGAGCTCCTTGCCCGTCCCGGATTCGCCGAGGATCATCACCGTCAGCGAGGTCGGGACGACGCGCGCGATGGTCCGGTAGACCTCCTGCATCGCCGCCGACCGGCCGATCAGCGGCATCTCCTCGCCGAGCCCGTCCTCGCCGCGAACGCCCGATGCGACGGCGAGGGCACTGGCGACAGCGCGGGTCAGTTCGTCGAGGTCGAACGGCTTCGGCAAATAGTCGAACGCGCCCTGCTCGGTCGCGCGCACCGCGGTCGACAGCGTATTCTGCGCGCTCATCACGATGACCTTGAGCCCCGGACGGCGCGCCAAAATCCGCGGCAGCTCGTCGAGGCCGTTGCCGTCGGGGAACATGACGTCGGTGATGACGACATCGCCCGCGCCCTCGTCGACCATTCGCCACAGCCCCGCCGCCGACTCGGTCGTCCGGACGAGATAGCCGTCGCGGGTCAGCGCGCGGCGGACGACGGTGCGGATCGCCGCGTCGTCGTCGGCGACGATGATCGTAAAGGGGCCGGTCACTGGGGTATGTTCAAGCTGAAGCCATCGGCAGGAGGACGCGGAGAACGGTTCGCGGCGGGTCGGCGCTGCGTTCATACTCGACGATACCGCCGTGATCGCTGACGATCTTGGCGACCAGCGCGAGGCCGAGCCCGCCGCCGGCGCGCTTCGACGAGACGAACGGTTCGAACATGTGCTGCGCGACCTCCCCCGCCCCCGCCCCGGTGTCGATCACGCAGACTTCGAGGGGCAGCGAGACGCGGACGCGCGACCCGGCGGAGGCGATGCGGACACCGTGACGATAAGCTGTGGTCAGGGTGATTTCCCCGGCCGATCCACCCGCCGAAACGATCGCCTCGGCGGCATTCTTGACGAGGTTGAGGAACACCTGGATCAGCGCGTCGCGATTGCCGGCGACGGGCGGCAGCGATGGATCATAGCGTTCGCGGATCGAAATTCCGTGGGCAAAGCCGCTCTCGGCGACGCGGCGGACGTGGCCGAGGACCGAGTGGATATTCTCCGCCGCCTTCGCCAGCGGGCGGGTGTCGGTGAACCCCTCCATCCGATCGATCAGCGCGGCGACGCGGTCGACTTCGTCGCGGATCAGCTCGGTCAGCTCGCGCGCCTCGGGGTCGGCGTTGGCGGCGAGCAGCTGCGCCGCGCCGCGGATGCCCGACAGCGGGTTCTTGATCTCGTGCGCAAGCATCGCGGCAACGCCGATCGCCGATCGCGCTGCGCCCTGGTGGACGAGCTGGCGGTCGACGAGCGTCGCTGCCGGACGCGCCTGAAAGCAGATGGTGGTCCAGCCGGGTGCGTCGGCAAGCGGGGTGATGAAGACATCGGCGCGCGCGACGCGGCCCCCGAAGAAGACGAGCTCGGTATCGAAAGCGGTGATCGGTCCGCCGTGGCCGCGGGAATCGGCAACGAGCGTGACGAGCGCCGAGTCGGCGGTCAGTCCGCTCGACCAACCCCGCTCGCGCAAGCTTGCCTGGCTGGCGTTGAGCAGGGTTTCCGCCGCCGCGTTGGCGACGACGAGCGCGCCGTCGGGGCTGAGGACGATCACCGGGATCGGCAGCGTCGCGAGCAGGTCGAGCGGCGGCAGCTCGACCGCGGGCTTTGCCTTGGCCGCCCGCCGCAGCAGCGGGAAGACGCTCATGCCGCGAGGCTGAGCGGGTTCGCGCCGGTCGTCATCGCGGCCTCGATCAGCGGCGCGTAGAAAGCATCGAGCATCGCCAGCACGCGCGTCGCGTCGTCCTGCTGGTTGACCGCGTTGCGAAACTCGGCCGAGCCGGCGAGCCCCTTGGTGTACCAGCCGAGGTGCTTGCGCATCAGATTGACCCCGATGACGCTGCCATAATGGTCGAGCATCATGCCGTAGTGTTCTACGATCAAAGCATATTGTTCGGCGAGGTCTGGGTCGGGCAGCCGCTTACCGGACGTCAGATAGTGCATCGCCTGACCGAGCAGCCACGGCTTGCCGTACGCTCCGCGCCCGATCATCACCGCATCGGCCCCGCTCGCATCGAGCGCGGCGTCGACATCGTCCATGCTGCAGATGTCGCCGTTGACGACGACCGGGAGCTTGACCGCGTCCTTGACCCGCCGAACGAAGCCCCAGTCGGCGTCGCCCTTGTACAGCTGGCACCGCGTCCGGCCGTGCACCGCGATCAACTGCACGCCGAGATCTTCGGCGATCCGCGCGAGTTCGGGGGCGTTGAGGCTGGCGTGGTCCCACCCCATCCGCATCTTGAGCGTCACCGGCACGTCGACCGCCGCGACCGTCGCCGCGATCAGCGCAGTTGCAAGCGGCAGGTCGCGCATCAGCGCCGACCCGGCATGGCCGTTGACCACTTTCTTGACCGGGCAGCCCATGTTGATGTCGATGATCGCCGCGCCCATGTCGGCGTTGAGCTTCGCCGCCTCGGCCATGACCCCGGGCTCGCACCCGGCCAGCTGCATCGACACCGGGTTCTCGGCGGCATCCCAAGCGCATTTCTGCAAGCTCTGGCGCGTCTCGCGGACCATCGCCTGGCTCGCGATCATCTCGGTCACGGTCAGGCCCGCGCCGTAACGCTTGACCAGCCGCCGGAACGGAAGGTCGGTGACACCGGTCATCGGCGCAAGGATCACGGGATCGATGCGATGCGGACCGATGGGGATAGCAGCGAGGTTGCGCACGGAATTGCCTAAAAAGCGGGCAGTCTTCCTACCGGCTTTCGCGCCGAGCGGCAAGCCGACGCTATCGTCCGTGCGGCACCGGCCCGGTCCACGTCCAGCCGCTGATCTTCCACGCCTTCGCCCCGCCCTTGAGCGCGAAGGTCATCTGCCCTTCCTCGGTCATCGCCTTGCCGTGGTCCTTGAAAGTGTAGCGCGACGGGACGACAACATAAGCGACATTGCCTTCGACCTCGGTCCGCGTCGGCGCGCCGATCTTGACCGCGCCCTCTGTGATCCCGTTCACGGCGCCCGACTTGGCGAGATCGGCAGCCCATGCCTGCGCGGCCTTGGGTCCGACCCAGAGATGCGGCGCGAGATCGTCGATGATCGCGATGTCGCCAGTCGCGTAATTCGCCAGCGCGGCCTTGAGGTCGCCCTTGTTGAACGCATCGACGAACTGGCGGATCGGCGTCGACACCGACGCATCCTCGGCCGCTGCGACCGGTGCCGCCGCCATCGCCGCCAGCACTATCGTCCCGATGAGTATCCGCATGCCATCCCCCCTGTACGTCTTTGGACGAAAGCTGCGCGCCCGGGCGGCGGATGTCAATTCGACGGCGCAACGGTGTCGACGCTCCCCCTTGTCGTCGCCGCGTGCGCGCCTATACGGCCCCTCGTGATCGTCCACGCCCTCATCGTCGCCGGCGGCCGCGGGGTCCGCGCCGGGGACGGCGTGCCCAAGCAATATCGCGTCGTCGGCGGCAAGCCGGTGCTGCGGCATTCGCTCGAGACCTTCCTCGCGCACCCCGGCATCGCGGGTGTCCATGTCGTGATCCACCCCGACGACCGCGCGCTTTACGATTCCGCCGCCGAGGGCCTCGCCCTGCCCGCGCCGGTCGATGGCGGCGCGACGCGGCAGGCGTCGGTGCTCGCCGGGCTCGAGGCGGTCGACGCCAGCCATGTCCTGATCCACGACGCCGCCCGCCCGTTCATCACGCCCGGCATGATTGATCGAGTCATTGCCGCGCTTGGGAGCAGCGACGGCGCGACCCCTGCCCTGCCCGTCGTCGATTCGCTCCGTAGCGGCGACACCCGTGTCGATGGTGAGGTTTCCCGCGACCGCCTTCATCGCGTCCAGACCCCGCAAGGCTTCGCGCTTGTCCCGCTCCTCGCCGCTCACCGCGCCGCCGATCCAGCGGTGACCGACGACGTCGCAGTCGCCATCGCCGCAGGAATGACCGTCGCACTGGTCGCGGGCGACGAAAGCGCGTTCAAGCTCACAACCGCCGACGATTTCGTCCGCGCCGAACGGATGCTTGCCCCGCAGATGATTTCCCGCACCGCCATGGGTTACGACGTCCACCGCTTCGGCCCCGGCGATCATCTGTGGCTGTGCGGGGTCCGTGTTTCGCACGACTTCGGCTTAATCGGCCATTCGGACGCCGATGTCGGCCTCCATGCGCTGACCGACGCTTTACTCGGGTGCATCGGCGCGGGCGATATCGGCACGCACTTTCCGCCGAGCGACGACCGCTGGCGCGGGGCATCGTCCGACCGCTTCCTCGCGCACGCCTGCTCGCTGGTTGCGGAGAAGGGCGGCGTCATCGACCACCTCGACCTGACGATCATTTCCGAGCGCCCCAAGGTCGGCCCCCACCGCGCGGCGTTCGCTGCACGGATCGCCGAGATCACCGGCTGCGCCTCGGTCAGCATCAAGGCGACGACGACCGAGGGTCTCGGCTTCACCGGGCGCGGCGAGGGCATCGCGGCGCAGGGCGTCGCCAGCATCAGGATCCCGGCATGATCTTCAGCAACGAAGTCCTCACCCTCGCCGCAGCGGTGATCGACGCCAACCGTGCCGCCGGGCTTACCATCGTCACCGCCGAATCGTGCACCGGCGGCCTCGTCGCGGGGGCGCTGACCGAGGTCGCCGGATCGTCCGACGTCGTCGACCGCGGCTTCGTGACCTATTCGAACGAGGCGAAGGTCGAATCGCTCGGCGTCAGTACAGACATCCTCGACACCTTCGGCGCGGTGTCGATCGCGGTCGCGTGGGCGATGGCGCAGGGCGCGCTCAAGCACAGCCACGCCGACGTCGCGGTCGCGGTCACCGGCATCGCCGGCCCGGGCGGCGGATCGGAAAAGAAGCCGGTCGGCACCGTCGTCTTCGCACTGGCACGGCGCAACGACCCCGAGTGCAAGATCGCCGACACAAAGTTCTTCGGCGACCTTGGCCGCAGCGAGATCAGGCGGCAGGCGGTGCTATGTGCGCTTCAGTTGCTGATGCCGGGCTGAGACTGCCGAAGGCGACGAAACCCGCGTCGGCGATCAGGCAGTGCGCTGCGTTCCCGGCGCAACCGGCTGCGGCACGGCGGGAGTCGCGTACAACTCCCCTGCGCGCTTCTCGAAGCTCGCGACCATCCGGCGGAACGCTTCACCGAAGAACACCCCCGCGAGCTTCTCGAACAGCCGCGAGGCGAATTCGAAATCGACCGCGAAATGGACGGTGCAGCCGCCGGGTGCGGCGGCGAACCGCCAGTCGTTGCGCAGATACTTGAGCGGACCCGAGATATATTCGACGTGCAACGTCCCCGGCCGGTCGAGCGTGACGCGGCTGGTGAAGCGTTCGCGGACCATCTTGAAGCCGACGACCATGTCGGCGGTGACGACGTTGCCGGCGCGCCCGGTCACACGCGTCGCCTGGACCCACGGCAGGAATTCGGCATAGCGCCCGATGTCGGCGACGAGGTCGAACATCTGTTCGGGCGTGTACGGCAGGAAGCGGTCTTCGACGTGGCGCGGCATCAGGCGACCGAAGCCTTTGCCGCCGCCAGCGCCGCGTCGCGCTTCGTCCGCATCGCCGCGAAATCAGCGCCGGCGTGATAGCTCGACCGCGTCAGCGGGGTCGCCGCGACCTGGAGGAAGCCCTTCGCCCGTGCGATCGCGGCATAGCTGCGAAACGTGTCGGGGGTGACGAAGTCGATCACCTTGGCGTGGCGCGGGGTCGGCTGGAGATATTGCCCGACGGTCAGGAAATCGACGTCGGCCGAGCGCATGTCGTCGAATACCTGGTGCATCTCCTGCCGCTCCTCGCCCAACCCGACCATCAGGCCCGACTTGGTGAAGATCGACGGATCGAGATGCTTGACCCGGTCGAGCAGCCGCAGCGAATGGAAATAGCGCGCGCCCGGTCGGATCGTCGGATACAGCCGCGGCACGGTTTCGAGGTTGTGATTATAGACGTCGGGGCGCGCGGCGACGATCGTCGCGACGGCGCGGTCAGCCTTGTTGCGGAAGTCGGGCGTCAGGATCTCGATCGTCGTGTCCGGCGCGCGGCGGCGAAGCTGCTCGATGACGCGGACGAACTGCCCCGCGCCGCCGTCGGGCAAGTCGTCGCGATCGACCGAGGTGATGACGATGTGTTCGAGGCCGAGCTCACCTGCGGCTTCGGCGACGTGCTCGGGTTCGAGCAGGTCGACCGGCTGCGGCATGCCCGTCTTGACGTTGCAGAACGCACACGCCCGCGTGCAGGTGTCGCCGAGGATCATCACCGTCGCGTGCTTCTGCGTCCAGCACTCGCCGATGTTCGGGCACGCCGCTTCCTCGCACACCGTATTGAGCCCGAGGCGGCGCATCAGCTTGCGCGTCTCGGCGAAGGCGGGCGAGGTCGGCGCGCGGACGCGGAGCCAGTCGGGCTTGCGGGCGCGCGGGGTCAGGGCGGGGACGGCGTCGGTCATCGTGTCTAGATAGGCGCGGGCGCGGGCAAAGCCAACGCGCGATCGCCGCACGTCGGCGCTGTCCTACACCCGAGCGCGCGTGATAGGCCGGTAGAGACCGTGCCGCATCGGCGGCGCGCGCTTCGTGCTCTTTCTCATCGTGATCACCGTTTCCGCCGCAGCGCGCAATCTGCGCGAAAGCCTGGTCGTTGTGTGGACTCGTATAACCTTTCGCCTTTCTGCTCGGGCTTGCGCGAAGCGTCGAAAAGCCGGTCGTTTCGCGGACTTGTGTGACTTTCCAAAAAGCGTCTGCAGGCGGTAAAAGCTGGTCGTTTCGTAGACTTGTGTAACCTTCCGGATAAAGCTGCCGTGATACGGCTGCAAAAGCCGGTCGTTCCGTGGACTCGTGTCACCTTCCGGATGGGAGCGTTGGCGATTGCCCTCGCCTGTACCTCCCGCTATCGACACCATTATGGAAGCTTTCGACACCCTCCTCGAAGGTTATCGCCGCTTTCGCGCCGGGCCGTATAATGACCAGCGCGCGCGCTTCGACGCGCTCGCGCACATCGGCCAGTCGCCGAGAATCATGATCATCGCCTGCGCCGACAGCCGCGTCGACCCGACCCGCATCTTCGATTCGGCTCCCGGCGAGATGTTCGTGATGCGCAACGTCGCTAACCTAGTCCCGCCGTATGAGGCGGATGGCGCCACCCACGGCTCGTCGGCGGCGATCGAGTTCGCCGTAACCCAGCTCGAGGTCGAGCATATCGTCGTTCTCGGCCACGCCCGCTGCGGCGGCATCACCGCATCGCTGACCGGCAAGTTCGACGCCGCCGCCGAGGGGCACGGTGCCTTTATCGGTCGCTGGATGGCGAAGATCGAACCCGCCCGCGACCGCATCCGCGCGGCGCAGGCGATCAGTCCCGACATCGATGCCCAGCAGGCGCTCGAACTTGCCGCGATCCGGCTCAGCCTCGACAATCTGATGAGCTTCCCATTCGTCGCCGAGCGCGTCGCTGCGGGCACGCTCGCGTTGCAGGGCGCACACTTCGACATCGCCGACGGCATCCTGCGTATCCTCGACCCGGCGACCGACCGCTACGAGCCGGTCCCGGTCGACTGGCGCTAGATACTTACGAAACCTTGCCCTTCTCGCGGTACTTGGGATCGATCGGGACGCCGCGCGGAACGTCAGGAGCACCCGGCTCGCCGCGCTCGGGCATACGGTCACCCGCCTTGCGGTTCGATGGCTTGCGGATGAAATACAGATATCCGCCGATGAGCAGGACGAGCACGATGCCGATCGTGACGAACATCAGCGCGGATACGGGGTGGGCTGCCATGACGTGTCTCCCGGTTCGTCCCCAATCGCCAAACCGGCGCGATTGGTTGAGGTTCCTGCGACAATTCTGTCACTTGTCGTAAAGCGGCCCGCGACTGTCCTTGGCTCCCGCCCGTTGCAACACCCACCGCTTGTGCCGCTGGAAGCCGCAACCTGAGCTGCCCCCGGCCCCGGTCGCCGAGCACGATCCGGTCCCGCCGGAGTCGTAGTCGAACAGGCCGTTCCGCTCCGCCGACACGCTCTGCGCCCGTGGATCGCCGACGGCATACTCGCTCGGCAGCGGGGACAGATAGCGCCGCGCCTCGTCCTCGCCGCGCTTGCCGCAGACGGTGATCTCGCCAGCGACCGGTGGCGGACACGGCGCGACGCTCGCCTTGATCGCCGCGTCGAGCCCGCTCAGTGCTGTGGCAGCGGCGAGCGCGAGGGCGATCATGCGCTAGTAATGCAGCGCCCGTCCGTAGGCGTCGAGGACGCTCTCGTGCATCATCTCGCTCAGCGTCGGATGCGGGAACACGGTTTCCTGCAGCTCGGCCTCGGTCGTCTCGAGCTCGCGGGCGATGACATAGCCCTGAATGAGTTCAGTGACTTCCGCCCCGATCATATGCGCGCCAAGCAGCTCGCCGGTCTTGGCGTCGAACACCGTCTTGACGAAGCCGTCGGCCTCGCCGAGCGCGATCGCCTTGCCGTTGCCGATGAAGGGGAACTTGCCGACCTTGACCTCGTGCCCCGCCGCCTTCGCCGCCGCCTCGGTAAGCCCGACGCTCGCCACCTGCGGCCGCGAATAGGTGCAGCCGGGGATGTTGCCGGTCTCGAATGCATGCGGGTTGAGCCCGGCGATCTTCTCGACTGCAACGATCCCCTCGTGGCTCGCCTTGTGCGCCAGCCACGGCGCGCCGGTGACGTCGCCGATCGCCCACAGGCTGGGGACGTTGGTCATGCCGTACGGATCGACGAGGATATGCCCGCGGTCGGCCTTCACGCCCAGCGCCTCGAGCCCGATGTTCTCGATGTTGGCGATGATGCCGATCGCGACGATGACATGGCTGTAAGTGTCGGTCGTCGCTTTGCCGTCGGCGGTAGTGATCGTCGCCGCGACGTTCTCGGCCCCCGGCTTGACGTCGGACACCTTCGCCGATGTCACCAGCGTCATGCCCTGCTTCGTCAGCGCCTTGTGCATGTGCGCCGAGACGTCGGTGTCCTCGACCGGCAAGACGCGGTCGAGCATTTCGACGACGGTGACCTTCGCCCCCATGTCGCTGTAGAAACTGGCGAACTCGATCCCGATCGCCCCCGAGCCGATCACCAGCAGCTTGGTCGGCATCTCGGGCGGAACCATCGCGTGACGGTAGGTCCACACTCGCTTGCCGTCCGCCGCCAGCCCCGGCAGGTCGCGTGCCCGCGCGCCGGTCGCGAGAATGACGTTCTTCGCGTCGAGCACCCGCTCCTGGTCACCCGTCTTGACGGTGATCTGCGTCGCCCCGGTCAACCGCCCCTCGCCCTCGACGACGGTGACCTTGTTCTTTTTCATCAACCCCTTGACCCCGGCGTTGAGCTGCCCCGCAACCTTGCGCGACCGGTCGACGACCTTGGCGAGATCGAAGCTGACCCCGGTCACGCTTAGCCCATAGGCATCGGCGTGCTGCATGTAGTGATAGATTTCCGACGTCCGCAGCAGCGCCTTCGTTGGGATGCACCCCCAGTTGAGGCAGATCCCGCCGAGCTGCTCACGCTCGATGATGACAACCTTCATCCCGAGCTGCGAGGCACGGATCGCCGCGACATACCCGCCGGGACCGGATCCGAGGATCGCTAGGTCGAAGGTCTCGCTCATGCCAGCATGCTCATCGGGCTTTCGACCAAGGCCTTGAACGCGCTCATGAACTGCGCGCCGACTGCGCCGTCGATCGCGCGGTGGTCGAAGCTGCCGGTGGCGCTCATCACGGTGGCGATGGCGAGCGCGTCGTCCACGACGTACGGCCGCTTCTCGCCCGCGCCGACCGCGAGGATCAGCCCTTGCGGCGGGTTGATCACTGCGTCGAACTGCTTGATCCCGAACATGCCGAGGTTCGAGATCGACGCGGTGCCGCCGGTGTACTCCTCGGGCTTGAGCTTGCCGTCCTTGGCGCGGGCGGCGAGGTCCTTCATCTCGGTGGCGATCACGCTCAGCCGCTTGTTCGCGGCGTCGGCGATGATCGGCGTGATCAGCCCGCCGGGGATCGCGACCGCGACCGAGACGTCGGCGCGCCCGAACTTGTACAGCGTGTCGCCGGCGAACTGGACATTGCTGTCGGGCACCGCGACGAGCGCGAGGCCGAGCGCTTTGATCAGCAAATCGTTGACCGACAGCTTGACGCCGCTCGCCTCGAGCGACTTGTTGAGGTCGCTGCGCAGCTTGAGCAGCGCGTCGAGGCGGACATCGACCGTCAGGTAGAAATGCGGAACGGTCTGCTTGGACTCGGCGAGGCGGCGCGCGATCGTCTTCCGCATGTTCGACAGCTTGATCGCCTCGGCCGGGACACCGGCGGGCGGCGGGTATGTAGGCGCGGCAGCGGCGGGGGCTGGCGCAGCAGGTGCGGGCTTCGCCTCGGATGCCGGAGCGGTGGAGGCTGCCACATCGGACGATGCCGCAGCAGGCTGGGCAGCAGGCTTGGCGCTCGCGCCGTCGAGGTCGGCCTTGACGATCCGGCCGTGCGGGCCTGAACCGGTGACGCCAGCGAGGTCGATGCCCTGCGCGGAGGCAAGGCGGCGGGCGAGCGGGGAGGCGTTAACGCGCGCTCCGTCAGCCTTCGCCGACGCACCTTGATCCTCCCCCGTCTTCGGAGGGGGACCATCGCTCTTCGCAATGGTGGAGGGGGCGACGGGCTCGGGTGCCGCTTTGGCTTCAGGGGGAACGGACGTGGGATTGGGAGCTTCGGAAGCCTCCTCCACCACGCCTGAAGCGGCGCGGTCCCCCGCCCCCGAAAACGGCGGAGGATTGTCAGCCTTCGGGGCAGGAGCAGCCGCCTTCGGAGCAGCCTCCTCGCCCTCGCCGCTCAACCGCGCAATCACCTGCCCGACCGGAATCGCATCCGCGCCCTCGGCGACCAGTATTTCAGCGACGGTGCCTTCGTCGATACTCTCGACCTCCATCGTCGCCTTATCGGTTTCGATCTCGCAAAGAATATCGCCCGACTTGACGGCGTCGCCGACCTTGACGAGCCATTTGGCGAGCGTCCCCGTCTCCATCGTCGGCGACAGCGCGGGCATGGTGATGTCGATCATCGATAGCAAACCTTCTTCACCGCCGCGACGACATCCTCGACCTTGACGATCGCCAGCTTCTCGAGGTTCGCCGCATAGGGTAGCGGCACATCCTCGTTGGTCACGCGCAGGACCGGGGCGTCGAGGTCATCGAAGCCGTCTTCCATCGCGATGCTGATGATCTCGCTGGCGATTGAGCAGGTTGGCCAGCCTTCCTCGACGACGACCATGCGGTTGGTCTTCCTGAGGCTGGCCAGCACCGTCGCGCGGTCGAGCGGGCGGAGCGTGCGCAGGTCGACGACTTCGGCGTCGATCCCGGCCTCGGCGAGCTTGGTCGCGGCATCGAGCGCGATGCCGACACCGATCGAGTAGGACACGATCGTTACGTCCTTGCCCTGCCGGACGATGCTCGCCTTGCCGATCGGGATCGCGACATCGGCGTCGGGCACATCGAAGCTGTGGCCGTACAGCAGTTCGTTCTCGAGGAAGACGACCGGGTCGGGTGACCGGATCGCCGACTTGAGCAGGCCCTTGGCGTCGGCGGCGCTGTACGGCGCGATGACGATCAGGCCGGGGACGCTGGCGTACCACGGGCCGTAGTTCTGGCTGTGCTGCGCGGCGACGCGGGATGCGGCGCCGTTCGGGCCGCGGAAGACGATCGGACAGCGCATCTGCCCGCCGCTCATGTAGTTGGTCTTGGCGGCCGAGTTGATGATGTGGTCGATCGCCTGCATCGCGAAGTTGAAGGTCATGAACTCGACGATCGGCTTCAATCCGCCCATCGCCGCGCCGGTGCCGAGCCCGGCGAAACCGTATTCGGTGATCGGGGTGTCGACGACGCGGGTCGGACCGAATTCCTCGAGCAGGCCCTGCGTGACCTTGTACGCACCCTGATATTCGGCGACTTCCTCGCCCATGACGAAGACCATCGGGTCGGCGCGCATCTCCTCGGCCATCGCGTCGCGCAGTGCTTCGCGGACGGTCTGGCGATGCGTCGGACCGGGGGTCTCGGGCTTGACCGAGAGGCTGGCAGGAGCTTCGCCCTCCTTAGGCTTCGCAGCGGGTTGGGCAGCGGTGGCAGGAACCGCGTCGGTTGTCTTAGGGGCCTCGGCGGGCTCAGCGACGACCGCCGACGCCGGTGCAGTGGCTTCGGGCTCGGCAACCGGTGACGACGGGGGCGTCGCCGCCTCGTCCTCACCCCTGATCGTCGCGATCAGCGTGCCGACCTTGACCGCGTCACTGCCGTCGGGGACGTGGAGCTTCTCGACCACCCCGCCCTCGTCGGCTTCGAGTTCCATCGTCGCCTTGTCGGTCTCGATCTCGGCGAGGACGTCGCCCGGCTTGACGGTGTCGCCTTCCTTGACGAGCCACTTGGCGAGGGTGCCCTCCTCCATCGTCGGCGACATCGCGGGGAGCTTGATCTCCATCAGTAAGTTCCCACCAGCACGTCGGTATAAAGTTCTTTCGCCTCGGGCTCGGGCGCACTCTCGGCAAAATCGGCGGCGTCGGCGATGATCGCGCGGACCTCCTTTTCGAGCTCCTTCAACCCCGCCTCGTCGATCTTTCCGGCGGCGAGCAGGTCACGCTTGGTGTGTTCGATCGGGTCGGACTTCTCGCGAACCGCGGCGACTTCCTCGCGGCTGCGGTACTTCGCCGGGTCGGACATCGAGTGGCCCCGGTAGCGATACGTTTTCATTTCGAGCAGGATCGGCCCCTTCCCCGATCGCACCCAGTCGACCGCGACGTTCGCCGCGCCGCGGACTTCGCAGACGTCCATTCCGTCGACCTGAATACCGGGGACACGGAAACTCTCGCCGCGGCGGAACAGCTGGTCCTCGGACGACGAGCGGTTGACGCTCGTGCCCATCGCATACTGGTTGTTCTCGATGACATAGATCACCGGCAGCTTCCACAGCTCGGCCATGTTGAAGCTTTCGTAGACCTGGCCCTGGTTCGATGCGCCGTCGCCGAAATAGGTCACTGCGAGGCCGCCGTCGTTCTTGTACTTGTGGGCAAAGCCGAGCCCGGTGCCGAGCGGGACCTGCGCCGCGACGATACCGTGGCCGCCGTAGAAGCCGTGCTCGACCGAGAACATGTCCATCGAGCCGCCCGTGCCCTTGCTAATCCCGGCGGCGCGGCCGGTCAATTCGGCCATGACGACCTTGGGTTCGATCCCGGCGGCGATCATGTGCCCGTGGTCGCGGTAGCCGGTGATCACGCTATCGGTGTTTTTCAGCGCGGATTGAACGCCGGTGACGACCGCTTCCTGACCGATGTAGAGGTGGCAGAAGCCGCCGATCAGCCCCATACCGTACATCTGCCCGGCGCGCTCCTCGAAGCGGCGGATGAGGAGCATTTCGCGATAGAAGGCGAGAAGTTCGTCGGGCGATGCATTGTACCGTTTCGGCTCAACTGGCCGCTCGCGGATCGGCGATTTCGGTTCGGCAGACGGTGGTGACTTGGCCATGAAGCACGGTTCCGCGAAGTTTGCTCCGCCGTCTATACGCCTCCAGACCGCAGGTACAACGCGCTATTTGGCGTCGGGTAGCGGGATTATAACCTCATTGGGACCGACCACGCCAAGATCGCGCCGGACTCGTTCGTCGGCATAGTCTCTGTCGACGTGGCGCGGGTCGAGTAGCGCAACCTGCCGCTGGAGCGAGGCCTTTGCTGCTGCAACCTTGGCGGCGTCGGCATCGACCGACGCGCGCTCGACCTTATAACCCTGCCATGCGAGCAGGCCGGCGTTTCCCGAAATCGCGTGGAAGGCGAAATACCCCATCACGGTGATGCACGCCGCTGGCAGGAGAGCGGCGCGAGCAAGGGTAAAGGGATTGATCCGTTCGATCATCCCCTAGCTAAACCACGCGATTCGAAGGCATTCAAGCCGTTATCTGCCCGCGTGAAAGTAATTGCGCGGGTGAGTCCCGCGAGCAACGCATCAGCGCAAAATCGCCAGCCCAGCATAACGGGCGGCATCACCCAGTTCCTCCTCGATGCGGATGAGCTGGTTGTACTTCGCCAGCCGGTCCGATCGCGCGAGGCTGCCGGTCTTGATCTGCCCGCAGTTGGTCGCGACGGCGAGGTCGGCGATCGTCGCGTCCTCGGTCTCGCCCGACCGGTGCGACATGACGCAGGTGTAGCGCGCGCGATGCGCCATCTCGACCGCCTGAAGGGTCTCGGTCAGCGTCCCGATCTGGTTGACCTTGACCAATAGCGAGTTGGCGAGGCCGCGCCCGATGCCGTCCTGCAGCCGCTCGGGGTTAGTCACGAACAGGTCGTCGCCGACGAGCTGGTGGGTCGCGCCGAGGCGTTCGGTGAGCAGCTTCCAGCCGTCGAAATCGTCCTCGGCCATCCCGTCCTCGATCGACAGGATCGGATATTTGCCCGCGAGTTCGGCATAATAGTCGACCATCTCCGCGGCCGACAGCGAGCGCCCTTCCCCGGTCAGCTCGTACTTGCCGCCCTTGAAGAACTCGGTCGCGGCTGCATCGAGCGCGAGCATGATGTCCTCGCCGGGGCGGTAGCCCGCCTTTTCGACCGAGGCCATGATGAAATCGAGCGCAGCGGCGGGCGAGGCGATGTTTGGGGCGAAGCCCCCCTCGTCGCCGACCGACGTCGATAGCCCAGCGTCGGACAGGCCCTTCTTGAGGGTGTGGAAGATCTCCGCGCCCCAGCGGACCGCTTCGGCCAGCGTCGGCGCACCGACCGGCATGATCATGAATTCCTGGAAGTCGATCGGATTATCGGCGTGCGCGCCGCCGTTGATGATGTTCATCATCGGCACCGGCAGGACGTGCGCCGAGACGCCGCCTATATATTTGTGGAGCGACATGCCGCGCGATTCGGCGGCGGCCTTGGCGGCGGCCAGGCTGACCCCGAGGATCGCGTTGGCGCCGAGGCGGCTCTTGTTCGGGGTGCCGTCGAGCTCGATCATCGCCGCATCGACATCGGCCTGGTCCTCGGCGTCCATCCCCGACAGCGCGTCGAAGATTTCACCGTTGACCGCGGCGCACGCCTTGAGGACGCCCTTGCCGCCGTAGCGCGACGCGTCGCCGTCGCGCAGCTCGACCGCCTCATGCGCCCCGGTCGATGCGCCCGACGGCACCGCGGCGCGGCCAAAGCTGCCGTCGTCGAGCAGGACTTCGACCTCGACGGTCGGGTTGCCGCGGCTATCGAGGATCTGGCGCGCGTGGATGTCGACTATGGCGGTCATGCGGTGGCTCCGGGCGGGTTGCTCGGGCGGTCCTAGCGATTTGCGGTCGCGGCGACAACGGACGCTCACTGCACCCGGCAGCTCGATGCAGCGTCGCTACGTTCCCGTAACGGGCTGGCGAGAGGTAGCGGAACCCGGCTAGGATAGGTACGTTTGGGAAGCGACTTCCTCGTGTCTGGCAGGGGCTACGCTAATGACCACCGATACTACTTCCGCAGGGATGCCGCCGATCGCGGCGAGCCACGACGCGCTCGACGTCGTGCCCGTACAGGCGACCGATATTCGCAGCCCGTTCACGAGCAAGGTTTTGAGCTTCGCCGACGAGGGCAAGGCGCAGGTCACCGGCACGCTCGATGGGCTGGTCGATACCGTCCGCGACTTCGCCGCCAAGCTCGATGCCAACGGCGCCGCACCATTTGCCGGCTTCGTCCACCAGGCCGCCGACACCGTCGCTGCCTGGTCGTCGGCAGTCGATGCGCGGTCGGTCGACGACCTGATCGACGATACGCGCACGCTCGTTCGCACCAGCCCGGCGGTCGCCGTTGGATTGTCGATCGTCGCGGGTTTCATCATCTCGCGTCTCGTCAAGGCGTCGACCAGCGGATCCGTGCGGTGACCGACAAGGAGTTGGCCACGCGTGGCCTCAATCAACCCGAGGGCATGGCCCCTGCCCCATCGATCGCGGACTTGCTGCGGCGGCTGATCGACGACGGCAATCACCTCGTCCGGACCGAGATCAGGCTGGCCAAGGCCGAGGTGCGCGACAATCTCGCATCGGCGAAGGCTGGAGCCGGCGCCATCGCACTCGGCGGCATTTTGCTTCTCGGCGCGGTCTTCACGCTGCTCGGCGCGGCGGTCGGGTTTCTGACCCCGCTGGTGGGAGCCGGTTTTGCAGCACTCATCGTCGGGTTCGCGGCGGCGTTGATCGGTGGCTTGCTGATCGCCAGTGGCGGCAAGAAGATGAGCGGCGTGAGCCTCGTGCCCGATCGCGCAGCCAATTCGCTGCGTCGGGATGCCGATGTCATCAAGGGGAACTGACATGAGTGACACCGCGACCCTGGAACGCGAAGCCGAAATCACCCGTGAACGTATCACCGCGACGATCGATGGGCTGCAGGCGCGGCTCTCGCCCGAGGCCCTCGTCGACAGCGCAGTCGACTCGATCAACGCGAGTAGCGCAAAGGTGTTCGAATCGGTCAAAAGCCGCGCGATGGCGCATCCGCTCGCGATTGCGGGAGCGGGTCTTGCGTTCGGCATCGCGCTCCTGGCGCGGAGCAAGGTCAAGCGCGCGACGATCGAATATGGCGACAGCTATGCGGCCTACGCCGACTATGACGACGGCTATGCCGCGAACCTCGCCGCCGACGATATCCCGGTCGGCCCCGCCCGCGCGCGGATCGAGGCGATCCAGCACAAGGCGCACGTCGCGGTCGACGACAACCCGCTGTCGGTGGTCCTTGTCGGCGTCGCAACCGGCGCGCTGATCGGGGCGATCATGCCGGTCAGCGACGTTGAGCATTCGATGTTCGGCGACATCGGGGCACGGCTCGAAGCCGCCGGTGACGCCGCGATCGTAGCCGCCAAGGGCGAGCTCGACGTGTCGAAGCTGTCGTTCGCCGGGGGCACGACCGGAATGGTCGACCGAGCCGTCCAGTCGCTGCTGACGGTCGTCGAGGCAGCAGGCGCCGCGGTGTTGCGCAATCCGCATCGGCCCGCTTAACGCCGCATTCAGTGGGTTGACGCTATGGATCAATCCGGGTGATCGAAGCCCAACTTTCAGGAGCGCTAGATGCGTCGTTTTTCACTTGGCCTGACCGTGCTCGCCATCATCGCTGCCCCGGTCGCCACCGCGCCTGCATTCGCCCAGACCGCGGCGACGCCGGCTGAAGCGGCGTCGGCTGGCCAGTTCATCTCGACGCTCGCCGATAACGCGTTCGCCGTCCTCAAGGAGACGTCGTCGAAGCCGGCGATCAAGGCGAAGTTCCGGAACATGCTCAAGGATAACTTCGCGGTCGATGACGCCGGGGCCCGGTTGATCCGCCGCTACCGCAACCAGATCACCCCCGCGCAGCTTGCCGCGTACCAGGCGGTGCTGCCCGATTATGTCGTTAACATCTACGCCGACCGGCTGATCAACTATTCAGACGCCGACGTGAAGATCATCCGGACCCAGCCGCACAGCTCGACCGGTGCCGTCGACGTCTTCTCCAAGATCGGCGTTGCGGGCAAGGCGCCGTTCGACATCATCTGGTATGTCGAGAAGTCGCCCGCGGGCAAATGGCTGGTCGGCAACGTCACCGTGTCCGGGGTGAACCTGTCGCTGACGCAGGAGGCCGATTTCTCGGCGATCATCTCGAAGCAGGGTTTCGATGGCCTGGTCGCGCTGATGAAGGCGTCGAACGCCAAGTCGGCGTGACCGCCCTCCTCGACACCGCCGAGGCTGCCTACATCGACCCCAGCGCGCAGATTTACGGCCGCGTGACGATGCGCGAGGGGTCGTCGATCTGGTGCAACGCGGTCATGCGCAGCGAGGCGGCGCACGTCGAGATCGGCGCGTTTTCGAACGTCCAGGACTTCGTCATGATCCACACCGATCCAGGCCGCCCGGTCGTCGTCGGCACGCATTGCTCGATCACGCATCACGCGACGCTTCATGGCTGCACGATCGGCAACCATGTCCTCGTCGGGATCAACGCGACCGTCTACGGCGGCGCGGTGATCGGCGACAATTCGATCGTGGGACAGCACGCCTATGTGAAGGACGGGACGATCGTCCCGCCCAACTCGATCGTCGTCGGTTCGCCGGCGAAGGTCATTCGGACCGCGAACAACTGGGTAGCGAACCGCATCAACGCGCTGTTCTACCATCGTAACGCGCTCGCCTATTCGGCGGGGAACCACCGTGCATGGGATGGCCCCGAGTTCGAAGATTGGGCGGCGGGGATCATGGCCTCTGTGCAAGCCGAGTATGCCGCGCTAAATCCGCCGGCATGAACAAACTCCATCTCGTCTTCGGTGGTCGCGTCACCGACCCGCGCACCCTCGATTTCGAGGACCCTGCTAAGCTCGATGTCGTCGGCATCTTCCCGGATTATGCCTCCGCCGAAAAGGCGTGGCGATCGAACGCGCAGCGCACGGTCGACGACGCGGCGATGAAATACGTCGTCGTCCACCTCCACCGGATGCTCGAGCCCGACGTCCCCGTCTGAGCTATTCGTATCGAGCGGTCTGCCGCACGAACGGCTGGGCGAACAGCAGCCCGACGATGAACCCGCCGATGTGGGTCCAGATCGCGATGCCGCCCTCGCCGGTGTTGAACGCGACCGCCGTCAACAACTGCAGCCCGATCCATGTTGCGGCGTACCACAGGGCCGTCGTCACCGCGGCCGAGACATTGATCCCGAGCACGCGCCGCGCCCGCGCCCGGCTGCGCGCGAACAGAACTGCATAGGCTCCAAAGACGCCGGCGATGGCACCACTGGCACCGACCACCGGATCGGTCGAGTGCGGGGCGACAGCGACCTGGAGCAATCCCCCGACGATGCCGCTCAATGCGTAGAGCAGGACGAAGCGTGCGCGACCGACCTCGATCTCGACATTCCGCCCGACCCACGACAGAAAGGTGAGGTTGAGCGCGAGGTGGATCCAGCCGGCGTGGAGAAACAACGATGTCAGCAGCGTCAGTGCTGCGGGAACGTCGCCTAGGTGCGACGGCAGCGCGCCGATGACGCGCGCCGGGATTAGCGCCGCATGACTTTCCAGCGTGTCGCTGAACGCGGCGCCGCTGATCGTCGCCGCAATCTGCACGAGAACACAGACCGCGACGAGAGCGCGAGTGACCGGGG
Organism: Sphingomonadaceae bacterium; assembly: GCA_043745075.1. GTDB lineage: Bacteria > Pseudomonadota > Alphaproteobacteria > Sphingomonadales > Sphingomonadaceae > Polymorphobacter_B. Next base: position 35,611 of record JAYTTV010000019.1, read on the forward strand.
CGGACGGCGGCGTGAACGAAGCGCCGCCGTAGCCGCCCTCGGGCTTCAAATGAACTCGACCTTCTCGATCGTGTAATATTTGTCGCCCGACGGGGTCGTCACTTCGACCTCCTCGCCGAGCTTCCGGCCGATCAGCGCCCGGCCGAGCGGCGACGAATAGCTGATCCGCCCGCGGTGAGCATCGGCCTCGGTCTGGCCGACGATCTGGTAGGTGATCGGCTTGTCGTCCTCGTCGAGCAGCCCGACGGTCGCGCCAAACACGACCTTGTCGCCCGACAGCGTCTTGGGGTCGATGACGACGGCACGCGCGAGTTTATCCTCCAACTCCATCGTCTGCGCCTCGATATGCCCCTGCCGCTCCTTCGCGGCGTGGTACTCGGCGTTTTCCGACAGGTCGCCATGGGCGCGGGCGGTCTCGATATCCTCGACGTTCTTCGGCCGCTCAACCTCTTTGAGGTTGCGCAGCGTCGCCATCAACTCGGCGTGCCCCTCCGCGAGCATGGGGTACTTATCGACCGTCGCCATTCGCTGACTTCCCTAATTGACGCTTCGCCCTCGGCGGAGTGACCACCGCTGACGGCAAACTCTCTGTCCGGGGGCTTCTTAATCCAGCGCTGAATAGTATGACTGGAGTGACCGCACTTCAAGCGGTCGCTGCTTCAACGCTGCAATCGCCTGTGTCGCCGCAACACTCGCCGATGCCGTCGTGAAATAAGGCACCTTGCCGTACAGCGCCGACGCGCGGATCGACGCCGAGTCCTTCATCGACTGCGTGCCCTCGGTGGTGTTGACGATCAGCGCGATGCCGCCGTCCTTGATCCGGTCGACGATATGCGGCCGCCCCTGCTGGACCTTGTTGACCCGCTCGACCGCGATCCCCTCGCCGTCGAGGAACTTTGCTGTGCCGTCGGTCGCGATCAGGCCGAAGCCCATGGCGACGAGGTCGCGCGCGGCGTCGAGAATGACCGCCTTGTCGCTGTCCTTGACCGACAGGAACACCGTTCCCGCCATCGGCAGCACCGTCCCCGCCGCAAGCTGCGCCTTGGCGAACGCCATCGCGAAATCGCTATCGATCCCCATGACTTCGCCGGTCGACTTCATCTCGGGTCCGAGGACCGGATCGGTGCCGGGGAAGCGCGCAAAGGGGAACACCGCCTCCTTGACCGCGATATGCTTCCACGCCGGGCGCTTGAGGTTGAAGCTGGCAAGGCTCTCCCCCGCCATCACCCGCGCCGCGATCTTGGCGATCGGGATGCCGGTCGCCTTGGCGGTGAACGGGACGGTCCGCGACGCGCGCGGATTGACCTCGATCAAGTAGACCTCGTCGTCCTTGACCGCGAACTGGATGTTCATCAGCCCGCGGACGTCGAGCGCACGCGCGAGCAAGGCGGTCTGGCGCTCGATCTCGGCGATGATGTCGGGGCCGAGGCTGTGCGGCGGGATCGAGCACGCGCTGTCGCCCGAATGGACCCCCGCCTCCTCGATGTGCTGGAGGACGCCGGCGACGAAGACGGTATCATGGTCGGCGAGCGCGTCGACGTCGACTTCGACCGCGTCGCGCAGATACTGGTCGATCAATACCGGCCCGCCGCTGAGCGCCGCCGCATTGTCGCGGAGATAGGCGTCGAGCGCCGCCGGGGTCTCGACCACCTCCATCGCCCGTCCGCCGAGGACGAACGACGGCCGCATCAGTACCGGATAGCCGACGCGCGCGGCGATCGCCGCCGCCTGGTCGCGCGCGCTGGCGATGCCGTTGTTCGGCTGCTTGAGCCCAAGCTGCTGGACGAGCGCGGCGAACCGTTCGCGGTCTTCGGCGAGGTCGATATTGTCGGGCGACGTGCCGAGGATCGGAATGCCCGCCGCTTTCAGTGCGCTCGCGAGGTTGAGCGGCGTCTGCCCGCCGAATTGGACGATCACCCCCACCAGCTCGCCGTTCGTCATTTCCTTGTGGAGCACTTCAAGAACGTCTTCGGCGGTCAGCGGCTCGAAATACAGCCGGTCCGACGTATCGTAATCGGTGCTCACCGTCTCCGGATTGCAGTTGATCATGATCGTCTCGAAGCCTGCGTCCCCCAGTGCGTAACAGGCGTGGCAGCAGCAATAGTCGAATTCGATCCCCTGCCCGATCCGGTTCGGGCCGCCGCCGAGGATGACGACCTTGCGTGCGCCGGTCGGCTGGCTCTCGCATTCGGGCTCGCCGAAGCTCGGGGCCTCGTAGGTCGAATACATGTACGGGGTCTTGGCGGCGAACTCGGCGGCGCAGGTGTCGATGCGCTTGAACACCGGGCGGACGCCGAGGCCGTGGCGGTGTGCGGCAACTTCGGCCGCCGTTCCGCCGGTGAGCTTTGCGAGCCGCGTGTCGGCGAAACCCATCGCCTTGAGGCGACGCATTCCCGCCGCGTCGTTGGGCAGGCCGCTCGTGCGAACCTCGGTTTCCGCCGCAATAATCTCGGCGATGCGGTTGAGAAACCACGGTTCGTAGAAGGTGATCGCGTTGACCCGCTCGACCGTGAAGCCGCTCCGCAGCGCCTGCGCCGCGATCAGCAGCCGGTCGGGCCCGGGGATCGACAGCGCCGCCGCGATCTCGTCGTCCGACGCTCCGGCGAGGCTCTCGACCTCGTCGAACCCCGTCAGCCCGGTCTCGAGCCCGCGCAACGCCTTCTGCATCGATTCATGGATTGTCCGGCCGATCGCCATGACCTCGCCGACCGACTTCATCGCAGTGCCGAGAACGGCTTCGGCGCCCTTGAATTTCTCGAAGGCGAAACGCGGGATTTTGGTCACGACATAATCGATCGTCGGCTCGAACGCCGCCGGGGTCGCGCCGGTGATGTCGTTCTGGACCTCGTCGAGCGTGTAGCCGACCGCGAGCAGCGCCGCGACCTTGGCGATCGGGAAGCCGGTTGCCTTCGACGCCAGCGCCGACGAGCGCGACACCCGCGGGTTCATCTCGATGACAACGAGCCGCCCGTCCTTCGGGTCGACCGCGAACTGGACGTTCGAACCCCCTGTTTCGACACCGATTTCACGCAGCGTCGCGATCGACGCGTTGCGCATGATCTGGTATTCCTTGTCGGTCAGCGTCAGGATCGGCGCGACGGTGATGCTGTCGCCGGTATGGACCCCCATCGGGTCGATATTCTCGATGCCGCAGATGATGATCGCATTGTCGTTGCGGTCGCGGACGACCTCCATCTCATATTCCTTCCAGCCGAGCACCGATTCCTCAATCAGCACCTCGGTCGTCGGCGAGGCGTCGAGCCCGGTGCCGACGATGTGGAGGAATTCCTCGCGATTATAGGCGATCCCGCCGCCGGTCCCGCCCATCGTGAACGACGGCCGGATGATCGTCGGCAG
>JAYTTV010000020.1:0-11763 GCA_043745075.1 Sphingomonadaceae bacterium
CCCCGGTTCCCCGAGTGTCGTAGAGCCGGTTTGACGCGGCGGTGCAACCGGCTCCGCGCGATTGACCTGCCGTGCCGCTCCAGCCAGAGTCGTCGTACCGATGGGGAGTGACGATGCACGACGCCGTGCCGACGGGCGACGCCGCCGTGCAGCCCGCGACCCCAGCCGTGCAGGCGGCCCGCCGCTTGCTGATCGCTTTGCTGTTTGTCGCGATCACCCTCAATTACGTCGACCGGCAGGTGCTGGCGCTGCTCAAACCGACGCTTGAAGCCGAGTTCCACTGGACTGACCAGCAATACGCGCACCTCGGCTCGACCTTCCAGATTGCGGCGGCGGCGGCGTTGCTGTTTGTCGGGCCGTTCGTCGACCGTGTCGGAGTGCGGCGCGCGCTCGGGATCGGCGTCGCGGTGTGGAGCCTCGCGGGGATGGCGCACGCCTTTGCGTCGTCGGTCCAGCAGTTCGTCGTCGCCCGGATCGCGCTCGCGGCGGCGGAGTCGGTCGGCACCCCGGCGGCGGTCAAGGCGGCGGCGGTGTATCTGCCGCTCAAGCAGCGGTCGCTCGCGCTCGGGATCGGCAATATCGCGCCGAACATCGGGGCAATCCTGACGCCGCTGCTGATCCCGCCGCTCGCACTCGCCTTCGGCTGGCGCGCGGCGTTCATCCTCACTGGCGCGCTCGGCTTCGCATGGCTCGTCGCGTGGATCATCGGCACGCGGCGGCTGGTCCCGGTCAAAGCGGTCCCGGCGGCGCGCCCGCGGATCGACTGGTCCGGGATGCTCGGCGACCGGCGGACATGGGCGATCGTCGGGGCGAAGGCGCTGACCGATTGCGTCTGGTGGTTCGTGCTGTTCTGGATGCCCGACTTCTTCCACCGCGTCTTCGGCATGAGCCAGGGGACGCTCGGGCTACCGATCGTGCTCACCTACGCGATGGCGGCGGCGGGCGCGCTGTCTTCGGGGCTGTTGTTTCCGCGGCTGCTCGACCTGGGGCTGAGCGTCGACGCCGCGCGCAAGCGGTCGATGCTGTGCTTCGCGCTGCTGATCCTGCCGATGCCGCTCGCGCTGTGGAGCAGCAGCCCGTGGGGCGCGGCGCTGGCGATCGGCCTCGCGCTGTTCGCGCACCAGGGGTTTTCGACGAATATCTTCGGGCTGGCGTCGGACGTCGTCCCGACCGCGCGGGTGGGGACGGTGATTGCGTTGGGCGCAGTTGCGGGAAATTTGTCGGGGAGCGCGATGTTGGAGCTGACCGGGTGGTCGCTGGGCGCGGGGCACGGCTATTGGCCGATGTTCGCGCTCTGCGCGGGGGCGTATCTTGCGGCGACGTTGTGGGTGCATGTGCTGCTGCCGGTGATCCGGGTCGCGCACCGCTAAAATCCTCCCCGTCTTCGGGGAGGATCTTAGGTCAGAAGTTCACCCGTCCGGTCACCCCGTAATACCGGTCCGCGTCGCGCGGAATCTGATACCGGTAGGATCCGCCCGGCCCGCCGTTGGTGATCGCCGCGGCGAATGCCTTGTCGAACAGGTTCCGCACCTGGAAGGTCAGCTTGTACTTGTCGGCGTGGTCGGTGATCCCGGCCTGGAGATTGACCAGCGCATAGGCACCGATCGTCCCCTGCGCGCGCTGGACCGGGTCGGCGGCGAACAGTGCGAGTTCGCTCGACTGGAACGACCCCTGCGCGCCGACGAAGAAGTCGACCGGCAGGTCGGCGGTACGGATGCGGTAGTCGGCACCGAGGCTGCCCTTCCACTTCGGCGCGAAGCCGAGCGGCGTGCCGGGCGCGATGACCGCCGGGGCAGGAGCGCCGACGGCGACGGCGGGAATCTTGAACTTGTCGACGTGCGCGTCGGTGTACGCGAGCCCGCCGGTGACGTTGAGGTCGCGGACCGGGCGGTAGAGCAGGTCGAGCTCACCGCCGCGGGTCGACACGTCGCCGGCGTTGGTGAAACGCGTGACGACGACTCCGCCCGCAAGGTCGGGGTTGTTCGCTTGGAAATTATGATACTTGGCGAGATATGCGGCGAGGTTGACAGTCAGCTTGCCGCCGAGCAGCGTGTTCTTCAGGCCGATCTCGTATGCGTTCGACGTCTCGGCCTCGATCACGTTGGTCCCGGTCGTCGTTAGATTGTAGAAGACGTTGTACGCCGGGCCCTTGTAGCCGCGCGAATAGGTCGCGTACGCCGTCGAGCCGTGGCTGATGTCGTACTGGACGCCCGCCTTGCCCGAGACATTGTCCTTCGACGTGCCGGTGCGGAACGGGACACCGTTCGGTGCGCCGCCGGCGAACACGCCCGCGTCGAAGCTCGGGTTGATCCCCGGCCCGGCGAGCGTCGTGCCCCGCGTCTCGAACACGTTAAGCTTGTCGTGGGTATAGCGCAGCCCGCCGATCAACCGGAGGTTGTCGAGCAGGCGATACGTCCCCTGGCCGAACAGCGCGAGATTCTCGAATTTCGAGCCGAAGTCGGCGGTGCCGGTCGGGAAGGTCGACGGCCCGGCGAGCGGGCTCGTGCACGGCGTCAGCACCGTCGGCGCGGGGGCGACGAGGGCGCCGCAGACCTGGTCGGTGCGGGTGAAGATGCGCTCCGACTTGGCGCTCGAATAATAGGCGCCGAGGACATAGGTCAGCGGCTTGTCGGCGGGCGACGTCAAGCGTAGTTCCTGGCTGAACGTGTCGCCGGTCTGCGGCCCGTCGTCGTGGAGCTGGTTGAAGCCGATATACGCGGCGGGCAGGAAATCGCCGTCGCGGATCTCCTCGTTCTTGTAGTTCCGGTACGCGGTGATCGACGTGACGACGAAGTCGCCGAGGTTGAGGTCGCCCTGGAGCGAGAAGCCGTAGCCGGTCTCCTTCGTCCGGGTGACGAGGTTCTGGTCGATCGTCCGGCTGTTGACGCCGAGCGGGGTCGGCAGCACTGCGGTCGTCGGGTTGGCGACGACAACTCCGGCGGCGTTCAATGGCGGCGTCGCGATGACCTCGGCGCAGCAATCGTCGTTGTTGCGGTGATAGTCGCCGATCGCGGCCAGCTTGAGGGTTTCGGTCGCGTCGCCCTCGACGATCGCGCGGACGCCGTAATGCTCGAAGCCGTTGACCTTGCGGTTCACCGTCGGCGCGACGTTGAAGATATTGCCCTTATAATCGTCATAGAACCCGTTGACCCGGGCGCGAACGGTGGACGAGAACGGCACGTCGACCGCGGCGCGCAGGCGGTATTCGGCGGCGCTGAAATAGCTCGCCTCGACATAGCCGCCGAGGACATTGCCGGGCTTGACCGAGACAATGTTGATCACGCCCGCGCTCGCGTTCTTGCCGAACAATGTCCCCTGCGGCCCGCGCAGGACTTCGATCCGCTCGACGTCGACGAGGTCGCTGAACGCTTCGCCGGCGCGGCTGAGGACGACCCCGTCGAGCACGGTCGACACCGACGGCTCGCCTGCGATCGAGAAGGTCGCGGTGCCGACGCCGCGCAGGAACAGCGACTGGTTGAGCGTCGTCCCCGACTTGAGGAAGTTGAGCGACGGCACAAGATACTGCGCGCCTTCGAGGTTGACCTTGCCGGTCGCCGCGAGCGCCGCGCCGTTGACCACCGACACCGCCACCGGAACGTCCTGCAACCGCTCGGGGCGCTTCTGCGCGGTGACGATGATGTCGGCCCCGATGTCATCTGCAGCGGCTGTCATCGCCGCCGTGGTGTCGGCTGCCGGGGCGGGGGTCGCTGCCTGCTGCGCGGTCGCCGCGAACGGCAGAGCGGTGGCCAGCATGGTCCCAGCCAGCATCAACGAGCGCAGCAGCATCGAATATCCTCCCCGAAATAACCGGCGGTTGCCGCCTGATTGCGTTGCCGCTTTGGCCGCCGCGAGTCGCGAAAGCAATTCACTGTGGCGCTAAAGCCCATCTTCGGGCGGGGGTTGTTACTTTCGCGTCACAGTCGGTTCGTCGATCGCGCGGGCAGGAAGGGGCAGTAAGGACTAAAGCCCCAACTCGCCCATCTCGACAACCCGGTGCTCGCGCGCGCTGATCTCCGCCGCCAGCCCCATCGCCACCGCGCGCAACCCGTCGTCAGCGGTGACCGCGACCGGGCCGTCGCCGCGGACGGCGGCGGCGAAGGCCTGGTGCTGGTAGAAGGTCGCGCCGTGGTGCTGGCCCGCGCTGAGTGCCGCCGGGTCGACCGCGACGTGGCTGCGCTCGACGCGCTTGGGGTTCATGAAGCCGACGCGGGAGCTGTAGACGATCTCGCCTGCCGGGATCAGGCAGTCGAGCCGCGCCGCGTCGCCGACCGCGACGATCTCCTCCTGGTTCTCCGCGCCGTCGGCGAACATGCTGAGGTCGAGCATCGCGCGAACGCCGTTGGCGAAGTCGACGGTGGTGAAGCTGTTGTCGATGATGTCGGGGACTTCGCCGCCGTAGCGCTCGTCGCGGTGGTTGACCCCCGCCGCGCCCGAGCAGAACACGCGGACCGGTTCGCTTTCGACGATGACGCGCATCAGGTCGAAGAAGTGGCAGCATTTTTCGACCATCGTCCCGCCGGTGTTGCGGTTGAAGCGGTTCCAGTCGCCGACCTTGACGAGAAACGGAAAGCGATGCTCGCGGATCGACAGCATTTTGAGGTGCCCGACGCGCCCGCGGTGGACCTGCGCGATGAACTCGGCGGCGGGGGGCATGTAGCGGTACTCCATGCCGGTCCAGAACACCTTGTCGTACCCCGCGACCCGCGCAGCGATGTCGCGCGCATCGTCGAGTGTCGTCGCCAGCGGCTTCTCACACAGGATATTGAGCCGCGCGTCGAGCAGCGGGCCGAGCACCTCGTGGTGAGTGAAATTGGGGGAGGCGATCAGCACCGCGTCGACCGCTCCGCTCGCCGCGAGCGCCGCCGGATCGGCATAGACCGTGACGTCCGCGCCGATCGCCGCCTGCGCCCGCTCGATCGACGCCGCTACCGGATCGACCAGCGCGACGATGCTGCTGCCGGGGGTCAGCTTGAGGTTGGCGATATGTTCGATCGCCATCATCCCCGCGCCGACGATGCCCCAGCGGATCGTATCTCCCATTCGTCGCGTCCCTGTGCCAGAAGCCGTTCATGACCGAAATTATCCTTTCGTCCGAACCCCGCCTCCTCGGCAAGTCCGGGATGCTCGTCTCGCCTCTCGCATGGGGCATGTGGCGGTTTTCCGGTGACGACGTCACCGCTGCACGGACCCGGGTCGAAGCGGCGTTCGAGGCGGGCATCACGCTGTTCGACACCGCCGATATCTACGGCCCCGACAACGGCGAACCGTTCGGCGCGGCGGAGGTGCTGCTCGGGCGCGTCTTCGGCGAGGCTCCGGAGTTGCGCGACAAAATGGTGCTCGCGTCGAAGGGCGGCATCCGGATGGGCGTGCCGTACGACTCGTCGCCGGCGTACATCGTCGAAGCGGTCGACGCGTCGCTCAAGCGGCTGAAGACCGAGCGGATCGACCTGTGGCAGATTCACCGCCCCGACCTGCTCGCGCACCCGGCGGACATCGCGGCGACGCTCGAGGAACTCGTCCTCCAGGGCAAGATCGTCAGCGTCGGCGTGTCGAACTACACCCCCGCACAGACCGCGGCGTTGAAGTCGTACCTCAACATCCCGCTCGTCTCGACCCAGCCCGAATTCTCGGCGCTCGCGACCTCGCCGCTGTTCGACGGGACGATGGACCGCGCGATCAAATACGGCATGGCGGTGCTGGCATGGTCGCCGCTCGGGCAGGGGCGGCTGGCGAGCAACGACGCCGCCGACGACCGCGTTACCGTGACCCGCGCCGCACTCGACACCCACGCCGACAAATACGGGGTAAGCCGTGCGGCGGTGGCTTATGCGTGGATCATGGCGCACCCGGCCAAGCCGATCCCGATCGTCGGCAGCCAGAACCCGGCGCGGATCGTCGAGGCGGCGGACGCTTACAAGGTGCGTTTCGAGCGGCAGGAATGGTACGCGATCCTGCAGGCGAGCCTCGGGGAGAACCTCCCTTGAGTTGCGAGGTTAGCTGGTTCTCGGCGCTATGTGACGACGACTATGAATTCCTCGGCGTCCCCGATCCAAAGCTGAAATCGAGCTGGGAGCATTGCCGCGACATCGTCCTCGGCGCGGAGGCGGGCGGGTTCGACAACGTCCTGCTGCCGTCGGGCTATGCGCTCGGCATCGACGCGACCGCCTTCGCCGCCGGGATCGCGGTGCTGACGCGGCGGATCAGGTTGCTGCTCGCGGTGCGGGTCGGGGAAACGTGGCCGCCGCAGCTTGCCCGGCAGATCGCGACGCTCGACCGGATGCTCGGGGGGCGGCTCACCGTTAACATCATCTCGTCCGACATGCCGGGGGAGACGCTGGCGCGCGCGCCGCGCTATGCCCGGACGGTCGAATTGATGAGCATCCTCAAGACCCTGCTCAACGGCCAGCCGCTCGACCATCAGGGAGAGCATTGGCAGCTCAAGCTCGATCCGCCCGCTGCAACGACGGTCAGCGGCAAGTGTCCGTCGCTGTATTTCGGCGGCCTGTCGCCCGACGCGCGCGAAGCTGCGGCGAAGGAAGCCGACGTCTACCTGATGTGGCCCGACACGATGCCTGCCGTGCAGGCGATCCTCGACGACATGCGCGCCCGCGCCGCCGCGCACGGCCGTACGCTGAAGTTCGGCTACCGCGTTCATGTCGTCGTCCGCGACACCGAGGCCGAGGCGCGCGACGCCGCCAGCCGCCTGCTGTCGAAGCTCGACGCCGCGACCGGCGACGCGATCCGCGCCAAGTCGCTCGACTCGCAGTCGGAGGGCGTCCGCCGCCAGGCCGAACTCCGCGCCGGGGCGGGCAACGAGGGCTATGCCGAGGATAATCTGTGGACAGGCATCGGCCGCGCGCGCTCGGGCTGCGGCGCGGCGATCGTCGGCGACCCGGACCAGGTGCTGGCGAAGTTGCAGGCTTATCAGGCGATGGGGATCGAGGCGTTCATCCTGTCGGGCTATCCGCACGCGGCGGAGGCGGACCTGTTCGCGCGGCATGTTTTGCCGAAGATGACGCATGGGCCGCTCGCTTAAATCCTCCCCCTTCAGGGGGAGGGGGACCATCGCCCTTGCGATGGTGGAGGGGGAGTTCCGCGCCGAGCCGTCCGCGTGGAGCCCCCCCTCCACCACGCCTGAAGCGGCGCGGTCCCCCTCCCCGGCAAGCGCGAGGGAGGATCAAAAATGATCTACAAATCGGTCGCGATCGTCGGTGCGGGCTTCTCCGGCTCGCTGCTCGCGATCAACATCCTCCGCCACGCCGGGCCACAGGCGACGCTGATCGAACGCCGCCCGGTGTTCGGGCGCGGCACCGCGTATAGCGCACCGCACCCGTCGCACCTGCTCAACGTCCGCGCGGGGAACATGAGCGCGCTCAGCGACCGGCCGGCGCACTTCGCCGAATGGTGCACCGCGCGCGGCTTGGGCGACGGCGGCAGCTTCGTCCAGCGCCAGCAATACGGCGAATATCTCGGCGAACTGCTCGAACACTCGTCGGCGCGCGCGGGCGACCGGCTGAAGCTGGTCCGCGACGAGGCGGTATCGGCGATGGTTTCGGACGACGGCGTCGTCGTCGGGCTTGCCGACGGGCGGAGCCTGAGCGTCGACGCGCTCGTCGTCGCGGTCGGCAACCTGCCGCCGCACGCGCCGCCGGGGCTCGATCCCGATGCGCTGCCCGGCGACATCTACGCTCCCGATCCGTGGGACCCGGCGACGGTCGACGGGCTGACCGCCGACGACACGGTGATGCTGATCGGCACCGGGCTGACGATGGTCGACGTCGCGCTGTCGCTCGATGCGGCGGGATTTCAGGGCAAGATCGTCGCGCTGTCGCGGCGCGGGTTGCTGCCGCGCCCGCACGTCCCGCCGGGAAAGTCGGGCGACCGCAACGAGAAGCCGACGACGGTCGCCTCCGCACTTCTCGCCGAGATTCGCGATCGCGCCGACGGTATCGGCTGGCGCGCCGCGGTCGACGAACTGCGCCCGTTCACCCAAGGGCTGTGGCTGTCGGCGAGCGAGGACGAGCGCGCGCGCTTCCTCCGCCACCTGCGCCCGTGGTGGGACGTCCACCGCCACCGCCTCGCCCCCGCCGTCGCGGCGAAGATCGAGGCGATGGTCGCGCGCGGCCAGCTCAGCATCGTCGGCGGCAAGCCGTCGGCGTACGTGCCCGAAGGCAACGGCGTCGCGGTCACCTACCGCCCACGCGGAGCCGATGCCGAGACGACGCTCCACGTCCGCCGCATCGTCAATTGCACCGGCCCGCAGGGTGACCTCGCGCGGTCGTCCGAGCCGGTGCTGCGCTCGCTGATCGAGTCGGGGCACGCCCGTGCCGACCCGGCGCGGCTTGGCCTCGACGTCGACGCCCAGTCGCGGCTGATCGGGGCGAACGGCGAGGCCCACCCGCGTCTGTTCGGCCTCGGCCCGATGACCCGCGGCGCGTTCTGGGAGATTGTCGCGGTCCCCGACATCCGCACGCAGGTGTGGACCGTCGCCCGCCGCCTCGCACAGGCGCACTGGGTCGGCGGCGAGGGGCTCTAAATCCTCCCCGGGCCGGGGAGGATCGAAGTTTATCCGAAGACTTCCTCGAAATGCGCCGCCATCGCCCGCCACGACCGGCGGTTCGCCGCGGCGTTGAATTTGAGCGCGGGGTTGGCGCTGCCGTCCTGGTCGGGGCGGGTGAAGGCGTGGACGACCCCGGTGTAGGCGATCGTCTGGCAGTCGGCCCCGGCGTCGCGCATCTCGCCGAGGAAGCCCGACAGCGCGGCATAGTCGATCATCGGGTCCTCGGCGCCGTGGCAGACCAGCAAATGCGCATGGATGCCGCCGGGGGCGACTTTGGTCGACGTCTGGAGCGCGCCGTGCATGCTGACGCCCGCCGCCATCAGCGGATTCCCCGCCCGCGCGAGTTCGAGCATGACCGCGCCGCCGAAGCAGAAGCCGACCGCGCCGATCCGGCCGTCGCAGCGCGGGTGTGCCTTCAACGCATCGAGCGCCGCGCCCGAGCGGGCATTGAGCAGCGGAATGTCGCCGCGCAGCTCGCCGATCCACTTGAGCCCCTCGTTGAAGTCGCCCGGGGTCCGCCCCTCGCCATAGACATCGGCGGCGAGCGCGACATAGCCGAGTTCGGCGGCGATCCGGTCGGCCCAGCCCTGGTTGTGCGGGCCGACGCCGTTGATGTCGTGGAACAGCGCGATGCCGGGGACGCGGGCATCGCCGGCGGGCAGCGCGATGCCGCCGCGGCAGGTCGTTCCGGCGTGGTCGTAGTCGAAGGCGGCGGTCATGCTTGGTCTCCTGGAAAGGCCGCCGGTCCATGCCGCCGAACAAGCGACTCGACAAGTCCGTTGCGACGACGGACACTCCATTCAATCTTTGGGAGGACGTGCCATGGCCGAAACCCTGACGACGCGCGGCGACGGAGAGCCGCAGACCCGAACGACGAGCGAAGCCGAGCCGCAGATCCGCACGATCGGCACCGCCGACCTGACCGACTCGCTCCGCAAGGGGCTCGACGACTTCAAGCTGATGCCGACGTACCTCGTGTTGTTGACGTTGATCTACCCTGCGGTTGGACTGATCGCGGCGCGCGCGGCGCAGGGCAACGACGTCGTGCCGCTGATCTTTCCGCTGATCTCGGGCTTCGCGCTCGTCGGGCCGTTGGCGGCGGTCGGGCTGTACGAGCTGAGCCGCCGCCGCGAAGCCGGGCTCGACACCCGCTGGACGCATGTCTTCGACGTGCTCAAGACGAAGTCGATTTCGACGATCATCGGCCTCGGCGTCATCCTCGCGGTCCTGTTCGCCGCGTGGCTCGGGTCGGCGGTGGCGATCCAGCAGTGGGCGATGGGGTCGCAAAGCGCGGGCGACATCCCGACCTTCCTCCACGACGTCGTCGCGACGCCGGGCGGCCACATGCTGATCGTCGTCGGCAATCTCGTCGGCTTCCTGTTCGCGGTGGTGACGCTGGCGATCGCCGCTTTCTCGTTCCCCCTCGCGCTCGACCACGACGTGTCGCTGCCGACCGCGATCTCGACGTCGGTGCGCGCGCTTATGGCGAACCCCGGGCCGATGGCGCTGTGGGGGCTGATCGTCGTCGGCGGGCTGGTCCTCGGCGCGATCCCACTGTTCGTCGGGCTCGCGGTGGTGATGCCGATTCTTGGCCACGCGACGTGGCATCTGTATCGGCGGGTGGTGGTCTAACTAATCTACTTTTCTAACTCCGCCCTCGCGCTTGCGGGGGAGGGGGACCGCGCCGCTTCAGGCGTGGTGGAGGGGTGCTCACGAGAACGCCTGAGCGCGACAACCCCCTCCACCATCGCAAGGGCGATGGTCCCCCTCCCCCGGAAGAGGGGGAGGATTTTACGAGCGATGCGTTTCGCCGCAGTGATTGTCCGGACGCCTCGCCATGCTAAACCCACCCGCATGAGCAAGTATTTCCCCTTCTCCGCGATCGTCGGCCAGTCGGAGATGAAGGCGGCGCTGCTGATCGCCGCGGTCGATCGCTCGATCGGCGGGGTGATGGTGTTCGGCGACCGCGGGACCGGCAAGTCGACCGCGGTGCGCGCGCTCGCCGCGTTGCTCCCGCCGATCCGCGTCGTCGCCGGCAGCCGCTACAACGCCGACCCCGACCGCCGCGACGATTACGCCGCCGACCCCGCCGCCGCCGATGGCGAGGCGATCGACGGCCCGGTCCCGTTCGTCGACCTGCCGCTCGGCGCGAGCGAAGACCGCGTCGTCGGTGCGCTCGACCTCGAAGCGGCGCTGACGCAGGGGATCAAGCGCTTCGAACCCGGCCTGCTCGCGCGCGCCAATCGCGGCTTCCTCTACATCGACGAAATCAACCTGCTCGAAGACCATATCGTCGACCTGCTCCTCGACGTCGCCGCGAGCGGAGAAAACGTCGTCGAGCGCGAGGGCTTGAGCGTCCGCCACCCGGCGCGCGTCGTCCTCGTCGGCAGCGGCAACCCCGAGGAGGGCGAGCTGCGCCCGCAATTGCTCGACCGCTTCGGCGTGTCGGTCGAGGTGCGGACCCCGACCGACCTTAAGGAGCGCATCATGGTGGTAAAGCGCCGCGACGCGTTCGACCGCGATGCCACCGCCTTCGCCGCCGAATGGGCCGCGGAAGACGCAAAAGTGCTCGACCGCATCGCCGCCGCACGCGCGCTGCTGCCAAGCGTCACCGTCGACGACAGCGTGCTCGAAGCGTCGTCGCGGCTGTGCATGGCGGTAGGGGCCGACGGGTTGCGCGGGGAACTGACCATGCTCCGCGCCGCGCGCGCGACCGCCGCGCTCGATGGCGACACCGCGGTCGACGAGGGGCATCTGATCGAGGTCGCAGCGATGGCGTTGCGTCACCGGCTGCGGCGCAACCCGCTCGACGACGCGGGCTCGACCGCGCGGATCGAGCGCGCGCTGGCCGAGCAATTCGGCCTCGGCGAGCGGACGAAATCGGCAGCGTGAGCGAAGCTGGCGGCTTGCGCGACGGCGGCGGTGCATCGGTGCCCCCCGACCGCTGGGCAGACGCGCTGCTCGCCGCGCGACTGCTCGCGGCGGACCCTGGCTTGAGCGGTATCGTAGTGCGGAGTGCCGCCGGACCCGCGCGCGACGCGTGGTTGGAAGCGTACCGCGCCGCGCTCGCTGCCAGCGGCGCGTCCCCGATCATCCGCCGCATCCCGACGAACATCGACGACGAGCGCCTGCTCGGCGGGCTCGATCTCGCCGCGACGCTGAGCGCGGGACGTCCGATTGTGTTGCGCGGGGTGCTCGCCGAA
>JAYTTV010000021.1:0-2980 GCA_043745075.1 Sphingomonadaceae bacterium
AGCGCGGCGCGGATGCCTGCCGATGACAGATGCGGGTACTCGCGCAGGATATCGGCCTCGCTCCACCCGCCGGAGAGCAGGTTGAGCACGAACTCGACGCTGATCCGCGTGCCGCGCAGCACCGGTCGACCCTTGAGGATCGCCGGATCGGAATGCACGAGGTCGCGCCAGTCGCTTGTCGTCACGTCGGTTTCACCGTTACGCATCAGCCGGTCGCCACGATAGCATCAGAGTGCACTGCCGCACAGGCGACACCCGCGATCCCCTACAAGTCGATCAGTAGCCGCGCCGGGTCTTCGATCGCGTCCTTGACCGCGACGAGGAAGGTGACTGCCTCGCGGCCGTCGACGAGGCGGTGGTCGTAGCTCAGCGCGAGGTACATCATCGGGCGGATGACGATCTGGCCGTCGCGGACCACCGGGCGGTCCTCGATCCGGTGCATGCCGAGCACGCCCGACTGCGGGGTGTTGAGGATCGGGGTCGACATCAGCGAGCCGAAGACGCCGCCGTTGGTGATGGTGAAGGTGCCGCCCTGCATGTCGGCCATCGTCAGCTTGCCGTCGCGGGCGCGGCGGCCGAAATCGCCGATCGCCTTTTCGATGTCGGCGAAGCTGTGCTTGTTGGCGTCCTTGAGGACCGGCACGACGAGCCCGCCCGGCGACGACACCGCGATGCCGAGGTCGGCGTAGTCGCGGTAGACGATCTCGTCGCCCTCGATCGCGGCATTGACCGACGGGATGTCGCGCAGCGCGAGCACGACCGCTTTGGCGAAAAACGACATGAAGCCGAGGCGGACGCCGTGCTTCTTCTCGAACAAATCCTTATACTTGGTCCGCGCCGCCATCACCGCGGTCATGTCGACGTCGTTGAACGTCGTCAGCATCGCTGCGGTGTTCTGCGCCTCCTTCAACCGCCGCGCGATCGTCTGGCGGAGGCGGGTCATGCGGACGCGCTCCTCGTTACGCGCGGGAGCGGCAGTGACTGCGGGAGCTGCCTTCGCCGCGCCGCCGATGACCTTCGCGGTGCCCGCCTCGATTGCGGCAAGGACGTCGCCCTTGGTCAGGCGGCCGTCGAGGCCGGTGCCGGTGATCGACGACGGATCGAGGTTATAGTCGCCAAGCAAGCGGCGGACGGCGGGCGCGATCGCCTCCATCTCGTCATGCGCTGCCGGGGTCGGCGCGGGTGCGAGTTCGGCAGGGGCAGTCTTCGACGGCAGCGGCTCGGCGGTGGGCGCGGGTGCGTCGGCCTTGGTCTCAGGCTTCGGCGTTTCCGCCTTGCTCGACTCGGCCTTCGCAGCCGCAGCGGGTGCCCTGACGCTCTCGACGACCGCCGGGGTCGGTGCCGCCATCTTCGCCGGAGCACCTGCCCCGCTCTCGATCCGCGCGATCAGCGCGCCGACGTTGACGGTGTCACCGACCTTGAACAATTGCTCGCCCATGGTCCCCGCGACCGGCGACGGCACTTCGACCGCGACCTTGTCGGTCTCGAGGCTGACGATCGGCTCGTCGACCGCGACCGCGTCGCCGGGGGCCTTGAGCCACTCGCCGACAGTCGCCTCGGTGATCGATTCGCCAAGCGCAGGGATGGTGACGTCGGTTGCCATGGTCGATCCTAGAAAGAGCGTTTCATCGTCGCGAAAAGCGAGGATGACAGGACGGAAGTAAGCCTCACTCGGCCGCCTGGACCGACTTCAGGCCGCCGCGGATCGCCGCCGTGACCTCCGAGCGCGTCGCGCCGAGCGCCTCGGCGATCAGCTTCGCCTGCTCGGCATTATGCCGCTTAAGCAGCCCGGTCGCGGTCGCCGCCGCCGCCGCCCGGCCGGCATAGGCCGGGCGCTTTTCGAGCGCGGCCTCGATCAACGGTGCGACGAAGCTCCACGCGCCGGCATTGCGCGGCTCCTCCTGCGCCCAGATGACCTCCTCAAGGCCGGTGAAGCGCGCGGCATAGTCGGCGATGACGTCGGCGGGGAACGGGTAGAGCTGTTCGACGCGGAGGATGTAGATGTCGTCGCGGGCGTTCTTTTCGCGCGCTTCGAGCAGGTCGTAATAGACCTTGCCCGAGCACAGCACGAGCCGCCGGACCTGCGCGTCGGGGACCGGGTTGATGTCGTCGAGGCAGCGGTGGAAGCTCGATCCCTCGGCCATGTCGGCGATGCTCGACACCGCGCGCTTGGCTCGCAGCAGCGACTTCGGCGTCATCACGATCAACGGCTTGCGGAAGTCGCGGAGCATCTGACGGCGCAACAGATGGAAGTAATTCGACGGCGTCGTGCAGTTCGCCACCTGCATATTATCCTCCGCGCAAAGCTGGAGGAAACGTTCGAGCCGCGCCGAACTATGCTCGGGCCCCTGCCCCTCGAAGCCGTGCGGCAGCAGCATGACGAGCCCGGTCGCGCGCAGCCACTTCGCCTCGCCGGCGGCGATAAACTGGTCGATCATCACCTGCGCGCCGTTGACGAAGTCGCCGAACTGGCCTTCCCACAGGACGAGCGTCTTGGGATCGGCGAGCGAATAGCCGTATTCGAAGCCGAGGGCGCCGAACTCGCTGAGCGGCGAGTCGAGGACCTCGAACTTGGCGTCGATCGACTTCAAGGGCGTGTATTTGCTGCCGTCGACCTGGTCGACCCAGACCGAATGGCGCTGCGAGAAGGTGCCGCGTCCCGAATCCTGTCCCGACAGGCGGACGCCGTAGCCGTCCTGCAGCAACGTCCCGAACGCCAGCGCCTCGGCGGTCGCCCAGTCGATGCCCTCGCCGTTGGTGATCGCCGTGGCCTTCGCCTCGAGGATGCGCGCAAGCGTCTTGTGGACGGTGAACGCCGGCGGCACCGTTACCAGTGCGGCGCCGACCGTGCGCAGGTCGTCGGTAGCGACTCCGGTCTCGGCAGCGCGGCGTGCGGTGACCTCTTCCTTCGGCTTGCCGAGGCCCGACCAGCGGCCCTCGAACCAGTCGGCCTTGTTTGCCTTGTACCCCGTTGCAGCGG
>JAYTTV010000022.1:0-11577 GCA_043745075.1 Sphingomonadaceae bacterium
TTCATCGGACACTCCGCTCGAGCAGCATCTCAAGCTCCGCCGCTTTCGCGATCGGCCTCGGCCATCCCGGCGATGCCGCGGACCTGCCCCTCGATCCGCCGGAGGCGATTGAGCAGCTTCGTCTGGGTATCGGGGACCATTTCGTGGCCCCTAAATACCCCCGGGGGGGTAGGACAAGCGCGCAGGGTTGAGCCATTCGGTCACGCCGCCTATACCCCCGGCATGCCCAATCGTGTCGGTACGCCCCTCCCCGCCAACGCCGAGACGCGGCGCAACGCAAGCGCGATGGGCGAGCTCGTCGCTGGTCTCGGCGAACTCGTCGCGACGATCGCGCAGGGTGGCCCGGCGGCGTCGCGCGAGCGCCATGTCGCGCGGGGTAAATTGCTGCCGCGGCAACGGGTTGAACGTCTGCTCGATCCCGGCACCGCCTTCCTCGAGATCGGCCAGCTCGCGGCGCACGCGGTCTATGACGACGAGGTTCCGGCGGCGGGAATGATCGCCGGGGTTGGCCAGATCGCCGGGCGGCTGTGCGTCGTCGTGGCGAACGATCCGACCGTCAAGGGCGGCAGCTACTACCCGCTGACGGTCAAGAAGCACCTCCGCGCGCAGGAGATCGCGGCGCAGAACAAGCTGCCGTGCATCTATCTCGTCGACAGCGGCGGGGCGAACCTGCCGCGCCAGGACGAGGTCTTCCCCGACCGCGAGCATTTCGGCCGCATCTTCTTCAATCAGGCGAACATGAGCGCACAAGGCATTGGCCAGATTGCCGTTGTCATGGGCAGCTGCACCGCCGGTGGGGCATACGTCCCCGCCATGTCCGACGAAAGCATCATCGTCCGCGGCCAGGGCACGATCTTTTTGGCGGGACCGCCGCTGGTCAAGGCGGCGACCGGCGAGGAGGTAACCGCCGAGGATCTCGGCGGCGGCGACGTCCACGCCCGGCTGTCGGGGGTCGTCGACCACCTTGCCGACGACGACGCGCATGCGCTCGAACTCGCGCGCAATATCGTCGCGACGCTGCGCGCACCCCTACCCGCACAGGCCCGCACCCCGGCGGCGCCTCGCTACCCCGCGAGCGATCTCCACGCCCTCATCCCGACCGACACGCGCCAGCCGCAGGACGCACGCGAGATCATCGCGCGGATCGTCGACGGCAGCCAATTGGACGAGTTCAAGAAGCTCTACGGCGAGACGCTCGTCACCGGCTTCGCCGCGATCGAGGGCATGCAGGTCGGCATCGTCGCCAACGACGGCATCCTGTTCTCCGAAAGCGCGCAGAAGGGCGCGCACTTCATCGAACTATGCTGCCAGCGGAAGGTGCCCTTGCTGTTCCTCCAGAACATCTCGGGCTTCATGGTCGGGCGCAAATACGAGAACGAAGGCATCGCCAAGCACGGCGCGAAGATGGTCACCGCGGTCGCCTGCGCCGCCGTCCCCAAGATCACGGTGATCACCGGCGGCAGCTTCGGCGCGGGCAATTACGGCATGTGCGGGCGGGCGTATTCGCCGCGCTTCCTGTGGATGTGGCCGAACGCTCGGATCAGCGTCATGGGCGGCGAGCAGGCGGCGTCGGTGCTGGCGACGGTCAAGACCGGCGGCTTCAAGAACGCCGCCGACGAAGCCGCGTTCAAGGCTCCGATCCGCGAACGCTATGAGCGCGAGGGGCATCCCTATTATGCCAGCGCGCGGCTGTGGGACGACGGCGTAATCGACCCGGCGGACACGCGCCGCGTGGTCGCGCTATCGCTCGCGGCGAGCCTGCAGGAACCGATCGCCGAGACCCGCTTCGGCACGTTCCGGATGTGAAGGAAGGGAAACGATAATGACCGACGCCCCCCTCCTCGTCACCGTCGACGCCGGCATCGCTCGCGTCACACTCAACCGCCCCGAGGTCCGCAACGCCTTCGACGAAGTGCTGATCGCCGCTTTGACGACAGCCTTCGCGCGCTTCCACGCCGATCCGCCGCGCGCGGTCGTTCTCGCCGGTAACGGCGCGGGGTTTTGCGCCGGGGCCGATGTCGCGTGGATGAAGCGCGCCGGGGGCTGGACCGAGGCGGAAAACCGCAGCGATGCGATGCGATTGTCGACGATGCTCGACACGATCGACCGCTGCCCGTGCCCGGTCATTGCAGTCGCCCACGGCAACGTCCTCGGCGGCGGCGTCGGGCTGGTCGCCGTCGCCGACATGGTCGTGGCGAACAGCGACGCGCGCTTCTGCCTGAGCGAGGTCCGCCTCGGCCTGACCCCGGCGACGATCTCGCCGTTCGTGCTGCGCGCGATCGGGGCACGAGCAGCGCGTCGCTGGTTTCTTACCGCCGAGATGTTTGGGGCCGACGACGCGCTGGCGATGGGGCTGGTCCATGTCGTCAGCGACGCGCCCGAAATGCAGGTCGCGGCGTGGCTCAAGGCGTTGCGCGGGGTCGCCCCGGGAGCGGTCGCCGCCGCGAAAACCTTGATCGCCGACATCGCCGGGCAGCCCGTCGACGATGCCTTGCGCGGCGTCACCGCCGACCGCATCGCCGCCCGCCGCGCCTCGGCGGAAGGCAAGGAGGGCCTCGCCGCCTTTCTCGACAAGCGTCAGCCCGATTGGATAAAGCCGTGAAAAAGCTCCTCATCGCCAACCGTGGCGAGATCGCGCGGCGGATCATCCGCACCGCACACGCGATGGGGATCGAGACCGTTGCGGTCTATTCCGATGCCGACGCGAACGCGCTCCACGTCCGCGAGGCGACGCAGGCGGTCCACATCGGCCCCGCTCCCGCCGCCGAAAGCTACCTCGACTCCGCCAAGCTGCTTGAGGCCGCCGCGCGGTCTGGGGCCGACGCGGTCCACCCGGGCTATGGCTTCCTGTCGGAGACCGCCGATTTCGCCGATGCCGTCCGCACCGCCGGGCTGGTCTTCGTCGGGCCGCCTGCCGCCGCGATGCGTGCGATGGGATTGAAGGACGGCGCCAAGGCGGTGATGAAAAAGGCCGGGGTGCCAACCACGCCGGGCTACCAGGGCGACGACCAGTCGCTCGTCCGGCTCGAGCGCGCCGCCGCGCAAATCGGTTTTCCGTTGTTGATCAAGGCGGTTGCCGGCGGCGGCGGCAAGGGCATGCGAGCTGTTCACGCCAAGGCCGAGTTCGCCGAGGCGCTGCTCGCCGCGCAGCGCGAGGCGGGCCGTGCCTTCGGCAACGACGGCGTCCTGCTCGAAAAGCTCATCGCCCGCCCGCGTCACGTCGAGGTACAGGTCTTCGCCGACGCCGCGGGCAACGTCGTCCACCTGTTCGAGCGCGACTGCTCGCTCCAGCGTCGCCACCAGAAGGTCATCGAGGAGGCCCCTGCCCCCGGGCTGTCCGACCGGCTGCGCCACATCCTCGGCGTCGCCGCGTGCGCCGCGGCGACCGCGATCACCTACGAGGGCGCGGGGACGGTCGAGTTCATCCTCGACCTCGACAATGTCGACGAGAACGGCGACCCGGCGTTCTATTTCATGGAGATGAACACACGGCTTCAGGTCGAACATCCGGTAACCGAGGCAATCACCGGCTTCGACCTCGTCGAATGGCAGCTCCGCGTCGCGCGCGGTGAGATGCTTCCGGCGAACCAGACCAACATCGTCGCCACCGGTCACGCGGTCGAGGCACGGCTGTACGCCGAGGACCCCGACAACGGCTTTCTGCCGTCGACCGGCGTGCTGTCGCGGGTGCGTTTTCCGGGCACGGCGAAATTCGTCAATGGCGGGGCCGCGTCCCCCCGGATCGATAGCGGCGTCGAGACGGGCAGCGAGATCAGTGTGTTCTACGACCCGATGATCGCCAAGGTGATCGCCTACGGCCCCGACCGCTTCGCTGCGATCGATGCGCTCGTCGCGGCACTCGACGGCTGCGTCATCGACGGGGTGAGGACCAACCGCGCCTTCCTCGCGCGCCTTGTCGACCACCAAGCCTTCCGCAGCGGTGAGATCGACACCGGCTTCATCGCCCGCCACGAGGCCGACCTGCGCCCGCCCGAGGGGGTCAGCGACGACGCGCTGATCGTCGCCGCGCTCGCCACCGCACCGGTCATGCCGCCGGCGCCGACGATGTTCGAGCGGCTCGGCGGCTGGCGGCTCAACCTGCCCGCGCCGAGGTATCTCGACCTGTTCAAGCCCGACGGCGAGCGGGTGGCGCTGACGATCGACGGCGATCGAATCGAGGGGGTAAGCGCCTCCCCCCTCACCGCCACCGGCCACTTCATCGACGACATCCGCTTCGAAGCCGATATCGGCGGCCGCCTCGTCCATGCCGTCGTCATTCGCGGCGACGACGGCATCGAGGTCCGCATCGCCGGGCGCGCCGATCGGCTCGCGCTCCGCGCCCCGCGCGTCGCCGGCGTCGAGCCCGGCGCCGATGGCCGCGTCCTCGCGCCGATGCCGGGCCGTGTTCTCGCGCTCGACGTCGCGGTCGGGGCCGAGGTCCGCGCGGGCGATCGCCTCCTCGTCCTTGAGGCGATGAAGATGGAGCACCGGCTCGTCGCCAAGGTCGCAGGCACCGTCAGCGCGGTCCATGTCGCCGAGGGCGATCAGGTCGGCGACGGCATGCTGCTCGTCGAGATCGCCGGCCAATAACCACAAGCGGCTGCAGGTCGACGAATCCGGAAGACAGCGCCCGAAGGACCCGGCTAAAGATTTGGCGGACAACGCGAAGGGGAGCACATGGCCGACACCGCCGAGACCAAGCCGCTGCGCATCGGCATCCTCAGCACCGCCAATATCGCGCGCCATTTCGTCGCCGGGGTCGAGGGGTCGCACAAAGTCTCGGTCGTCGCCGTCGCCAGCCGCGACCTCGCAGCGGCGCAGGGCTTCGCCGAGCGCAACCGCATTCCCCGCGCACTCGGCAGCTACGACGCGCTGCTCGCCGACCCCGATATCGACGCGGTCTACAACCCGCTGCCGAACTCGATGCATGCCGAGTGGACGATCCGCGCGCTCGAAGCCGGCAAGCACGTCCTCTGCGAAAAGCCGATCGCGGTCACCGCCGCTGATGCCCATTTAATGTTCGCCGCCGCCCGTAGCGCAGGCAAGTGCCTCGTCGAGGCCTTCCCCTACCGCGCCCAGCCACAGACGCACGCGGTCGCCGCGCTCATCCATTCGGGCGAGATCGGGCGGCCGCTGATCATCCAAGCGGCGTTCGGCTTCCCGGTGGCCAACCCGGCGAATATCCGGCTTGATCCCGGCCTTGGCGGCGGTGCGCTGCTCGATGCGGGCACCTATCCGGTCAGCCTGATCCGCCTGCTCGCGGGTGTGAAGCCGGTCCGCGTCAGCGCCTCGGCGACGTGGACCGACAGCAAGGTCGACGCGACGGTGGTCGCAAACATCGAATTTCCCGGCGGCTTACTCGCACAGGCGGCGTGTTCGTTCGGCACAGGGGTCTATCGCCGCGCCATCATCGCCTGCGAGGGCGGCGTCGTGACGACCGACTATCTCAATCACCTCACGACCGCCGCGCCGGGGGTGGTTGACATCAGCCGCGGCGGTTGGGATGCCAGCCACGAGACCCGCCGCTTCGACCCGCTCGACGGCTTCCGCGCCGAGGCTGAATCGTTCGCCGACCTCGTTCGCGGCGACCCGGCGGGCTGGAATGGGATCGGCGAGGCCGAGTCTATCGAGGTCATGGAGATGCTCGAGGCGATCATCGCCAGTGCCAAGGCCGGCGGCACGCCGGTCGAGCTTTGATCCGGCGCGATGGCCGGTAGCCAGGATTTCGTCGACGATCCGCGCAACGCCGCGATACTTGCGTATGTCGGCGGCGCGCTTGTGCCGGCGAGCACGGCATCGGTGTCGATCTTCGACGCCGGATTCGGGCTCGGCGACGGCGTCTGGGAGGGGTTGCGGCTGCACCGTGGGGCGCTGCTGTTCCTCGATGCCCACCTCGACCGGCTGTACGAAAGCGCGCGGGCGATCCGCATCGACATCGGCCTGACGCGCGCCGAGCTGACCGCCGAGCTCGTCCGGCTGCTCCGCGCCAACGGCATGACCGACGGCGCGCACCTTCGGCTGATGGTGACGCGCGGACGCAAGCGGACGATCAACCAGGATCCGCGCCACATGGCGGGAGGCGCGACGATCGTCGTCACCGCCGAGTTCAAGGTGTCGCCGCCGCGGGCAGCGGGCGACGGGCTCGTGCTGCGGACCGCCACGACGCGAACCTCGGGGCCCGAGATATTCGACATGCGATTGAACTCGCACAGCCGCCTCAACCTGATCCGCGCGCTGCTCGAAGTCATCGATGACGGTGCCGACGAAGCGGTGATGCTCGACCCGCACGGCCATGTCGCGAGCTGCAACGCGACCAACCTGTTCTGGGTCAAGGACGGAACCGTCTTCACCTCGGGCGACGTCTATTGCTTCAACGGCATCACCCGGCAGAACGTCATCGCCGCCTGCGCGGCGGGCGAGTCCCCGCTGCGACAGGGCGGCTTCCCCATCGACGATGTGCGCGGTGCCGACGAGGTGTTCGTGACCGGCACGATGGGCGGCATCACCGCGGTGCGCGAGATCGACACGCGGGCGATGCCGGGGACTGGAGCGCCGGTGACCGCGCGGCTGCTCGCTGCCTACGAAGCGATGAAAGACGCCGACGCCGCCGCGAACCCGCTCGTATGACGCTCCGGATCGCCATGTGGTCGGGGCCGCGCAACATCTCGACGGGGATGATGCGGGCGTTCGAGAACCGCGACGACACCATGGTCAGCGACGAACCGTTTTACGCCGCCTATCTTGCCGCGACCGGGCTCGAGCATCCGATGCAGGCCGAGGTGCTCGCGTCGCAGCCGACCGACTGGCGCGACGTCGCAGCGGCGGTGACCGGCCCCGTGCCCGATGGCAAGCCGGTCTGGTACCAGAAGCACATGAGCCACCACATGATCGACGGCTTCGGCCTCGACTGGTCCGAAGCGTGCGCCAACGCCTTCCTCATCCGCGATCCAGGGCAGGTGCTCGCGTCGTATGTCCGTAAGCGCAGCGAGGTGACGCTCGACGACATCGGCATCGTGCGCCAGGCCGAGATCTTCGACCGGGTCGCGCAGCATACCGGCACCGCGCCGCCGGTGATCGAGTCGGCCGACGTGCTCGCCGCGCCGCGCGAGATGCTCGCGGCGTTGTGCAGGGCGCTCGGCTTCGCCTTCTCCGACCGTATGCTGAACTGGCCGCCGGGACCGCGCGCGAGCGACGGCGTCTGGGCCCCCGCATGGTACGACGTCGTCGAGCAGTCGACCGGCTTCGCGCCGCCGTCCAAGGGGAACGTCGCGGAATTGCCCGATAACCTCAGGGCGATCGCCGACGCGGCGCAACCGTATTACGAACGCATGGCGCGCTGGCGACTGGCGGCCGACAGCACGGTGTGACTAATATCCGCGACGTGTTGCGGATCGTCGTGGTCGGCGCGCGACACGTGATCGGAGACGGGACAGTGCCCGTCGTAATCGAAGGCTGAGCCGATGCCGCGCATCCTCTATGCCCACCCCTTCTCGTCATACTGCTGGAAGGTTCTGATCGCGCTGTACGAGAACGACCTCGCGTTCGATTACCGCTCGCTCGAAGACCCGGCGGCGAACGCCGAGCTCGCCGCGCTCTGGCCGCTCAGGAAGTTTCCGCTGCTGGTCGACGACGGCGTGCCGGTGATCGAGGCGAGCATCATCGTCGAGCACCTCGACGCCGCGGTGCCGCCCGCGTCGCGCATGCTCCCCGCCGATCCGGCCGAGGCATTGCACGTCCGCTGGCTCGACCGTGTCTTCGACAATTATGTGATGACGCCGATGCAGAAGATCGTCGCCGACAGCATGCGCGGCGAAGGGGAGCACGACGCCGTCGGGGTGGCGGACGCGCGCCGTCAACTCGACGCGGCGTACGCATGGCTCGACGGCGCGATCGGCGACGAATGGGCGTCGGGCGCGCGCTTCACGCTCGCCGACTGCGCCGCCGCGCCGGCGTTGTTCTACGCCGATTGGGCGCATCCGATCGTCGGGCATGCGCGGGTCACGGCGTATCGCGGGCGATTGCTCGCGCGGGCGTCGGTAGCGCGGGCGGTCGACGAAGCGCGACCGTATCGCGGGTATTTCCCCCTAGGGGCACCCGATCGCGACTGAACTGACGGGACTATTTGGCGACGCAGCGATGTTCGCGTCGATTGGCGTCGGGAATAATCCTGATCCGGCGCTTCGACCAGTAGCTGATATCGAGCGATACGCGGACGGCTGACCCCTTCAACGTGTAGAGTGCCTGATCGCCCGTCCGGCCGTTTCCCGTCAGGCAGCGCACCCACCCGGCAGCTTCGAGCGCATTCGCCAGCCGGAACACTGCGTCGTTGTCGTTGTCGTCCCACAGGACCAGTTCGTCGAAGCCGCCTTCGCCGTTGCTGCCGTCGAGGTCGACCGCAGCTTCGTAGGGTCCGGCATGCTCGACCGTGACTCCGTGGCGCCGGCACCTGATGTGAACCGCGTCGAGGTTGACGCAATCACTAAAGCCGGCGCGCCGCGCGTCATCCGATTTGCCGCTGACCGGGAGGCCGTCGAACACGACCAACGACGGTGGGGTGCGGGCGGGTGTGCATCCGGCGCACACGAGTACCGCTGATACGGCTCCGGCACCGAGCAGCGCGCGGATCGATCGCTTTTTCACTTGCCGTCGCGGGGCTTACCCATCGAGATTGGGCCTGAGCCACGTCTCTGCTTGGTCGATATCGACCCCGCGCCGCCGGGAATAATCCGCGACCTGGTCCTTTCCGACGCGGGCGACGCCGAAGTAGCTCGCCTCGGGGCTCGCGAAATAATAGCCGCTGACCGCCGCCGTCGGCAGCATCGCGAAGCTTTCGGTCAAGGTGATGCCAGTGGCGTCGGTCGCCCCCAGCAATTCGAACAGCTCGGGTTTGACACTGTGGTCGGGGCACGCGGGGTAGCCGGGAGCCGGGCGGATACCGGCGTATTTCTCGCGGACGAGGTCTTCGGGGCTGAGCTGTTCGAGCCGGGCGTAGCCCCAATACTCCTTGCGGACACGCTCATGGAGATGTTCGGCAAATGCCTCGGCGAGGCGGTCGGCCAAAGCCTTGAGCAGGATGTCGTTGTAATCGTCGTGGTTCGCCTTGAAGCGCGCGAGGTGGGGCTCGATCCCCTGCCCCGCGGTCACCGCGAAGCCGCCGAGCCAGTCGTCGCCCTCGCTGACGAAATCGGCGAGGCACGAGTTCGGGCGGCCCTCGCGCTTCTCGACCTGCTGGCGGAGGAACGGCACGCGGGCGCGGACAGTGGTGCGGGTCTCGTCGGTGTAGAGCAGGACGTCGTCGGGGCTGTCCTTGACCGTCGCGCCGCTGGCGTCCTCGCGCGTGGTTCCGCTCGCGCGCCGCGCGGGCCAGAAGCCGACGACGCCATTCGCGGTCAGCCATTTTTCGCGAACGATCGTCTCGAGCATCGCCTGAGCGTCGGCGAACAGCGCGGTCGCGGCCTCGCCGACGACAGGGTCGGTGAGAATGGCGGGGTAGTTGCCCGCCAGTTCCCACGCGCGGAAGAACGGCACCCAGTCGATGTACGGGACGAGATTTTCGAGCGGATAGTCGGCGAGGATCGTGCTCGTCGTCGCGGGCTTGACCGGCGGATGCTTGGCGAAGTCGGCGACATAGGCGTTGGCGCGCGCGACCGCGAGCGGGACGAGCTTGCTATCCCCCTTGTTGGCGCGGGCGACGCGGATCGCCTCATATTCGTCGCTGGTCCGCTGGACGAGTTCGTCCTTGATCGTCTCGCTGACCATCGCCCCGGCGACACCAACCGCGCGGCTCGCGTCGAGGACATGGATCGTCGGCCCCTTGTACGCCGGGGCGATGCGGAGCGCGGTGTGGACGCGGCTGGTCGTCGCGCCGCCGATCAGGAGCGGCATCGTCATGCCGGCGCGCTGCATCTCGGCGGCGACGGTGACCATCTCGTCGAGCGACGGGGTGATCAGGCCGCTAAGCCCGATCATGTCGGCGTTGTGGTCGTTCGCCGCCTTGAGGATCGTCGACCACGGGACCATCACGCCGAGGTCGACGACCTCGAAGTTATTGCACTGGAGGACGACGCCGACGATGTTCTTGCCGATGTCGTGGACGTCGCCCTTGACCGTCGCCATGACGATCCGGCCCTTCGACGACGCGCCCTCGGACTTTTCCGCCTCGATGTACGGGAGCAGGTGCGCGACGGCCTTCTTCATCACCCGCGCCGACTTGACCACCTGCGGCAGGAACATTTTCCCTGCGCCGAACAGGTCGCCGACGACGTTCATCCCCGCCATCAACGGACCTTCGATGACGTCGATCGGGCGGGTGGCAAGCAGTCGCGCTTCCTCGGTGTCGTCGACGACATAGGCGTCCAAGCCTTTGACAAGCGCGTGCTCGAGGCGCTTGGCGACCGGCCAGCCGCGCCATTCCTCGGTCGCCTTCTCGGCCTGGACGCCGCCCTTGAACTTGTCGGCAAGGTCGACGAGGCGCTCGGTGTTGGTGACGCCGGGGATGCGCGCCGGGCGGTTGAGGATGACGTCCTCACACGCGTCGCGCAGCTCGGGGTCGATCGTGTCGTAAACGTCGAGCTGCCCGGCGTTGACGATGCCCATGTCGAGCCCCGCGGCGATCGCGTAGTACAGGAACACCGAGTGCATCGCGCGACGGACCGGCTCGTTGCCGCGGAAGCTGAACGACATGTTCGATACGCCGCCCGATATCCGCGCGTGCGGGCAGCGGAGCTTGATCGCGCGGCACGCCTCGATGAAGTCGACGCCGTAATTGTCGTGCTCCTCGATCCCCGTCGCGACGGCAAAGATGTTGGGATCGAAGATGATTTCGTCGGCGGGGAAGCCGTCGCCGACGAGCAGGTCGTACGCCCGGCCGCAGATTTCAACCTTGCGCGCGGCGGTGTCGGCCTGGCCCTGCTCGTCGAACGCCATGACCACGACCGCCGCGCCGTAGCGCAGCACCTTGCGCGCGTGTTCGAGGAATTGACCCTCGCCTTCCTTCATCGAGATCGAGTTGACGATCGACTTGCCCTGCACGCATTTGAGACCTGCCTCGATCACCGACCATTTCGAGGAATCGATCATCACCGGCACGCGGGCGATGTCGGGTTCGGAAGCGATCAGGTTCAGGAAACGCGTCATGGCGGCGACCGAATCGAGCATCGCTTCATCCATGTTGATGTCGATGATCTGGGCGCCGTTTTCGACCTGCTGGCGTGCCACCGTCAGCGCTTCGTCGTATTGCTCATTCAGGATCAGGCGGGCAAAAGCCTTGGAACCCGTGACGTTGGTGCGCTCGCCGACGTTGACGAACAGCGAACTGTCGTCGATCGTGAAGGGTTCCAGGCCCGACAGCCGCATTGCCGGCGCGATCACCGGCACCTGGCGCGGCGCGATGGTCGCCACCACCTCCGCAATGGCGCGGATATGTTCGGGCGTGGTGCCGCAGCAGCCGCCGGCAATGTTGACGAAGCCGCTCTCGGCAAAGTCGCGCAGCAGCGAAGAGGTGACATCCGGCGTCTCGTCGAAACCGGTGTCGCTCATCGGATTCGGCAGGCCGGCATTCGGGTAGATGCACACGAA
>JAYTTV010000023.1:0-11550 GCA_043745075.1 Sphingomonadaceae bacterium
GCCGTCGGCAAGCGCCACCGCCTGACCCACCACAATGCCAAATACATCCGCCAGAACCGCGGCACAGACACGATTTCCGACGCCGATGCGCGGACGATCAAGCTCTGGGCCCCGTACGGCCTGAAGCGCTAGGAGTCCCGATATGGCACGTGTCAAACGCGGGACAACCTCGCACGCCCGTCACAAGCGGGTCCTCGAACTGGCGAAAGGCTATTATGGCCGTCGCAAGAACACCATCCGCGTCGCGCGGCAGGCGGTCGAAAAGGCCGGCCAGTATGCGTATCGCGACCGCAAGGCGAAGAAGCGCAACTTCCGCGCTTTGTGGATCCAGCGGATCAACGCCGCCGTCCGCGAAGTCGGCCTGACCTACGGCGTCTTCATGCACGGCCTCAAGCTGGCGAATGTCGAGCTGGACCGGAAGATCCTCGCCGACATCGCGATGCACGAGCCCGAGGCGTTCCGCGCGATCGCCGCGCAGGCGCAGGCCGCGCTCGACGCCAAGCCGGCGCTCGCCGCTTAAGCACGACTCGACGACGTTTAGGGGCGCGGGTGGCGACAAGCCGCCCGCGCCCCTTTCGTTTTATCGTCCGCGCCGCTACCAACCGCCGACCATGACCGAAACCGATACCCTGATTGCGGCGATCAATGCCGCCGCCTCCCTCGACGCGCTCGAGGCAATCCGCGTCGCCGCGCTCGGCAAGGCGGGGAGCGTCACCGCGCTGATGAAGACGCTCGGCCAGATGGCCCCCGAACTTCGCCAGACCGAGGGGCCGCGCCTCAACGCGCTGCGCGACGCCGTCGGTGCCGCGATTGCCGCGCGCAAGACCGCGCTCGAAGCCTCCGCGCTCGATGCGCGGCTGGCGAGCGAGCGCCTCGACATGACGCTGCCGGTCGCGGCGACGCCGGCGGGAAGCATCCACCCGATCAGCCAGGTCATGGACGAGCTCGCCGAAATCTTCGCCGACCTCGGCTTCGCCGTCGCGACCGGGCCGGAGATCGAGGATGATTGGCACAATTTCACCGCGCTCAACATGGACGAGAACCACCCGGCGCGGGCGATGCACGACACCTTCTACTTCCCCGACACGCCCGGCAGCGACAAGCGCATGGTGCTGCGGACGCACACATCGCCGGTGCAGATCCGGACGATGCTGACGCAGAAGCCACCGATCCGGATCATCGCGCCGGGGCGGACGTACCGGTCCGATTCCGATGCGACCCACACGCCGATGTTCCATCAGGTCGAGGGGCTGGTGATCGACCGCGGCATCACGATGGGGCATCTCAAGTGGACGCTCGAGACCTTCGTCAAGGCGTTCTTCGAGGTCGACGACGTCGTCCTGCGGCTGCGCCCGAGCTATTTCCCCTTCACCGAACCGTCGGCCGAAGTCGACGTCGGCTGTTCGTGGGCGGGGGGAACGCTGTCGATCGGCGGCACCGAGTCATGGCTCGAAATCCTCGGTAGCGGCATGGTCCATCCGCGCGTCATCGAAGCGTGCGGCCTCGACCCAGAAGAGTATCAGGGCTTCGCCTTCGGCTGTGGCATCGACCGGCTGGCGATGCTCAAATACGGCATGACCGACCTCCGCGCCTTCTTCGACGGCGACGCCCGCTGGCTCCGCCACTACGGCTTCCGCGGCATCGACGTGCCGACGCTGAGCGGGGGAGTCGGGGCGTGAAATTCACTCTGTCGTGGCTTCGCGACCATCTCGACACCGATGCTTCGCTCGAGCGCATCCTGACCGCGCTGACCGATTGCGGGCTCGAGGTCGAGGGGGTGACCGATCCGGCGAAGGCGCTTGCGCCGTTCGTCATCGCCGAGGTGCTGACCGCCGCGCCGCACCCGCAGGCCGACAAGCTCCAGGTGCTGACCGTCACCACCGGCAGCGGCGACCCGGTCCAGGTCGTTTGCGGTGCGCCGAACGCGCGCGCGGGGATGAAGGGCGTGTTCGGCGCGGTCGGGACGTACGTTCCCGGCAGCGACCTGACGCTCAAGGTCGCGAGCATTCGCGGCGTCGAATCGCGCGGCATGATGTGCTCGATGCGCGAGCTCGAACTGTCCGACGAGCATGACGGGATCATCGACCTTCCCGCCGACGCGCCGGTCGGCACCGCCTACGCCGCTTGGGCCGAACTCGACGACCCGGTGATCGAGGTCGGGATAACGCCGAACCGGCAGGATTGCATGGGGGTGGCCGGGATCGCACGCGATCTCGCCGCTGCAGGCATCGGCACGCTCCGCACCCCGCCGGTCGCGCCGGTCGCGGGCAGCTTCCCCTGCCCGATCGATATCCGCACCGACGATCCCGACGGCTGCCCGGCGTTCCTCGGGCGCGAGGTGCGCGGCGTCGCCAACCGCCCCTCGCCCGACTGGCTCCAGCGGCGGCTGCGCGCGATCGGGCAGAAGCCGATCTCGGCGCTCGTCGACATCACTAACTACATCACCTTCGACCGCGGCCGCCCGCTCCACGTCTACGACCTCGCGCACGTCACCGGCGGTCTGACCGCTCGCCGCGCGGTCGCCGGCGAAAGCGTCGCCGCGCTCAACGGCAAGACCTATGCGCTCGACGCGACGATGACCGTCATCGCCGACGACCGCGAGGTCCACGACATCGGCGGGATCATGGGCGGCGCGGCGTCGGGCGTGTCGGCGACGACGACCGACGTGCTGATCGAATGCGCCTATTTCGCTCCAGAACGGATCGGCGCGACCGGGCGCAAGCTCGGGCTGAGCAGCGACGCGCGCGCACGCTTCGAACGCGGGGTCGACCCCGCGTTCCTCGCCGGCGGCCTCGACCTCGCGACGGCGATGGTCCTCGACCTGTGCGGCGGCGAAGCGTCCGACGCGGTCGTCGCGGGCAGCATCCCGGTCCCCGACAAGACGGTGATGTATCGCCCCGACCGCACCCGCACCCTCGCGGGCGTCGCGGTCGGCACCGACGAGCAGGCGGCGATCCTGACGCGGCTCGGCTTCGGCGTGACGCGCGGCGAACACTGGAGCATCGCCGTGCCATCATGGCGGCGTGATATCGACGGCGACGCCGACATCGTCGAGGAGGTCGTCCGGATCAACGGCTTCGCGCATATCCCCTCCACCCCGCTGCCCCGCGCAGAAGGCGTCGCCCGCCCGACCGCGACCCCGGCGCAGTTGATCGAACGCCGCCTGCGCCGAGCGCTTGCCGCGCGCGGGCTCGACGAGGCGGTGACGTGGAGCTTCGTGTCCCCGGCGCAGGCCGAGGCGTTCGGCGGCGCGGCGTGGACGCTCGACAATCCGATTTCGTCCGAGCTGTCGGCGATGCGCCCGTCGCTCGTCCCCGGGCTGCTCGCGGCGGCGAAGCGCAATCTCGATCGCGGCGAGGCGGGCGTCCGGTTGTTCGAGGTCGGGCGGCGTTATCTGGCCGGAGGCGAGCACGCCACCGCCGCGATCGTGATGGCTGGCGCAGCGCGCTCCCGCGACTGGCAGACCGGCGCGGCCACGACTTATTCGGCATTCGACGCCAAGGCCGAGGCGGTCGCCGCGCTCGCTGCTGCCGGGGTGCCGGTCGATCGGCTCAGCGTGCTGCCGCCCGCCGATCCGTGGTTCCATCCCGGGCGCTCGGGACGTCTCGCGCTCGGAGCGAAAATGGTGCTGGCGAGCTTCGGCGAGTTGCACCCGCGCGTCGCGGCGACGCGCGATCCGGTCGCGGTGGCGGAAATCTACCTTGATGCGATCCCGGCGGCGCGCTCGGCGAAGCGGACGCGCCCGGTGTTCACCCCGCCGCCATTGCAGGCGGTAACGCGCGATTTCGCCTTCGTCGTCGCCGCCGACCTGCCCGCCGAGACTTTGCTGCGGAGCGTTCGCGGCGCCGACAAGGTCGCGATCACCCACGTCGCGCTGTTCGACCGCTTCCCGCTCGACGACAAGGTCAGCCTTGCCGTGACGGTGACGCTGCAGCCGGTCGAGCGCAGCTTCACTGACGCCGATATCGACACGATCTCGGCAAAGATCGTCGCTGCGGCGGCGAAAGTCGGCGGCGTACTACGCGGTTAGGAAAGCGGCGATCGCGGCGCCGAGGTCGGGCATCGTGACCGAACTCATGTGGGTTCCCGGGATCTCGGCGTAGCGCGCGTTGGGCATCGCCGCCGCTAAGTCGGGGGCCGAGCCGTTGTCCTGATCGGCCGCCCCGCACACGATTAGCGCCGGGGTCGCCAGCGCGCGGATCGCCTCGATCGTCGTTTCCGCCTGCGCGCGGAGGAGGTGCGACAACGCCTCGCCGTCGATCTTGTTGGTCTTCATGAACTGGACCGCGAGCCAGCCGGGGGTGCCGCGCTCGAAGCTGTCGGGTTCGGCGATGACGTGGAGGAACCACGCGGTCCGCCGGTTCGATTCGACCAGCCCGGCGAGGCCCATCCCGGCGAGGACGAGGCGGCGCGGACGCATCCCGCGAACGATCAACCGCACCGCTGTCCGGCTGCCGAGCGAATAGCCGCCGAGGTCGAAGTCGCTCAGCCCGAGATGCGCGACGAGCGCCTCGATATCGCGCGACAGGACGTCGATCGGGTACGCCGCGGCGTCGTGGGGCTTCGCACTCAGCCCATGCGCGCGGAAATCGGGCATGATCACCCGAAATCCGGCGGCGGCGATCGTCGCGGCGGTGCCGAACCTGATCCAGTTGGTCACCGCGTCGCTAAACAGGCCGTGGAGCAGGACGAGCGGCCGCCCCTCCCCGACCTCGCGCCACGCGATCTCCTGCCCGTCGAACGAGGCGAAATTCTTTACCGGCACGGCGGTCGCGGTTGGTTCGATGCTCATGCGCGTTCGATAGCGTCCACCACCTGGACCGGCAATCGTGCGGCATGCCGGGGCGAGCACCGCCCGCCCCGGCCTTGTCGGCTAGAAGTGGAAGTTCAGCCCGGCCGTCACGGCATTGCGACGGTAGTTGCTGGTGACGTTGCCCTGGTTGGTGAAGGCGGCGTCGTACAGGTTGCGCGTGCCGTATTCGGAGTAGTTATACTCGATCCGTGCGGTCACCGCGCGGGCGATCGCCTGCTCGTAGCCGACGCCGGCGGTGTAGCCGTCACGGTTTTCGGCGTCGTAGCCGGTGCCGTTGCCGGTATCGAAGCGCGCGTTCGAATAACCGCCGCGGACGTAGACCAGCCCGGCGGGATTGACGAGATAGCCGAGGCGGCCGGTGCCGTTGACCGTCCGACCGACGCGCAGGTCGTAGACATTGTTGAAGCCGTCGTACGAGCGGCCATCGCCGGTGCGCCCGGTCGCGCTCGCCTCGACGCCGAGGACGAAATGCGGGCTTAGGCGATAGTCATAGCCGATCTGGCCGCCATAGGCGAAGCCCGACGTCCGGTCGCGGGCGCGGTAGAACGACCCGTCGGTGGTGGCGAGCGCGAGGCGCTGCTCGTCGTCCTGCCAGCCGCCCTGGATGCCGATATACGGCCCGTTGAACGCCTGCGTCGGCTCGGTGATGACCGATCCGACCTGCGCCGACGCCGACGCAGCGGCCAACGCCGCGGATGCGGCGACAATGAATTTCATCATAGGGAGGGGACCTCATAACCTAACTGCCGGTGAAAACGCGCCGGTACACGGAGCGGCATCGCGCGGCGCAGTTGCAGCCGATTGGCGAGGCCGTCACCAAAACGTCTTACGGGGTAGAAGGGGCCAAACCCTTGGCAAGATTGTCGTTCCGTCCGCGATTCAAGTTCACGCGGACGTGCGGACGCGCGCTGGCACCCCGGGGTTGCCGGGGTGACACGCGCGCCGCGATACCGGCCTAGGCCGCCTTTTTCAGGTGCCGCCGCCCGAGCAGTTCGGCGATCTGGACCGCGTTCAATGCCGCGCCCTTGCGGAGGTTATCCGCGACGCACCACAGTTGCAGGCCGTATTCGACGGTCGGGTCCTTGCGGACGCGGCTGACGTAGGTCGCGTATTCGCCGACGCATTCGAGCGGGGTGATGTAGCCGCCGTCCTCGCGCTTATCGACGAGCATGACCCCGGGGGCCTCGCGCAGGATCGCCTGCGCCTGCGCCGCCGACAGCGGGCGCTCGAACTCGATCGAGATCGCTTCCGAATGGCCGACGAAAACCGGCACGCGGACGCACGTCGCGGCGACCTGGATGTCTTGCCCCATGATCTTCTGCGTCTCGACGACCATCTTCCACTCTTCCTTGGTCTGGCCGTCGGGCATGAAGACGTCGATGTGCGGGATGACGTTGAAGGCGATCTGCTTGGTGAACTTCGAATGCGTCTTGGGGTCGCCGACGAACACCGCGCGGGTCTGTTCGAACAGCTCGTCCATCCCCGCCTTGCCCGCGCCCGAAACCGACTGATACGTCGCGACGACGACGCGCTTGATCGTCGCCGCCTCGTGGAGCGGCTGCAGCGCGACGACCATCTGCGCGGTCGAGCAGTTGGGATTGGCGATGATGTTGCGCGCCTTGTAGCCGTCGATCGCGTGCGGATTGACCTCGGGCACGATCAGCGGGACGTCGCGCTCCATGCGGAACAGCGAGCTGTTGTCGATGACGACGCAACCCGCGGCGGCGGCGATCGGTGCGTATTGCGCGGCCGGGCCCGACCCCGCCGCGAACAAGGCGATGTCGTAGCCGGTGAAGTTGAAATGCTCGAGGTTCTGGACCTTGAGCGTGCGCCCGTCCTCGCCGAAGTCGATGATGTCGCCCTGGCTCCGCCCGCTCGCGAGCGCGGCGATCTCCTTGATCGGAAACTGCCGCTCGGCAAGGATGTTGAGCATCTCGCGCCCGACGCTCCCGGTCGCGCCGATGACGGCGACGTTATAGGCCATTCGTGTTCTCCTGTGGGTGCGCGACTTAGCGACGCGCAGGCAGATCGGCAAGTCGAGCGCAGCGGCCGGAAACCGCCAGACCGCAGCGCCGCGCTGTGCGATACGTCGCGGGGGGAAACTTTAATGACCGATCAGACGATGACGATCCGCGCGCTCGACGCTGCCGCGACCGCGGCCAAGGCGTATATCACCGGCCTCGATGCCGCTCCCGTCGCGGCGACGGTAAGCCTCGTCGCCCTCCGCGCCCGGCTCGATTCCGGGTTGGGCGACACCGGGACCGCCGCCGACGAGGTGGTCAAGGACCTCGTCGTCGCCGTCGAGGGCGGGATCACCGGCAGCGCGGGCGGTCGTTTTTTCGCGTGGGTCATCGGCGGCACGCTGCCCTCGGCGCTCGCCGCCGACTGGCTCGCCGCGACGCGGGACCAGAATGCCGGGCTGACGGCGTGCAGCCCGGCCGCTTCGGCGGTCGAGGAAATCGCGGGGAAATGGCTCAAGGACGTGCTGGACCTGCCGGCAAGTGCGTCGTTCGCGCTGACCAGCGGCTGTCAGATGGCGCATGCGACGTGCCTTGCGGCGGCGCGCCACCGGCTGCTCGCCGAGCGCGGCTGGGACGTCGAGGCCGACGGTCTCGCCGGGGGACCGCCGATCATGCTGATCGCGAATGACCAGCGGCATTTGTCGATCGATCGCGCGCTGCGACTGCTCGGGATCGGCACGAAGGCGCTTGTCCCGGTGGCGACCGGCGACGACGGGCGTATCCTGCTGCCCGCATTCGACGCCGCCCTCGCCGCGGCGGGCGATCGGCCAGTGATCGTCGCGCTCAATGCCGCCGATCTCAACATCGGGTCGTGCGACGATTTCGTCACCCTGATCCCGCGCGCGAAGGCGGCCGGCGCATGGGTCCATATCGACGGCGCGTTTGGGCTGTGGGCGAAGGCATCGCCCCGCCACCGCGCGGTCGTCGCCGGGGTCGAACGCGCCGACAGCTGGGCGACCGACGCGCACAAATGGCTCAACACGCCATATGATTGCGGGATCGCGGTCGTCGCCGATCCCGCCGCGCACCGCGCCGCGATGACGGTGTCGGCGAGCTACATGCCGGTCGACGGCGAGGCGCGCGAGGCAGTCGACTGGAACCCCGAATGGAGCCGCCGGGCACGCGGCTTCGCCGTCTATGCCGCGCTGCGTGAGCTCGGGCGCGACGGCATCGCGGCGCTCGTCGACCGCTGCTGCGCCCACGCCGCGACGCTGGCGCACGGCATCGCCGCGCTACCCGGCGCGCGGCTGATCGGCGGCCCCGGGCTCAACCAGGCGTTGATCTCGTTCGGCGACGCGACCGATGCGGTCATCGCCCGGATCAACGCGAGCGGCGAGGCGATGTTCGGGGCGACGACGTGGCGCGGCCAGCGCGCGATGCGGATCTGCGTGATCAACTGGCGAACGACCGACGCCGATATCGCGCGGGCGATTGCCGCGGTCGCGGCGGCGCTTGGCTAGAGGTGCGCGAGGACCGCGTCGGCCATCGCGGCGGTCCCCAGCGTCCCGCCGATATCGCGTGTCCGCGCGCCCGCATCGAGCGCCGCGGACACTGCCGCTTCGACCGTGTCCGCCAGATCGGGCCGCCCGAGGCTGTAGCGCAGGCCCATCGCCAGGCTGAGGATCGACGCGCAGGGGTTGGCGACGCCCTGCCCGGCGATGTCGGGAGCCGAGCCGTGGATCGGTTCGTACAGCCCCGGCGTCCCCGCCTCCCCCAGCGCCGCCGACGGCAGCATGCCGAGCGATCCCGTCAGCATCGCCGCCGCGTCGGACAGGATGTCGCCGAACAGATTGTCGGTCAGGATGATGTCGAACTGCTTCGGCGCCTTGACCAGCTGCATCGCGGCGTTGTCGGCGAGGATGTGGGTCAGCTCGATGTGCGGATATTCGGCGTCGCGGAGCGCCTGCACCTCCTCGCGCCACAGCAGCCCCGCCTCCATCACGTTCGCCTTTTCGGCTGACGCGACGCGGCCGGTCCGGTGCTTCGCGAGGTCGAAGGCGACGCGCGCGACGCGGCGGATTTCGCTCGAGGTATAGACGTGGGTGTTGACCCCGCGGCGTTCGCCGTTGCCCAAGTCCGCGATCCCGCGCGGCTCGCCGAAATAGACGCCGCCGGTGAGTTCGCGGACGAACAATATATCCAGCCCCTCGACGATCTCGCGCTTGAGGCTCGAGGCGTCGGCGAGCGCGGCGAAGCATTTTGCCGGGCGAAGGTTGGCGAAGACGTTCATCCCCGCGCGCAACGCCAGCAGCCCGGCCTCGGGCCGCTTGTCGTACGGCTGCTTCGCCCATTGCGGCCCGCCGACCGCGCCCATCAGCACCGCGTCGGACGCCTTCGCCCGCGCCAGCGTCGCCGCGGTGAGCGGAACACCATCGACGTCGATGCCCACGCCGCCGAAGCGCGCGGTCGCGGTCGTCACGTCGAGACCGTGGTGCGTGTTGAGCCGGTCGACGACGCGCGCGGCCTGCGCGGTGACTTCGGGGCCGATCCCGTCGCCGGGGAGGAGGAGCAGGGTCTTGGTCATGCCCCCCCGTAGCCGACGCGACGCCGGTTCGCCAAGCGAACGCCGCGTCGTCAGCGAATGCAATTGGCGAGTGCGCCGATCGCTGTCCGATAGGCGTGCGATGCCGGATCGCACTCGGCGAGCAGATCCATGATCGTCCCGACACCGCTGCCGCCCCCGGCGAACGCCATCGACCATGCGCCGAACGAGCGCGTCCCGACCGCTTCGCGCGACATGATCCGCACGTCGCTATGCCGCCGATCGGCGGTGATCATCGCGAGCATCGGATCGACGTCGCTCGCGGCCCCCTCGAGGATCTGGACGAACCGGCCGGAACTGAACGCAAGCACCCCGGTGATGCGCCGCCTCGCGTTGTTGATCAGCGATTGCTCGATGATCTGCGCGATGGTGATGAAGAACGTCGACGAGCCATCGTCGACCATGCTTTTACTTCGGTAGACCAGCTGAATCATGCCATGCGGCTCCATCGTCGCAGCACGCGAATCAACTTAGGACGTTACTTACATGTAACGACTATTACCTGCAATATCAGAGTTTGAAGGCGGACTGATTAATCCCGGCGGGTGGCGGCGCCTGCCAGCCATGGGCGCTCGTCGGCGAGGCGCGCCTCATAATGTTCGATCGCCAGGGCCATCGTCAGCGTCAGGCCGATCTCGTCCTGTCCCGACAGCAGGGCGGCCTTGCGGAACGGGTCGACGGCGAAGGCGAAGCGGTCCTGATAGCCGGTCGTGACGACCTGATTTTCGAGATCGACGGTGATGTCGGCGTCGGCCGCAACGACCATCAGCCGGTCGATCTGCGCCTGCGGCAGTTCGACCAGCACCAGCCCGTTCTTGTACGAATTGCCGCTGAAGATGTCGGCGAAGCTCGGCGCGATGACGACGCGGAAGCCCATGTCGGCGAGCGCCCACGGCGCGTGTTCGCGGCTCGACCCGCAGCCGAAATTATCGCCCGCGACGAGGATCGGCGCGCCCTTGTTGCGCGGCGTATCGAAGACATTGTCGGGATCGGAACGGATCACGTCGAACGCCCCCGCGCCGAGCCCCGACCGCGTCACGGTCTTGAGGAAGCGCGACGGGATGATGACGTCGGTGTCGACGTTCTCCGCGCCGAACGGGACGGCGATGCCGGTGACGGTGTGGAACGGTTGCATCAGCCCATCAACTCGCGGACGTCGGTGAGGTGGCCGGTGACCGCCGCCGCTGCCGCCATCGCGGGCGACAACAGATGCGTCCGTGCTCCGGGACCCTGGCGGCCGACGAAATTGCGGTTGCTCGTCGAGGCGCAGCGCTCGCCCGCCGGGACCTTGTCGGGATTCATGCCGAGGCACATCGAGCAGCCGGGGGCGCGCCAGTCGAACCCCGCCTCGATGAAGATGCGGTCGAGCCCCTCGGCCTCGGCCTGGAGCTTGACCAGCCCCGACCCCGGAACGACAAGCGCCTGGCGGATGCCGCTGGCGACGTGACGGCCCTTGGCAACCGCCGCGGCGGCGCGGAGATCTTCGATCCGGCTGTTGGTGCAGCTGCCGATGAAGATGTTCTCGACGACGACGTCCTCGAGCCGCGTCCCAGCCGAAAGGCCCATGTAGTCGAGCGACTTTGCCGCCGCGAGCCGCTTGCTGGCGTCGGCAAAGCTGTCGGGCGACGGCACGACGCCGGTGATCGCGACGACGTCCTCGGGGCTCGTCCCCCATGTCACCAGCGGCGCGATCGCGCTGCCGTCGATCGTCACGACGCGGTCGTAGGTCGCGCCCGCGTCGCTCGGCAGCGTCCGCCAATAGGCGACAGCGGCATCCCAGGCGGCCCCGGTCGGCGCGCGCGGGCGGCCGCGCAGATACTCGAAGACCTTGGCGTCGGGGGCGACGAGCCCGGCGCGCGCGCCCGCCTCGATCGCCATGTTGCACACCGTCATCCGGCCCTCGATGCTCAGCGCGTCGATGACCTCACCGGTATATTCGATCACCGACCCTGTCCCCCCGGCGGTGCCGAGCGCACCGACGATCGCCAGCGCGACGTCCTTCGCCGAGATCGAATAGCCGAGCGTGCCGGTGACGCGGACCTCCATCGAGCTCGACTGCTTGAGCAGCAGCGTCTGCGTCGCGAAGACGTGCTCGACCTCGCTGGTGCCGATACCGAACGCCAGCGCCCCGAGCGCGCCATGCGTCGCGGTGTGGCTGTCGCCGCAGACGAGCG
>JAYTTV010000024.1:0-11499 GCA_043745075.1 Sphingomonadaceae bacterium
AAAGGGAAAGGCCCAGGCTGCGTTCATCAGCGTTTCCTTCTCAACCAATCAGAAGTCTTGTGCCCAGGGCGGCGGCGAGCGCCGGGATCATGGTGACGCTGCCAACCTTGAGGAACTGCCCGAAGCTGACATCCTGACCCTCGCGGCGGATCGCCTGAAGCCATAGGATCGTCGCCAGACTGCCGGTAATCGACAGGTTGGGGCCGAGGTCGACGCCGATCAGGAGCGCGTCGACCATCAGCCGGGGCGGGTGGGCCTGCGCTACCGCGGTGCTGGCGACGAGCCCGGCCGGAAGATTGTTAATCAAGTTCGACACGAAGGCGAGGATCGTCCCCGAAATCGCGGCGCCCCGCACTGGATCGGTGGCCATTGCTTTCAACGCTTCGGCGACGTGGCGGATGACCCCGGTACGATCGAGCGCCTCGACCAGGACGAATAGCCCGGCGACCAGCGGCAGGACGCTCCACGACACCGCTTTGGCCAGCTCGACCGGCGAGCGTTTCGCCAGCGCGCAGACCCCGAGGGTGGTCGCGAGCCCGGCAATGCAGGTCGGCAGGCCGAGCGAGACATCGAATGCGGACATCGCGATCAACAGGATCGCCGTCGCGACGATGCCGGCGAAGGCCGCCTTGCCGCCCGCCGATAACGGCGCCCGCTCGGCGTCGCTCTCGCAATTTCCCGAAATCCGCTTCCGCTCGATCCAACGCAGCGCGATATAAGTCACCACGATCGAGGCGATCGACGGGAGCGCGAACGACCCGAACCATTGTCCGAGCGGTGGCATCTTGCCGCCGTAGAGCACGAGGTTGGCGGGGTTGGAGATCGGCAGCACGAAGCTCGCGGCGTTGGCGATCAGCGCGCAGGCGAACAGCAGCGGCAGCGGATCGGCCTTCGCCTTCTTCGCCGCGGCGAACACCGCCGGGGTCAGCACCACTGCCGTCGCATCGTTCGACAGGAATGTCGTGGTGACGATACCGGTCGCGTACACCAGCATGAACAGGCGCGGGGTCGATCCACCGGCACGGTTCGCCGCGGTCGCCGCGACCCAGTCGAACAGGCCCTGGTCACGCGCCGTCTCGCTGAGCAGCATCATACCGATGAGAAATAAATAGACGTCCATGCCCTTGCCGACCGCGGCAAGCGCCGACTCTGCCGGGATCAGGCCGAACAGCAGCAGCAGCATCGCTCCGGCGACGGCCCAGATGGCCTCGGGCCATTTGAACGGACGTCCGACTACGCCGGCGGTGGCGGCGGCACAGATGCCCCAGGTTGCGCCTGTCGCAAGGTTCACAGACGCATCCCATTCTTGTTCGGGCCGAGTTGCAAGCCGTCGATATCGTGCTCGGGCCACGCGCCGATCGTGTGGATGTCGCGGCCCGGAGCAACCGGCATCGCCCGGCGAGGCACCTCGTCCGCCGCCCGCACGAGGACACGGGTCGTGTCGCGGTCGTTGCCGGCCGTGACCGACACCTTGTGCAACCCCGGGGGCAGCGTCACGCTTGCGCGCCAGAGCGAGGTTCCCGCGACCCGGGCCATCGCGACGGCGTCGCTGCCGCCTGCCGACAGCAGCACCGGCTCAACGATCCGCCCAAAGATTTTCGCGGTGATCTCGACACTCCCCGGCCGGGGCACTTGCCGCGGATCGGCAGGCCGCGTCACCAGACGATAGTCGGCTGGGCCGACGATCTGGACGAACGGCCATTCGCCGCCGAAGGTCTTGAATCGCCAGCTCGGCACGGTGTCATGAACGGTGACGATCGAGAAACCGGCTTGGCCGCCGCCCTCCTCGATCTGTCCGGTCGACCGCGTCGCGCCATAGACCACCCTGCCGTCGTTGAGCAGCTTGTTGTAATGCGTGTGGCCGGTGTCGACGAAGGCGACGCGCGTGTCGGCGAACACCCGGGCGATTTCGTCGGCATCGGCGGCAAGGTCGCCGGGATAAGCGTGCATGAAGACCAGCGGCGTCTGCCCTTCGGCCTCGGCTCGCGCCAGTTCCCTCAGCAGGCGGCTGCGGTGATGCATCGTCAGCCTGAAGTCGGGACCTCCCGCTCCTGCCGAAATGATGTCGAGGAAGATGCAGATGCAGCGGTGCCTGGCGATGACTTCGGCTTCGTGCCGGTTCGCCTCGGGGATCGCACATTCATAGGCTGCCAGATCGCCGCCTTCGAAGTCATGATCGCCGGGGATTATCCGCCACGGGCGATCGAGCCCAGCGAGTGCGCCAGTGATCGCCTGATACTGGGCGGGCGTCGCGTGATTGGCGTTGTCGCCGGGCAGGAATACGAAGTCGACCGTGTCGCCGAGGTGCGTATTCGCCTCGGCGACGATCCGCTCCAGCCGCGCATGGCTGATCATGCCGTCGGCTTCGTC
Organism: Sphingomonadaceae bacterium; assembly: GCA_043745075.1. GTDB lineage: Bacteria > Pseudomonadota > Alphaproteobacteria > Sphingomonadales > Sphingomonadaceae > Polymorphobacter_B. The sequence goes on from JAYTTV010000024.1 coordinate 2,371, forward strand.
CATGTGCAGGTCGCCGACGTGCAGCCAGCTTATCGTTCCGCTCATGCCGTCCTTCCTTTGCCGACGTCGCCCGACGCGTCCTCGCAGGCGCCCCTGATCGTGCGCGCGAAGACGATCCACAGCGCGAGGCTGGCCAACGCAAAGCTGCCGAGAATGTAAAATGCAGTCTGGTAGCCGAGCCCCTGCGCGATCCAGCCGCCGATCGCCGGGCTCAGCGAAGCGGCGAGGCCTTGCACCGTCATTGCCGCGCCCTGGCCGACGTTGACCCGCCCGGTTCCCGCGAGAAGACAGGCGACGAGGCCGGGAACCGCAACGCTCTGCAATCCGGCGCCGATGCCATCGAGTGCCTGGACCGGCCATACGCCCCACTGCTCGATGAAGGTGCCGGCGAGCAGACCACGCAACGGCAGCGCCGCGAACGAAATCAGAAGCACCAGCCAATATCCCTTGCCGGCGGACATCCGCATCGCGAGCAGCGACGCGACGATCATCACCGCTTGGGCGACCACGACCGTCGTCGCGGTGAACACTGCGGGATTGCCCTTGCCGGCCCCGACGACGGCCAGCCCGTACAGCGGCAGCATTGCACCGTTGCCGAGATGGAAGCACGCCAACGCCGCCGCGAGGATCAGCATCGGCTTGTTTTTCAGCAGCGTCTTGAAGCCTTCCGCCTGGCCACCCGCCGCATCGTCCTTGTCGTCGGCATTGTCTTCCAGTCCGCGCGCAGCCCGGTGATCGATCGCCGCCTCGGGGATCATCAGCACGGTGATGATCGCCAGCACGCCAAACGCAGCCGCGAGGTAGAAGATGGCCGGCATGCCGTACTTCCAGCCGAGCCAGCCGGACAGCCCGGCGCCGATCATATTGCCGGCATGGTTCCACGCCTTGGTTGCGGCCGCTCTGGGAGTTGAAGCCTTTCTGCCAGACGACTCCGAGCGTCATGCCCGTCACCGCCGGGCCGATTGCGGCTCCGGCGATCGCGGTCGCGACTTGGCTCACTGTCACCACCCAGCCCGACTGCGAAAACAGGATCAGGAACGACGCCATCACCGTGCAGATGCCGGTGACGATCACCACGAGCCGCTTCTTCGTCGTATGATCGATGAACGCGCCGGCTGGTACGGTCATGAGCATTCCCGCCACGCCACCGACGGTCATCACCGTGCCGATGGGACCCGTCGCCCAGCCACGCTGCTGGAGGAAAACGCCTAGGAAAGGGCCGATTCCTGCTTGCATGTCGGCCATAAAGAAGTTGAGCGCCTGGAGCGCGGTTTTCGCGCGTGTCACGTCGCCGGAGGCTTCGTCGCCCGGGCGGGATCGCGCCGTTACCCCTGTTACCATCGCTTTGCCTCGCCTGTTTTTTGCGCGATCTGCCGCCCCGAAGGTGGATTTCACGCCACCGAATAGCTGCGGGATCGGGATGTTCCGCTGCCCCGAACGTGGGTACGCGTCCGGCGGCAAGCCGGACGCGTACCCAGCCGGATCAGCCCCGGGGCGGCGGGGGCGGCGGCAAGACGGCACCGCAACCGGTCAGCGGCGGCGGGGCGGGTGCCTGCATGTCGCTACGCCGATGGTGCCGGCGGGGCGGCGGCGGAGCATCGGCACCGCGAGCACCGGGAGGCGGCGGCGGGGGCGGCATCATCCCTGCAGGGCCGTCGGCGCGGCGGGGTCGCCCGGTGGTGGCGGCGGCACGTCGCCGCGAACTGCCGCGTCGCGCGGTGGCAGCGGTGTCTGGGCGCTCGCGGGAACGGCGAGACCGGCCAATGCCAACGTCGCGATCGCCAGGCTGGAGAGTATGATCCGCATAAGCTTTGTCCTGTAACTGCAGCCTGTCGAGCAGGCGCAGTCCGAACATCGAGCCAGACTGCGGCTCGATCCGGGCAAAGCGTGTCGCTTTGTATCGGGATGAGCCGATTGGGCGTCGAACTGTAACCGTCCGCCGAACCGCTGGCGGTTCGACATGATTTGCTCGCGACCCGGTCGGGTATTTGAGGCAAATGCAGACGATGCAGGACGAACCGCACATCATCATCGTCGAGGACGACCGCGAGATCGCCGCGCTGATCGCAGCGATGCTCCGCGCGAACGGCTTTCGCGTTTCGGAGGCTCCGACCGGCGCAGCTTTGCGGACGCTCCTTGGTCGCCACAGCGACGTCGCGCTCGTGGTCCTCGATCTAAATCTGCCCGGCGAGGACGGGCTCGACGTCTGCCGCTGGCTGCGGCGGACGGGCAACGTGCCGATCATCATGCTCACCGCGCGGGGCGACCCGATCGACCGCGTGATCGGGCTGGAGATCGGTGCCGACGACTATCTCGCCAAGCCGTTCGAGCCGCGTGAACTGCTCGCGCGCATCCGCAGCGTCCTGCGCCGGACCGCGGCGATCCCGCTCGGTGAAGCCGTTGTCGAGACCGAGCCCGGGGAAATCCGCTTCGGTGCCTGGCGGCTGGACCACCGCCGCCGTCATCTGGTCGCCGCTGACGGGGTCGTGGTGCCGCTGTCGGGCAGCGAATACCGGCTGCTCGCGGCGTTGATCGCGCATCGCGGCAAGGTGTTGCCGCGCGAGGTCCTCCATCGCCTGACCGGCGGTGCCGACGATGCGGCGCTCGACCGCTCGATCGACCTGCGGATCAGCCGATTGCGCGGCAAATTGGGCGACGACCTCGACGGCTCGCCGATCATCAAGACGGTCCGCGGGCGCGGCTATGTCTTCAGCGAGGCGGTCGAGCGGTGCTGATCGCGCTCCGCCGCTTCATCGATTCGATGGCCGGTCGGATCTTCATGGTCCTTATCGTCGGCATCGCGGCGGCGGCGCTGGTTGCTTCGGTACTGGCAGTGTTCCAGCGCCGCGCCGAAATCTCGGCAGAACGCGCCGACCGGGTCGTCGACCGGATCGTCGCCGCCGTCGCGGCCGGCCCGCCTCCTCCTGGCACGCGTCGTCTGGACCAGCTTCCAAACGGCGACCCTGCGCCGGCGATCGCGCTCCGCATTGCCGAGCGGATCTCCGGCGCGCACGACATCGCGGTGAATAGTGTCGGGGCCGCGGTCTGCGCGCGCGTTGGGCCGCCGCCGCCACCCCCGCCGGCCCGCGCCTTCCGCGCCCCGGCCGTGCCCGGGCCGCTGCGCCCGCTTTGCTATGCGGTGCGTCTCGCGCTCGGGGCGGCCCAGCCGATCTTCCTGGCGGTCGATGCGCCACCGCGTCCGGGACCGACCGAGCCGATCGCGAGCGCATCGTTCCTCGTCGCGCTTGGGCTGGCGGTCGTGGCCCTCGCGCTGGTCGTCGCGCGGATGGCGGCGCGGCCGATCGCGCGGCTTGGTGCCGCCGCGCAGGGTCTCGCCGCCAACCTCGAGGCGAGGTCCGTCGTCGAGACGGGTCCGGGCGACGTTCGACGCGCGATTGCGGCCTTCAACGACATGCAGGTGCAGTTGCGGCGGACTGTCGAGGAACGGACGTACATGCTCGCTGCGATCTCACATGACCTGCGCAGCCCGCTGACCCGGATGCGGCTGCTGCTCGACACCATCCCCGACGCGACGCTTCGCGAGAAGCTGATCGCCGACGTCCGGGCGATGACGGCGCTGGTCGAAGAGGGATTGGAACTCGCCAGGCTATCTCGTGAAACCGATGCCGCGTTGGTCCCGGTCGACATCGGCGCGCTGGTCGCCAGTCTGTGCGAAGATGCGCAGGACGTCGGACAGCCGGTGTCGATCGAGCCGGGACCACGGATCGTCGAGCGGACGCAGCCCGAAGCCCTGCGCCGGATCATTGCGAACCTGATCGACAATGCGCTTTTGTACGGCGGCGGTGCCGAGCTGTCGGTCGACGTCGTGGACGGGGTCACGCGGGTTCAGGTTGCCGACCGCGGTCCGGGCATCCCTGCGGCAGACCTCGATCGCGTGTTCGATCCTTTTCGCCGGCTCGATGCATCGCGGCCGGGTGGCCAGGGATCGGGACTTGGCTTGAGAATCGCACAGCTGCTCGCACGTCGGATCGGCTGCACGATTACCTTGCGCAACCGGGAGCATGGCGGACTCGTGGCGACAGTGTCCTTTGCCCAATCGGCCGTTGCCACGAATGCTGCGGCTTAGGGCGCAACGATCCGGCCTCCCTTCATCACCAGCTTGACGGTGCGGACGGCAGCGACGTCGAGGGTCGGGTCGCCGGTGACGGCGACCAGATCGGCGAGTAGGCCGGGCTTGATGCTGCCGACCGTGTCGTCGATGCCGAAGATGCGCGCGTTGCCTGCGGTGGCGGCGATGGCGACGGCGGCGGCCGGCATCCCGGCGCCCTGCATCAGTTCCATCTCGCGGGCGTTGGTGCCGTGCGCGTAGACGCCGACGTCGCCGCCCATGCAGATCGGCACGCCCGCCGCCAGCGCCAGCTTGAACGAGCGGCGGTTGTCGAGGACCCCTGCCGGTGCCGGCTCGACGCCGTTCCAGCCGCGGTAGCGGGCAACCGCGTCCGAGGCAGCGAGCGTCGTGCAGAGGGCGATGTTGCGGTCGTGCATCGCCTTGAAGATCGCCGGTGTCCCGCCATAGCCGTGCTCAATCGTGTCGACCCCCGCGGCGATCGCGCGCCGCATGCCCTCTTCGGTGACGCTGTGCGCGGCCACCTTGCGCCCGGCGTCGTGCGCGGCGGCAACCGCCGCGCTCATCTCGGCCTGGGACAATGTCGGCTTGCTGCCTTCGCCGCCTTGATAGTGATAATCGGCATAGAGCTTGATCAGGCCCGCGCCGCCGGCGATCTGGTCGCGGACGGCACGAACGATCTCGTCGACGCCGCTGACTTCCTGCGCGCCCTGCGGCACCGCCACGCCCGGCTCGAAGCCCTTGGGGCCATAGGCACCGCGCGCGACGATCGCCCGCGTCGCGACGATCAGGCGCGGCCCCGGCACGATGCCTTGGTCGATCGCCTGCTTGAGGCCGGCGTCGGCATAGCCCGCCCCCTCGGTGCCGAGATCGCGCTCGCTGGTGAAGCCGGCCAGCAACGTCGCGCGCGCCTGGACCACCGCGCGCGCGGTCCGGAGCGCCAGCGGCTCGTGCAGCACCTGCTCGTCCCACGGCGTCTCGTTATACGGGTGGAGGAAAAGGTGCCCGTGGCCCTCGATCATGCCCGGCATCAACGTCGTTTCCGGCAGCTCGACGACGCGCGTGCCGGGTGGCACCGTCAGCTGCGGGCCGACCGCGGCGATCCGGTCGGCGTCGACGAGAACCTCCCAACCCGCATGCGACACGGGTGTGATCCCGTCGAAGACCCGCGCCGGGCGCAGGAGGATCGGCTCGGCCGTGACTGGTGCCGCCAGCAGGAACGCGATGGCGCAGAGCAGATACTTCATGGGCTCTTCCTTGCGGGCGGGCGGGACGGCGAATAGCGTTGCGCTATGAATAGACTTGCCCGGCGCATTGCGGAATGGTTTTTGCCCCTCGCCACGGCCACCGCCGCTTATGCCGCCCAGCCCCAGCGTCTCGAGCAGCAGGCGGCGGCGGTGACGATCACCCGCGACAACTGGGGCATCGCCCATGTCAGTGCCGCAACCGACGCGCAGGCGGTGTTCGGTGCCATGTACGCGCAGGCCGAGGACGATTTTCCGCGTATCGAGGCCAATTACCTGACCGCGCTCGGCCGCACCGCAGAGGCCGTCGGCGAAGCAGCGATCTGGCAGGACCTCCGCCAGCGGCTCTATGCCGATCCGGTGGCGCTGCAGCGCGAGTATCGCACCAGCCCGGCGTGGCTGCGCAAGCTGATGGATAGCTGGGCCGACGGCCTCAACTATTATCTCGCGACGCATCCGACGGTGCATCCGCGCGTGCTGACGCGGTTCGAACCGTGGATGGCGCTGAGCTTCACCGAAGGCAGCATCGGCGGCGACATCGAACGAATCCCGCTGTCGGGCGTGCAGAGCTTCTACGGCGGCATGCCGGTGGCGGCTTCGGCTATGGAAACCGGTGCCCAGCCTGAGGAGCCGCGCGGGTCGAACGGCATCGCCATCGCGCCGCAGAACACGGTCGCCGGCCATGCCCTGCTGCTGATCAACCCGCACACCAGCTTCTACTTCCGCGCCGAGCTGCAGATGACCAGCGGCGAAGGGCTCAATGCGTATGGCGCGGCGACGTGGGGGCAGTTCTTCATCTACCAGGGGTGGAACACCAGCACCGGCTGGATGCACACCTCGTCGGGCGTCGATAATGTCGACGAGTTCGCCGAAACGATCGTCACGCGGGGTGACAAGCGCTTCTACCGCTACGGCACTGCGCTGCGGCCGGTGGCGATGGTGCCGGTGACGATCGCGTACCGGGCCGCCGACGGCAGCATGAAGCAGCGGACGTTCGTTACCTTCCGCACCCACCATGGACCGGTCACGCGCGCCGAGGGCGGACGCTGGATCGCGACCGCGCTGATGTGGCGTCCGGTACCGGCGCTCGAGCAGAGCTTCCTGCGCACCAAACAGACTGACCTCGCAAGCTACCTCAAGGTGGCCGGGCTGCAGGCGAACAGTTCGAACGGGACGATATTCGCCGATCACGCGGGCGAGATCGCCTACCTCCATCCGCAGTTCGTGCCGCGCCGCGCCGACCGCTTCGACTACGGCCGCCCCGTCGACGGCGCCGATCCCGCGACCGACTGGCAGGGCCTCCACACAACCGCCTCGTTGCCGAACGCGATCCGCCCGCCGATCGGCTGGGTGTTCAACACAAACGACGAGCCGTGGGGCGCCGCCGGTCCGGACAGCCCGCGACGCGGCGACTATCCCCGCTACATGGACACGGCCGGCGAGAACGATCGCGGGCGCCACGCGACGGCGCTGCTCACCGGCCGCCACGACTTCACCCCCGAGCAGTTGCGCCTCGCCGCGTTCGACAGCCATCTGCCCGGCTTCGCGCGGCTCCTGCCGGCGCTCTTCGCCGCCTATGACGCGCTGCCCGCCGCCGACCCGCAGCGGACGTCGCTGGCCGGACCGCTGGCGCTCCTTCGCCGGTGGGACGACCGCTGGTCGACCGGCGACACCGCCACCTCGCTCGCGGTCTATTGGGGCGATACGCTGTGGCATGACGTCGGCAGCTTCGCCAAGGCCGAGCGGATCAACGTGTCCGACTATATCCTGACGCGGGTCTCGGCCGCTGATAAACTGGCAGCGTTGCAGCAGGCCGCCGACCGGCTCACCCGCGACTTCGACAGCTGGTCGGTGCCGTGGGGCACGATCAACCGCTTCCAGCGCCTCGACGACAGCATCGTCGGGCATTTCGACGATGCGAAAGCCAGCCTGCCGGTCGGCTTCACCTCGGCGCAATGGGGCTCGCTCGCCTCGTTCGGCGCGCGGGCCTATCCGAACACCCGAAAATACTACGGCAGCAGCGGCAACAGCTTTGTCGCGATCGTCGAATTTGGTCCGCGCGTCGAGGCGTGGGCGGTGACCGCGGGCGGCGAGAGCGGGGACCCGGCCTCGCGACACTTCGCCGACCAGGCGGAGCGCTACACCACGGGTAATCTGCGCCCGGTGTATTTCTGGCCCGACGAACTGAGCGCTCACATCGAGCGGCGCTACCATCCCGGCGAGTGAGCGAGGGCCGAGCGTCCGCGTCGCGCGATCCTCACCGTGCGTCGGCGGCCATCTCGGCGCTGCGCCGCGCGGCCGCCGCCAGCGTCTCGCCAATCAGGCGCACGAGAGCGTCGTCACGATCGAGCACCGCGAGCCCCGCGAGCGTGACTCCGCCGGGGCTGGCGACGCGGTTGGCCATCTCGCCCGGGCTGTCGTTGCTCGCCATGAGCATCTGTCCCGAACCGGTCATCGTCGCGGCGAACAGCCGGCGGGCGGTGCCGGCGTCGAGACCCTGTGCCACGCCCGCCTGGACCACGGCATCGGCAAAGCGGAATAGGAACGCCGGGCCGCAGCCGGAGACCGAGGTCGCGGCGTCGATCAACGCCTCGCCGCTGAGCCATTCGACCGGGCCGAGTGGTTCGCACAGGCCCGTCACCAGCGCGCTATCAGCGGAATCGAGGCCGTCCGCCGCCAGCGCCGTCACCCCCGCCCCGATCGCGCCGGGCAGATTGGGCACCGCGCGGACCATCGCGCGAGCGCGCGGGAAATGGCGGCGCAGGCTGGCGATCTCGACCGCCGCGAGGACCGACAGCAGGATCGTCTCGGGGCCGACAACATGCTCGATCGCCGGGGCGACCGCAGTGAGCATCTGCGGCTTGACCGCGAGGACAACGACGCGCGGCGCGGGCTCGTCGGCGGGCAGCGCGCCCATCGCCCTTGCGCCTTCCGGGATGCGCTCGACGCTGGGATCGACGACGGTCAGCCCGGTGCGGTGCTGCGCCAGCCAGCCGCGGAGCATCGCCCCGCCCATATTGCCGCAACCCACGAGCAGAACGTCTTCGGTCATCGGTATGTCCTGGTTGAATGAGAAGCGCTCGCCGTGCGTCGATCAGGCGAGCGCAGCCTCGGGGTCGACGGTCGGCGCAAGCAGGCGCCCGGCGAGCTTGCGGACAAGCAGCAGGATCAGCGCTGCAACCGCGATCAGCCCGGCGTGGAGCAGCCAGAACGACGCCCCCGACATCGTCGACAACAGGCCGCCCAGCCGCCCGACGAGAACGTTCGCCGCGAACAGATGGAGGAAATAGATCGCGATCATCGTCCCGCCGAGCGCGCGCGGGGCGCAGCGTGAATACAGCGCCATCCCGACCGGATAGACGTTGGCGAAGCCGATCTCGTTGATCGCGTGGAACACCAGCCCCCAACCGAGGCTGACGCGGTGCCCGCCTGCCGCGTAGAGCGATGCCACCGACAGTACGAGCGGCGCGAGCGCGCAGATCATCGTCCCGATCGTCAGCTTGGTGATCTCGTCGGGCTCGTGGCGCCGCTTGCCCCACCAGCGCCAGAACAGCAGCGACCCGCTCATCGCCATGATCGCGATCACCGAATCGATCGAGATCAGCCAGGTGATCGGCATCGTCATGCCGAAGAAGGTCAGCTGGTAGTTCGCCTCGCCCCACAGCAGATAGGCGTTGAACATCTGCTCGTTGCCGACGGTCGACAGCGTCAGCACCGGCAGCAGCAGGACGAGGATCAGGATGACGCGCCCCTCTCCCGGCGCGAGCCTGGGGCGCGGCTCGATGATGCCGCCGCGTT
>JAYTTV010000025.1:0-2928 GCA_043745075.1 Sphingomonadaceae bacterium
ACTACGACCTCAGCTACATCAAGCTCGATGGTACGATCGGCTGCATGGTCAACGGCGCCGGCCTCGCAATGGCGACAATGGACATCATCAAGTTGAACGGTGCCGAGCCCGCCAACTTCCTCGACGTCGGCGGTGGCGCGACCAAGGAAAAGGTCACCGCGGCGTTCAAGATCATCCTGTCCGACCCGAACGTGAAGGGCATCCTGGTCAACATCTTCGGCGGCATCATGCGCTGCGATATCATCGCCGAGGGCATCATCGCCGCGGCGAAGGAAGTGAATTTGAGCGTGCCGCTGGTCGTCCGCCTCGAAGGCACCAACGTCGAGCTCGGCAAGAAGATACTGGCGGAGAGCGGCCTGCCGATCATCAGCGGCGACAATCTCGGCGACGCGGCGGCGAAGATCGTCGCTGAAGTGAAGAAGGCGGCCTAATCCCATGAGCATTCTCGTCAACGCCGCCACGCGCGTCATCTGCCAGGGCTTCACCGGCAAGCAGGGGACGTTCCACTCCGAGGCGGCGATCGCGTACGGCACCAAGATGGTCGGCGGCGTCGCTCCGGGGAAGGGCGGCTCGACCCACCTCAACCTGCCGGTGTTCGACACCGTGCTCGAGGCGAAGGAGCGGACCGACGCCGACGCGAGCGTGATCTACGTCCCGCCGCCGTTCGCAGCCGACGCGATCCTCGAGGCGATCGATGCCGAGATCGGGCTGATCGTCTGCATCACCGAGGGCATCCCGGTGCTCGACATGGTCAAGGTCAAGCGTGCGCTCAGCGGCTCGAAGTCGCGGCTGATCGGGCCGAACTGCCCCGGCGTAATGACCCCCGGCGAGTGCAAGATCGGCATCATGCCCGGCAACATCTTCATGAAGGGCTCGGTCGGCGTCGTCTCGCGCTCGGGGACGTTGACCTATGAGGCGGTCCACCAGACCACCGCAGTCGGCCTCGGCCAGACCAGCGCGGTCGGCATCGGCGGCGACCCGGTCAACGGCACCGACTTCATCGACGTCCTCGAGCTCTACCTCGCCGATCCGGCGACGACGTCGATCATCATGATCGGCGAAATCGGCGGCGCGGCCGAGGAAGACGCGGCCGAGTTCATCCGCTTGAACAAGGTCAAGAAGCCGATGGTCGGCTTCATCGCCGGCCGCACCGCGCCCCCGGGACGCCGGATGGGCCATGCCGGGGCGATCGTCGCGGGCGGCAAGGGCAAGGCCGAGGACAAGATCGAGGCGATGCGCGCCGCCGGGATCCGCGTTGCCGACTCACCCTCGGCGCTTGGCACGACGCTGATCGAACTTTTGCGGGGTTGAAGCGCCGTGGCGGCGGGGTGACATAAGGTATCCCCGCCGGTATGACCCCTCGCGCGGGCGACAATCCGAGGACGTGACCGATGGACTATGAGGGCGGAATTCCCGCGGCCGGCGACATGGCCGGGCCGTCGTGGGCGCGCGCCGACTGGCCGCCGCAGCCGACCGACCCGCTGACGCTGGCGCTCGATGCGGCGGGGATCGACCTGCCGCCGAAGGCCGCGAAGCCCGCACCCGGCAAGCCGGCAACAGCGGCGCCCGCCGCCGCACCGGTTGCACACGCACCGGCCCACGACGCCGCCGCGATCGAGCAGGCCGCGCAGGACTCGATCAGCGCGATGATGCTGATCCGCACCTATCGCGTCCGCGGACACCTCGCGTCGAACCTCGATCCGCTCGGCCTGACCAAGCGTGACCTGCCCGCCGACCTGACGCCCGAATATCACGGCTTCAAGGACGCCGACCTCGACCGCGAGATCTTCCTCGGCGGCGCGCTCGGCATGGAGCGCGGCACGATCCGCGAACTCGTCTCGATCCTGCGCGCGAACTATTGCGGCAACGTCGGCGTCGAATACATGCACATCAACGACGTCGAGGAGCGCCGCTTCATCCAGGAGCGCATCGAGGGGCGCGACAAGGAAATCCAGTTCAGCGAGCTGGGCAAGAAGGCGATCCTCAACAAGCTGATCGAAGCCGAGCAGTTCGAACGCTTCCTCGGCAAGAAGTACGTCGGGACCAAGCGCTTCGGTCTCGACGGCGGTGAATCGATGATCCCGGCGATGGAGTCGATCATCAAGATCGGCGGCCAGAACGGCATCAAGGAAATCATCTTCGGCATGCCGCATCGCGGCCGGCTCAACATGCTTGGCAACGTCATGCAGAAGCCGTTCCGCGTGATCTTCCACGAATTTGGCGGCGGTTCGGCCAACCCCGACGACGTCGGCGGGTCGGGCGACGTCAAGTATCACCTCGGCACCTCGACCGACCGCGAGTTCGACGGCAACAAGGTCCATTTGTCGCTGACCCCGAACCCGTCGCACCTCGAGGCCGTCGACCCTGTCGTTCTCGGCAAGGTCCGCGCGATCCAGACGGTGCGTGGCGACGAAGACCATGGCGAAGTCCTCCCCGTCCTGATGCACGGCGACGCCGCGTTCGCCGGCCAGGGCATTGTCGCCGAGTGCTTCGGTTTCTCAGGCCTGACCGGCTACAACACCGGCGGTTGCATCCATTACGTCGTCAACAACCAGATCGGCTTCACCACCAGCCCGCAGTTCGCGCGCTCGTCGCCGTACCCGAGCGACGTCGCCAAGATCGTCCAGGCGCCGATCTTCCACGTCAACGGCGACGACCCCGAGGCGGTGACCTTCGCCACCAAGGTCGCGACCGAGTTCCGCCAGCAGTTCAAGCGCGACGTCGTCATCGACATGTGGTGCTACCGCCGCTTCGGCCACAACGAGTCCGACGAGCCGAGCTTCACCCAGCCGCTGATGTACGCCGCGATCGGCCACCACCCGCCGGTCAGCGAACTCTATGCCAAGCGGTTGATCGCCGAGGGCGTCGTCGACGAAGCCTGGGTCGCCGACAACATCGCCCAGTTCAACACGCGGCTTGAGGGCGATT